>JAIDDH010000089.1 GCA_029055435.1 Acetatifactor sp.
TGATAATATAGATATTCCATATTCTAATCCAGAGGCGCCGGGAATAAATGAAGAGGAAAAAAATCGTCTTTTAAAAGTAAAGGAAAAAGGACAAGCGGCCATAGCAGAAATGAAGAAGATGGCAGCTGCATTTGCTGTGAAATATAAGTTAGATAAATGTTTGCAAATGACCTGGTTGGATGGATCTAATACAAAAACGAGACGTTATTTATGGGCTCAACTTAAGTATAGCAAATATGCTGATAATCCAACGAGTGTTTCTATTTTCGTAGAAAAAAATGGTGAGAGCGGCACAAGATATAGAATAAGTTTAGAAATAAAAAATGATGGCACAGATAAAGAAGTGGTGAAGCAGTATCATTCACATTTGGATATTCCAATTAATGTGGCAGCAGGCCTTGTATATGTGTCTGGTAGTAATGAATGGGGAAATCCGGATATTATAAATGAAGCTCAGGATAAAATAAAACAGGACATAGTAAGTGGAAAGCTAAAGAAAGTGCAGATATGCAAATATGTGGAACGTAGAACAGATGAAACAAATATGTATTATCACACAGAAATATCAAACGCAATAGCGGCTATTATTCCGTATTATGAGCATGTGCTTGGAATTGAGAAGACCGAGTATTATCCAAGTATTTCAGAATATGATCCGGGAATCACTGCGGAAGAGTATGAAAGAATTCTTGGTGATGAGAATATTGTAAAGCGTGCATGGCTGGATACCCTTCATTATCTGTACTTGATGGGGGGAACTGGTTCTTGTAAGCAGATTGCTAACCGATACGGAAATGGTGCGGCACATTATAACACAAATGCAATCAATGTGGCCAAGGCAGTTTACAAGGAAACAAACTGCCTACTATGTGTGAAAGAGACCGGAGAAAATCAATATTGGCCAGTGTTGTTCTTTGGTAGAGCTTTGCCGGCAGGTAGCAATGGAGTATTCTGTTATAAAATGAGAGAGCCTTTGATGGAAGCAGTCAAGGCATTAGAGGAAAGAGGTGTGTTCCAGGAAATGAAAGAAGCAGGCAATAAGGAGTTTGATAAAAATTTAATACTATATGGTCCTCCTGGAACAGGAAAGACATATAATTCTGTTACCTATGCGGTTGCGATTTGTGATGGAAAATCAGTGGAAGAACTTACTGACTATGATGCAGTAATGGTTAGATATAATGAGCTAAAAGAGGCCGGCAGAATTGCTTTTACAACATTCCATCAGTCTTATGGTTATGAAGAATTTATAGAAGGTATCAAACCGGTAGTTGATGATGAAGCTACAGATATCTCATATACAATAGAACCGGGTGTGTTTAAGAAGTTCTGTGACGATGCAGCAACACCTGAAAATGTTGAGTATGATCACAGTGCACAGGTTTGGTTTGTGAGATTAGCTGGTGTGGGGAAGAATGATCTTAAGGAAGAATGTTTTAAGGAGGGAACCATAAGATTTAACTGGGATAAGGAGAAGGCAGATGATAGCTATAAGAAATGGTTTAATATGATGAATCCTGGTGATTACGTTGTTTCATACAATGGAGCGAATGTTAATATTGATGGAATTGGAATAATTGAAGATAGGGAGCCTTTTTACGATGAGCAGAAATCCAGTTTTAAGTGGACAAGAAAAGTAAAATGGCTTGTAACAGATATTGTAGAAAACATTCGTGAATTGAATGGCGGAAAGTATCTACCAAACTTTGAAATAACGAAACTTAGCAGGGTAAGGATTAGTGAACTGCTTAAGCTAGTTTCTAAGCATGGCGGTTATGCTGGAGAAAAGAACGAAAAGCCATATGTGTTTATTATTGATGAGATCAATCGAGGTAATATCTCTAAGATATTTGGAGAGTTGATTACTTTGATTGAATCTACTAAGCGTGCTGAAATGGAGGAAGCCGCATCAGCAATTCTTCCATATTCAGGGAAATCGTTTAGTGTACCTTCCAATGTATATATTCTTGGAACCATGAATACAGCAGATAGGTCTATTGCGTTGATGGATACAGCACTTCGTAGAAGATTCCAGTTTATAGAGATGATGCCGGATTCCAATGTGCTTAAAAAGATTCATGCGGATAAGGTAGAAGATTTAGATGTAGCAGCAATGCTTGATAAAATAAATGAAAGAATTACATTCCTGTATGATAGAGAGCATACAATAGGACATGCATTCTTTACCGGGCTTCAGGTTGATGCAACGCTTGAAAAGTTACAGGCCATATTTGAAAAGTCTGTAATTCCATTATTACAGGAATACTTCTATGAGGATTATCAGAAGATACAACTTGTTTTGGGTGATAATGCAAAGAGCAGTGATGATTTGAAATTTATTCTTGATGAGAAAGTTGTAGCAAAGAATATTTTCAAAGGTAATGTAGAAGATGTGATTGACCTTCCTGAAAAGAGATACACAATTAATAAAAAGGCCTTTGGAAATATCAACAGTTATAAAGAAATTTTGTAAAGTGTGGTGATTTCATGGGTAAACCGTTTGAGGTAAAAGAATTTGACTCTATTATCTGTAATGTGGATTATAAAGATGATGAAAAATATAAATATTTGAATCAGAAGGAATTCGACAATCTGGTGGCGTTTATCCATGAGTTTGCCGGAGATGCGGAGCATGCAGATGCGTTGGACTTTATGAAAATTGGCTACCGACGTAATGTTGGAGAAGTGGTTTCTATAAAGAACTATGTCGGTCTGATTCAAATGAAGAACGGTTTTCAGATTCAGGTGCTTCCTAAGATATCGTTTGGTGAGGAAGACGAAGGAAATAAGAAAACCAAGCGGGTATTCCTTAGAATGCTTCGGAGTATGAAGAAGTTTCCAAGTAAAGTATTCAACGATGCTTCTTTGAAGGTAGACCAGATGAACCTGTACGAGCTGTTCATCAACATGTATCTACAGGAAGTTCGACGGTTGGTGAAACGCGGAATAAAGTCGAATTATGTTGAACAGGAAAACAACCTGCGTTATTATAAGGGAAAGCTCATCGTAAACCAGCACGTGAGAGAAAATTTGGCCCACAAGGAGCGCTTTTATGTTGCCTACGAGGAATTCAGCCCTAACAGGGTAGAAAACCGGCTTGTGAAGGCAACACTCTCAAAGTTACAGAAATTGACAACAAGCGCAGAAAACTCAAAAGAGATAAGGCACCTTCTTACTGCGTTTGAGATGGTGGATGAATCGGTTAATTATGAAAAGGACTTTTCAAAGGTTGTTATGAACAGAAGTACTAAGGATTATGAGATGCTTATGCAATGGTCTAAAGTATTTTTGATGAATAAGAGTTTCACTACATTTTCAGGCTCCACAGCATCAAGAGCTTTGTTGTTTCCAATGGAATCAGTGTATGAAAGTTATGTGGCGCAGCAAATGAAGAAGGTTATGGGCCCAGAGGGATGGGATGTTTCCAGCCAGGATAAAGGTCACTATCTTTTTGTGGAGCCAAGGCACCAGTTTGCATTAAGGCCCGATATCGTAATGAAAAAAGGAAGGCGTACAGTCATTTTAGATACCAAGTGGAAAAGCCTGGTCAATAGTGAGAGAGAAAACTATGGCATTTCACAAGCAGATATGTACCAAATGTATGCTTACTCAAAGAAATATAACACTCCAGAGATCTGGCTCTTATATCCAGTAAATGATGAGATGAGAGACCATGAGCCTATCAGGTTTGAAAGCGGAGATGGAACCACAGTAAATTTGCATTTTGTAAATGTCGATAAAATAGAGGACAGCTTACAAGAATTAAAAGATAGATTGGGATGATAAAATTATTGCAACAGATAAAAACAATAAGAGTTGTTGCGGCAGTCATCTGTGATTCGATAAAAGAAAAACAGAAGATATATGCTACAGCCAGAGGCTATGGAGAGTTCAAGGGACAGTGGGAGTTTCCGGGTGGAAAAATAGAAGAAGGCGAAACACCGCAGCAGGCTTTGAAGAGAGAAATTGAAGAAGAGTTGGATACGGAAATAGAAGTGCATGACTTGATAGATACTATTGAATATGATTATCCGAATTTTCATCTTTCAATGGATTGCTTTTGGTGTGAAATGGTAACTGGTAAGCTGGTACTGAAGGAAGCAGAAGCGGCTAAGTGGTTAAGCAAAGATGAGCTGGATACGGTTCAGTGGTTACCTGCGGATTTGACTTTGATAGAGAAAATTCGTGAAGCAATGAAAACATGCGACGAAATAGTTCCGGTTGAAGAAATTTCAGAGGTGGAAAATGGAGAATGTAAAAAAGATTACAGATCATTTTTGGATTTTTGAAGAAAACGGTGTCCGCTCTTTTTTATTTGAGGGGGACAAAAAAGCCATGTTAATCGATACGGGATTTGGCACATTGCCACTCAGAGAAATGATCGCAGGGCTGACAGATTTACCCGTATTTTTGGTAAACACCCATACAGATAAAGACCATACGGGATGTAACAGGGATTTTAAACCTGTATATATGCATCCGGCAGAAATGGATCATTATAAAAATTCATTGCCGGAAAGCTGTTGTATGGAGGATGTGTGTCCGCTGTGGGAAGGTGATATTATTGATTTGGGGCACTGGAAGTTTGAAGTGATTTTAACGCCCGGGCATACGCCGGGGAGCATTATGCTACTGGAACGTGAAAAGCGTATGCTTATTTCGGGTGATGTGATTCAGGACGGTGATATTTTTATGTTTGGGGCGGGGCGCAATATGCAGGCATTTCAAAACAGCCTTAAAAAAATGATAGCTATGGCGGATGCATTTGATTCCATTTGGCCGTCTCATGGAAGTTATCCGTTGACAGCAGAAATTATTCCGGGAATTTTAAAGGGCACACAGGATATGCTTGCAGGGAAATTACCGGGGCAGGAGCCGCCCTGGCCTATGCCCTGCAAGAAATATGTCTGTGATGTGGCTAGTTTTCTGTATCAGTTTGATTGATGGATGTGAACAAAACGCTTCAAGCCTTTCCTTGCCCAATCGCCTACACAGTGGATGCCGTCCGGCACATACACCAGCATGAATAGATAATAGGGCAGTACATAGCGGCACTGTGATTCCCAGATGATGCTGAAGAGGAAGCCACCCACAATGGCGATGAGGGGAATATAGCCTGCCGCATTTTCTCTGCGTCGTTTCCAGAGCACCGGCAGAAAGAACAAAAATCCCAGATAGACGACACTCTGATAACCATTTGCAAACCGCATCAGCGGGTCGTGCAGGTTTCCGTAATATATCTGTTCAATCCAATCAGGCATCGTTTTTTTCTCGTCGAAGGAGCGGGTGGACATCAACGTCTCGAAGGAGGGCTCTATCCACTGTCTCAGAATCTTTGTCTTGAAAAACCATTTTGCGTAGGCGGGATCCGCCTTAAAATGTTCCAGATTTTCCTGTATATTTTCTCTGGCAATTTCTTTAGCCGTTTCATTGTCCCACGCAGCTTCGTCCATAGTGAGAGTCTGGTAGTTATTATAGGTGCCGGGTCCGCCGTCGTTGTCCTGAAGCCCCATGGCAAGGGTCAGTATCATAGGAGCACCCTGGGTAATCTCATAGCCGGAGCGCAGGGCGTAGGAATAGTCCAGGGCTTTTATGGCGCTGAAAGAGCTGACGATGATGAGAAGCCCGGCCAGAAGGGGCTGTAGTTTTTTCTTCTGCCATGCGGCCAGCACCATGCCGATCAGGACGGCAATCAGTACGATCCAGGTGTGCAGACGCACCATCAGCGACAGCACGGCCATGACACAGGCCAGTGTCACATAGCGTATGCGCTCGGTCCTGACATAGCGCAACAACGCCCAGAACAGCACGATGCAGAAGCAGATGGAGGGCAGGTCCCCATAGGTGTAGGGGGTCAGTATCAAATAGGGTGTGCAGAAGAGCACCAGGGGACAGTACAGAATCTTACAGATACTGTTCCAGGAGGTTTCCTCCACAAACAAATAGCCGAAAACCATTGTGATGACGCCCAAAAAGATATGCATTTTGGCGGCCACCGGATAACAGAAATCCCCAAACAGAGTGAACAATATCTCATAGAGGAAAGTCAGCCCCTTCTGATAGGGGAATTTTCCGATATACCCGCTTTTTTTAAACATAATAAAGTTACCGTCTAAATTATAGTGGGCTGCGGCGGTGGCGTTCAACTGATCTCCGCTGGGATAGTAGGGCAGCTCTGTCACCCAGATCAGACAGACGGTCACATAAAGGATACAGCAGAGACCCAGAAAGAGATACCCTGCCAGACGCTGTTTGTCCCCCAGTTTGTGAAAGAGAAAATTCAGGAGCAGTGTCAGCAGACATATCCCCAGAAACAGCAATAAATTAAAGACCACATTGTCTTTGACAAGATAGATGGGAGTGTAATCCGTGGATGAATAATAGGAATAGCGCACGCTGTAATAGGTCAGAAAGAGGCCAATAAACAGCGAAAAAACCAACAAAATTCCAATACAGAGCCCATAGACACCCGCAGGGATATCTTTAAAAGCGATTCTTTTCTGAGACTTATTATCCATATGTCCCGAGATTCTCCTTTTTTGTTTAATTTAAAAATATTTGAATTTTTTCGTCGCTTTATTTTAGCAATTGCTCAATACGTTTTCAACCGACAAAATATGGGATTCAGATCATCGGCACCAGATTATACTCGCTGGTGTACACCGCAAAGCGTTCATTTTCAAATCCCAGAGAGACGATGGCTGCATTGGGGAACTGTGCCTCGAAAGCCGCCTTGTCTTCTATGCGCACTACATAAGCGGTGGGCATCAGTTCCGGGAGATTTGGCACATACCATTTGGTGCTGGTAATCCACCAATACATGCGCAAATCCTCCATGTGATAGCAATGTCCCATGGTGATGCGTCCGTCCGTCATGATGCAGATGCGGGAGGCGTCCCAGAATTCCGCATAGCCGTAGCGGATATCCTGAGAGTCTATATATTCAATGACTTCCTCGTATTCCTTCAGATTGTCTTCCACCGTGATGCAGTCCTTATAGGTGTAGAACACATTGCAAATCGAGAAAATGCACACACACAGTGCAATCAGTCCGGCAAAGCGGGGGGCGGCCTTCTCAAAATGGGTGATGAGGACGGCCAGCACAGCCGCGATCACAAACCATATCACAAAGAAATAATTATGAGCGGCTTCCGCGTTGGTGACAACCTCGATAAACACTGTGAACAGAAAGGACGTGCCCAGAGCCTGAAGCAGCATTTTTTGAGCAGAAGAAGCAGTGCTCTTCTTACTGAATAAGAAAAACAGGCCGTAGATAGTCAGCGCCAGCACCGCCAGAATGCCAAGCTGCATCAGTGCGGCAAAGGAGTTTAACTTGCAGTTTCCCGCGATACCAAGACATTCCAGCACGGCGCCGGGCACGATGCGTGTCAGCCGGTCTGCCATGCCGCCTCCATTCTGTATATACATGGGATAATCCACACTGGAGGGATAGAGCTTTGCCAGCACGCCCACCCCGAGCAGCGACAGGATGAATATGGCGGCGAGCCATCTTCCGCGGGGCAGTGCCTTTGCCAGATGGTCGCTCTCGAAAAACAGAAGCAGGACTTCCCAGACAAAAAGGGGCAGTATCACTACCTGCAGGCAGCGCATTCCGCCCAGCGCCAGCCCTCCGCACAGGCCCATGAGTGCCAGCCATCCGAGACCGTATCGGGCGATGTTCCTGCGGCCTGCGGTCCCTTTGTTTTTTGTCAAATTTGTTAAACTCGGATTTTTATTGCCAAAATCCCTCAGATAAAGATAAAAGCCGATGCACAAAAACAGACAGATGCTGTGCAGGGCATAATAATCCGCAAACAAGAACCATAAAAGCATCACGAAAGGCACCATCTGACCATCATTTCGCAGGCCGTTGATGGGCAGGGCGCAGAGCGCAAGCAGGGCGGTGGCGATGCCCAGCCGGGATATCTGACAGCGCTTTAAAGTGAAGGCGATGGACACAAGCAAGAGGCCTCCTACAATCGCACAGGAGAGTCCCATGGAGAATACCATGCTGCCGCTCATGCCGTAAAACAGGGCCGAAAGCGTAGGCACGCCCAGCACCCGCCGTTCCGTGCTGGAAATCCAATTGTCGGGCGTAAGGTCTTTTTCCGTCCAGATTTCCCTTGCCAGCATGGCGTCCACTGCGATGTCCGAATCCACATGCTGAGTATATTTATACATATTTAAATAGGCAAATATTCCCAGATATAAAAGCAATAGCAGGCATACTACCGCAAAAAGTATGCGCTCTGCGATTTTTGCGCTTGATTTTTTCGGCGTATGAGCCGATATAGATTTAGAACGCATGGGAGAATATCCTTTCTGAAAACGTCTGTGATATTTCTCATGCTACACAAAATCACAAAAAAAATCAACTCATTACTCTAAAGAATTTGTGATTTACGCCGATACATATTTTGAATCGGATAGCAATTCATTACTGAAGGAAGGAGGAATCCGATATGCGTATAGAGGCTTATTCACAGGTACAGCAGCTCTACAAGGCACAGAAGACAAGCCGCAGCACCGCGACGAGTGCAGCAGGTTTTTCCAAAGATCAGTTAGAGATAAGTAGCAGAGGAAAAGATATCCAGACTGCTAAAACAGCGCTGGCAGCAACGCCCGACATCAGAGAAGATTTGACAGCTTCCATTAAGGCGAGCGTACAGAGCGGCGATTACAAGGTGGACAACAGCAGTTTTGCTGCAAAATTGTTAGAGAAGTATAACGCGCTGGTATAAGGAGGATAACCCCGTGGCGAGCTTGATGGAAAACCTGATAGATATTTTCAACAGGGAATGCAGCGCATACGAGGGGTTGTTGGAGGTATCCCAGCGCAAGACGCCGATTATCGCAAGCGGCAATTTGGAAAATTTACAAAAAATCACGGATGAAGAGCAGGACATGGTAAACAGGCTCAACAGCCTGGAACGCGAACGCAGAGAAGTGACTGCGGATATAGCCACGGTACTGAACAAGGATGTTACCAAACTTACGCTGACAAATTTAGTTGACATGATGGAGTCAAGACCTGCAGAACAGAGTATTCTGGCGGAGATACACGACAGACTTCGCAAAACCATGCGGGAATTGCGGCGTGTCAATGAGCAGAATGGTGAGCTCCTGAAGGATGCGCTGGAGATGGTGGAATTTGAAATCACGATGCTCCAGGCTTCCAAGGCGGCGCCCCAGACTGCCAATTATAACAGAGGCGCCTGCAGCGCCGGGGAGACCATGGGGGTAAACCGGGGCTTTGACGCCAAACAATAGCCAGCGGTCAAAGGGATCACTTGAGAAGCCGAGGTAGATGTTATGTCATTAATGAGCAGTTTATATATAGGAACATCCGGATTACAGACGAGTCAAAATGCGCTGAACACCACAGCGCATAATCTTTCTAATGTCGATACCACCGGATATGTCAGACAGCAGGTGCAGCAGTCGGGGAAGAGTTATATAACGCTCTCCAAGACGGCATCCGCCGTGGCATATCAGCAGCATGGTCTCGGCGTCACTTATTCCCGGGTAAAACAAATCAGAGATTATTTTTTGGATAAGACATACCGCAAGGAATCGGGGCGCAGTATGTTTTATGAAGTGTCCACCAATGTGCTGGAGGAAGTGGAGAGCCAGCTGGGAGAGCTGAACGGTGAGGCTTTTCAGGGCACCATGGCCGATCTGTGGACGGCTGTTCAGGAGCTTGCAAAGGATCCTGCCAGCAGCGTAACACAGGGTGTGCTGGTGCAGCGGGCGTCGGAGTTTGTGGAGCGCGCGGTTGCGGTGTATGACGGTTTGTCCTCCTATCAGGACAATTTGAACCGGCAGATCAAGCAGCAGGTGGATCGTATCAATGAGTATGGAAAACAGATTCTGGATCTGAACGACAGGATCAGAGCGATTGAGAGCGGCGGCATCGAGCGTGCAAATGATATGAGGGATGCTCGCGATCAGATACTGGATGAACTGTCTCAGCTTGCAAGCATTTCTTTCGGGGAGGACGTCTTCGGCAATGTGTATGTGCAGATTGAGGGAGTGGATTTTGTAAAAGGCTCCTCCTGTAACGAGATCATGCTGGACGTGGCGAAGGGCACCGGATTCTACACTCCGTTCTGGCCGCAGGACGCAACCTATAAGGTACAGGACGACGGCAGCCTGGTCTACAATATCGACGGCGCTGAGGTGTTCGATCTGAGTATTGAAATTTCTTCAGATTTAAATACCGATATCGGCGGACTGAAGTCTATGCTTCTGGCGCGGGGCGATCACAGAGCTGATTACACAGATATGGCTCCGGAGAAGTATGACAAGATATCGCAGTCGGTATTGATGAATATGCAAGGAGAGTTCGATCAGCTGATCCACAATGTGGTCACTAAGATCAATGATATCCTTTCACAGGCGGCGGGTGCGCAGCGCGGCGACCTGGTGGTACAGAATGCCGACGGAACCACGGAGACACTCTCCAATGTAAAATATGTAAAATCTGAGCCCGGCGGTTATATGAGGAATGCGGACGGCAGTCCCATTCAGATGTTTGACAAGATTACCACGGATGCTTACACCAAGGTCACCGGCGACGACGGCGAGACCTATTGGGTATATAATGAAGAGGATGTGGACGCACAGGACAGTCTCTACAGTCTGAAGAATCTGCGTATCAATCAGGAGCTGATGCAGAAGCCCTCTATGTTGGGATTCCGTTTAAAGGACGGCAAGGAGGATCAGGCTACCGCGGACGCTTTGAAGGCGGCGTTCACGGAGGAGCTTTACACGCTGAATCCCAATACCAAGAAAAAAGTTTCCTTTAACGATTACTATTCCGACATGGTGACTCAGGTGGCCAACACGGGATATGTAAACAGAAGCATTCTGATCAATCAGGAGAATACCGTGGAAGCCATTGAGAGTTCCAGAGCACAGGTAATCGGTGTTTCCTCTGATGAGGAATTGTCCAATATGATTAAATTCCAGAATGCATACAATGCATCCAGCCGTTACATCAATGCAATCAGCGAAATGCTGGAGCACATTATCAATACATTAGGACGTTAAGACGGATGCAGAAAGGAAGGGGAAATAGATGCCCTCACAATTTTTTGGATTAAATATTGCATATACGGGACTTCTGGCAAGCAATGCCGCCCTGAATACCACATCCAACAACATTGCCAATGTGCATACCGAAGGGTACAGCAGACAGCAGGTGAAGCAGCAGGCGGCAGACGCCCTGCGGGTGTTCGAGACCTATGGCTGTGCCGGCGCCGGCGTGGAGACACTGGCCATCGAGCGCGTGCGGGATGAGTTCTATGACGTCAAGTTCTGGAACAATAACACCAAGGTCGGCGAGTACGACATGAAGCAGTATTATATGAGGCAGGTGGAGACCTATTTTGACGACAACGGTGAGAATGCCGGATTCAAGACGGTTTTTGACCAGTTTATGATTGTAGGACTTCAGGAGTTGATGAAGAATCCCAGCGGCAGTAACGCAAAGGCTCAGTTTTTGGGTTGTGCGGAATCTCTTGTGGAATACTTTAACGGTCTGGCCGGCAATATGGAGGCCATGCAGAAGGATGTCAATCAGGAGATTAAGCTGAAGGTTGATGAGATTAATTCGCTGGCAGGCGAGATTGCCAATCTGAACAAGCAGATCAACACCATTGAGCTGACCGGTGTGAAGGCCAACGAGCTGAGAGACCGGAGAGAGCTTTTGCTGGATCAGCTTTCTGAGATTGTGGACATCGAGGTCAGCGAGAAGCCCATTGTGGACACAAACAATCCTGAGCGCGAGACAGGAGCCAATCACTTTATGGTAAAGATCGCGGCTGGGCAGCTTCTGGTGGATAACAGTGAGTACAGAGGTCTGAGCTGTGTGGCAAGAACCTCCTATGAGAAAGTCAATCAGACGGATATTGACGGACTCTATGAGGTATACTGGGAGGATGGACAGAAATTTAATCTTTACAATAGAGCCATGGGCGGAAACTTAAAGGGCCTGGTGGAGATGCGCGACGGTAATAACGGAGAGAATTTCACGGGTACTGTCACAGGTATCGGTACTGTTGTAAATCCTGACACGGGCTTGTCTCAGGACACTGTGACCATTGAGGTGGGCAGACATTATCTGCAGGATCTGAACAAATGTAATCTCTCTGACCAGGGCGGTATCATCAATCTGGGCAATCAGGAGTTTTACTATGATTCATGGGAATACACCTATGATGCGGATACAGATACCTACTCCTATACCTTTACTTTGTCGGCGGCAGGCGGTGTGGACGACAAGAATCACACCCGGATTACCAATGACAGAGTGGGCAAAGAGGCCAGTATCGGCAGCAGCGTGGAGTATCAGGGCATTCCTTATTATATGAGTCAGATGAACGAGTGGATTCGGACCTTCTCCCAGAAGTTCAACGATATCCTCACGGGCGGGTTCACGGCGGACAATATCCCCGGCATCGCAATGTTTACGGCGGATCACGCCACGGACGGAGAGCAGTTTGCTTTTCCGGCAGGCACACGTTATGATAAAGGTGTCAGCGTCACTGTGAAGATGAGTGATGACAGCTATTATCGCATGACTGCAAGAAACCTGAGCATTACCGCAGCTATGGTGAAGGATCCGGGGCTTCTGGCAAACAAGACCAAGGCCGGAGATGGCGTGGAACAGGGCGATTTGCTTATAGATCTGAAGAATATGGTCAATGATAAGAATAAGATGAGCTTCAGAGGCGCCTCCGCCCACGAGTTTTTGCAGAATATTCTCTCGGATGTGGCGTTGAACGCCAGCAGGGCGAACAGATTTTATCAGACCTTTTCCGATATTTCCTATACGATTGACAGTCAGCGTATTTCCATTTCCGGTGTGGATGAGGATGAGGAGGCCATCAATCTGGTGAAATATCAGAATGGCTATAATCTGGCTTCCAAAATGATACAGACACTCACGGAAATTTATGACCGATTAATACTTGAGACCGGAGTATAATACTTGAGACGCAGTTACGACGTCTGATTTTGACATGCTTCGTCGGAAAGGAGCAATATGAGAATTACAAATAAGATCATGCAGAGGAACAATCTGTCCAATATCAATACCAACAAGATATATCAGGACAAATTGAGCACCCAGATGTCCACCCAGAAGAAGATCAACAGACCTTCCGATGATCCGGTGGTTGCAATCCGTGCTCTGCGCCTCCGCAGCAGTGTGACAGAGATTACACAGTATTACAGCAAGAATATTCCCGACGCGGAGAGCTGGCTGAATGTGACAGAGGAGTCTCTGAAGAATCTCTCGGAGATTATGACCAAGATGATCGAACAGTGTACCAAGGTTCCCAATAGTTATCTGGAGAGCAAGGACCGCAAGATTATTCTGGAGCAGCTCAATGCCCTGCAGGATGAGGTTTACACCACGGGCGACGCGGACTATGCAGGGCGCTATGTATTTACCGGATATCGCACCGATACTTCTCTGAGTTTTACAGAGAATACCACACAGGTGTATGAGATTACAGAACAGCTGGACAGAAATGCTCTGGACTCCGTCACAAAGGTGGAGAGCGGCAATCTGTTAGACTGGACGGCAGCCAATTTCAACACGCTGACCGACTGCGACGAGCAGGCGGTGGATCAGGCGGATGTATATCGTCTCCGCCTGGCCTACAATAACTGCTCCGATGGCATGACCCCGGTGCTCAGCTATCAGGATGCGTCCGGCAATCCGGTCACGATCAATACCACCACGGTTCACTCCTATGAGGGTCCCAGCCCCTACAAACAGGCGGCAGACGATCCCGACGCAGCTATTTTTGTGCCGGAGACCGGCGAGATTCTGCTGGGAGAAAACAGGTATAATGAGCTTATGACGGTGAAGGACGATCTGTCCACCGTGACAAAGGACGAGGGTGAGATCCGGGTGACCTATCAGAAGGAAGACTGGCAGAGGGGGGATTTGAGACCTCAGCACTATTTCTACTGCAAGAGTGATCCCGGCACGGATAAAGAGATCGAATACAATGAAAGTTTTCTGGGCGAAAATCCCGAGGAACAGATTATTGAGTATGACGTGGGCTTTAATCAGACCATACGCGTGAATTCTAATGCGAGCGAGTGCTTCAAACCCGGCATCGGCAGAGAAGTACATGACATGGTCAACGCTCTGCAGGAGTATGACAATCTGGCGACGATTCAGGAAAAGATTGAGGCGAAGATGCAGACTGCAGATCCCGCGGATATGGATACGCTTCAGAAACAGTTGGATGGAGTCAAGAAAGCGGCCGCTCTGTCCAAGGCAAAATGTCAGAAGCTCTTTGAGCATGGAATCACAAAGCTGCAGGGCTATCTGGACGACGCTAGCCTGAGTCTCACGAACTGCGGTACCAGAAGCAGTAAGCTGGAGCTGATAGAGAATCGTATGCAGAACCAGAAGACTACCTTTGAGACGCTGAAGAGTGAGAATGAGGATGTGGATATCACAGAAGTGGCCATCGAACTGACGGCGGCGGAACTGACCTATGAGGCGGCTTTGATGGCTACCGGAAAAGTAACGCAGACGACTCTGTTGAACTTTATTTAAGGAGGTACTTCATGAACATTAATACAAAGGCGTTTGGCGAAGTTGAGAGTGCAGAGGATAAGATCATTACTTTTAAAAATGGCATTATCGGTTTTCCTGAGCTTAAGAGATTTACGCTGCTTCAT
>JAIDDH010000009.1 GCA_029055435.1 Acetatifactor sp.
ACACTCGACTAGTCGTCGGCAGCGTCAGATGTGTATAATAGTAAGGTGTGTACGAGCTGATTTCTGGTGCTAATGAGCTGCCCTCCGGTGTGGACGAGCTTCTTTCTGGTGTGGACGAGCTGCTCTCCGGTGCGGATGAGCTGTCCCCCGGTACAGACGAGCTGTCCGGCGGGGATGTTTTATCTGAATTGGCGGGACTTGGCGACATGTCCGAGGAGGATGTGGAACAGGCGCTGCAGGCAAATCGTGCAGAACAGCAGGTGGATGAAGCGGTTTTGGATGTGGGCGACGAGGACTTGATGAATCTGCTGGAAGCGGCAGATAACAGTGAATTGCAGGATATTCATGATATGCTCCAGAAATCGGACAACAATGAGACGTTGGACGAGGGCGTTTTGAATATGGGTTCGGAAAATTCTGAGGCGGGCGAAAGTGCGGCTCAGGCTTTGAACGGCGCGGAGGAAGACGACGGGTTGAGTGAACGCCAGCGGAAAGCGCTGGAGAAAAAACGGCTGAAGGAGGAAAAGGCTGCTGCAAAGAAGGCGGCAAAGGAAGCTAAAAAGGCCGCAAAGCTTGCAAAGAAGGCCGGAAAGTCTCAGGAGGAAGTTCAGCAGGGCGGGGATGCAGTTCCCGCACCGCAGAATCAGGTGGCAGGAGAGCGACAGGAGCAGTCCGGTTCGGGCGAGGGCGGAGCGGCAGATCTGGAGGACGCACTCTCTGTGGATATGTCTGCCATCGATGATTTGCTGGAGCTTGACGACGCACCCGGAGGTCTGAGCGATGTCAGCAAAGCGGGCGCTGTCTCTGACATCCCTTCAAATGGAAAGAAAAAGGGTCTTTTTGCCAGAATTTTGGATTTCCTAACCGAAGAGGATGAGGGCGAGGAAGAGGAGCAGAAGGAGAAGGGAACGGAGAATATCCCGCTCTCTGACGAAAATAAAAATATTCTGGCGGAGATGGATAAAGAGGAGCCCGGCAAAAAGGGTAAAAAGGGCAAGAAGCCCAAGAAAGCCAAGAAGGGCAAGGCCGGTGCCGCGGATGCTGAGAACGAGGGCGAGGGAGACGAGGAAGCCGGCGGTAAGAAAGCCAAGAAGGCGAAGAAGCCTCCCAAGGAGAAAAAGCCCAAAGAGGATGTTCCCAAGGGGCCCAAAAAGAAGTTTCCCATCAAACAGTTGATGCCAATTGTCCTGACGTGTGTGACAGTGTTGTTCGTGATACTGCTTCTGGTGAATCTGGGCGGAGATTTCACGGTGAAGCGCAATGCTAGACAGGCCTATTACCAGGAGGATTATGAGACCTGTTATCAAGAGCTGTACGGCAGGACGCTGAATGAGAGCGAACAGGTAATGTTCGGAAAGTCTGAGAGCATTCTGCGCATCAGGCTCTGGATGAGGGAGTATGAGCTGTTCAGCGGCGAGGGCGCCGAGGTAGAGGCGTTGGATATTCTGATTCAGTCTGTGAAGGATTATGCGCCGCTTCATGAGTATGCGGTCAAGTGGAACGCGGACGCAGAAGTCAGTGCGATTTACCAGCAGATGCTGGGTATTTTACAGGATAAGTACGGTCTGACGGAAGCGCAGGCGCTGGAGATTGCGGCGGAGCCGGATGATGTGGAGTATACCAAGCTGGTGACAGCTGCGGCGCAGGGCCAGGGATATCATCCGGGCAGCGTGTCCTCGGGGCCGGTGGAGTTGCCTCATATGTTGCCGGAGGAGAAGCAATTCCCGGAGAATAATGGAGGCCAATAGAATGATTGCGATCATCGATTATGATGCGGGAAATATTAAGAGCGTGGAAAAAGCCCTGCAATATCTGGGAGAGGAGACGGTGATCACCAGAGACGGGGAAACTATCCTCGCGGCGGATGGCGTGATTTTACCGGGAGTGGGAGCATTCGGTGACGCCATGGGGAAACTGAGAGATTACGGGCTGGTTCCGGTAATCCGCGAATGTGCGGACAGACAGATTCCCTTTCTGGGGATTTGTCTGGGACTGCAGCTGATGTTTGAGGAGAGTCAGGAGTGTCCGGGAGTGGAAGGCCTCTGTCTTCTGAAGGGGAAGATACTCAGAATCCCCGGGGACGGCGGCTTGAAAGTGCCTCACATCGGATGGAATAATCTGCATTTTCCCCATCCGGGCAGATTGTTTGAGGGTTTGCCCGAGGACAGCTATGTCTACTTTGTGCATTCCTATTATCTGCACGCAGATGAGGACGAGGTGGTGGCGGCATCCACAGAATATGGTACTTTGATTCATGCCGCGGTGGAAAAGGGAAATCTGTTTGCCTGTCAGTTCCACCCGGAGAAGAGTTCTGAGGCGGGACTGCAGATACTGCGCAATTTCGCCCGGGTGACAAAGGAAGGACGGGGCTGATATATGCATACAAAGAGAATCATTCCCTGTCTGGATGTGAAGGACGGACGGGTAGTAAAAGGCGTTAATTTTGTGAATCTGCGGGACGCAGGGGATCCTGCGGACGTGGCGGCGGCCTATGATCGGGCGGGCGCGGACGAGGTGGTGTTTCTGGATATCACGGCTTCCGCGGACAGTCGTTCCACGCAGCTTGCATGGGTGCGACAGGTGGCAAGCAAGGTGTTTATCCCTTTTACCGTGGGCGGAGGTATCCGTACCGTGGAAGATTTCAAGGCCATTTTGCGTGAGGGAGCGGATAAGATATCCGTCAATTCGGCCGCCATTATGAACCCGCAGCTGATCAGCGATGCGGCGGATAAATTTGGCAGTCAGTGCGTAGTGGTGGCAATCGACGCCAAGAAAAGAGCGGACGGCAGCGGCTGGACGGTATATAAAAACGGCGGCCGTGTGGATATGGATATGGATGCCGTGGAATGGGCGGCGACAGCGGAAAAGCTGGGAGCGGGGGAGATTCTGCTCACCAGTATGGACGGGGACGGCACCAAGGAAGGGTATGATATTGAGCTGACCAAAGCCGTGGCCGATGCCGTGAAGATTCCTGTCATCGCCTCCGGTGGCGCGGGAAAGCTGGAGCATTTTAAGGAAGCGCTTGTGGATGCGGGGGCGGAGGCTGCATTGGCTGCATCCCTGTTTCATTACAAGGAGCTGGAGATTATTCAGGTGAAATCGTATTTGCGGGAACAGGGGGTGGCAGTGAGATTATGATGATTGACAATGACTGGCTTGTACCACTGCAGGCGGAGTTCCGGAAGCCATATTATGCGGCATTATATAAATTCGTGAGTCATGAATATAATACCACGCAGGTGTTTCCCCCTTCGGACGATATTTTTAATGCGTTTCATATGACACCGCTCGGTGAGGTGAAGGTGGTGATTATCGGTCAGGACCCCTATCACGAGCCGGGGCAGGCGCACGGGCTTTGTTTTTCGGTAAAGCCCGGGGTGGAAATTCCTCCTTCCTTAGTCAATATCTATAAGGAACTGCAGGATGATTTGGGGTGTTATATTCCCAATAACGGATATCTGGTCAAATGGGCAAAGCAGGGTGTGCTGATGCTCAACACTGTGCTGACAGTGAGGGCGCACAGAGCAAACTCCCATCACGGGCAGGGTTGGGAGGAGTTTACCGATGCAGCCATCCGTGCGCTGAATACGCAGGACAGACCTATTGTGTTCATTTTGTGGGGAAAGCCCGCACAGAGCAAAAAAAGTATGCTGAACAATCCCAATCACCTGATACTGGAGGCGCCGCATCCCAGTCCGCTCTCCGCGTACAGAGGGTTTTTCGGCAGCAAGCCCTTCAGTAAGACGAATGAGTTTTTGAAAGAGAAGGGTGTGGAGCCTATCGACTGGCAGATTGAGAATATTTAGGGGGGTGGTATTGCTGGAAGCTGCCGCCCGGGCAGGGGGCCTGTCTGTATTCAGACACGTTTCCACTCCGTGAAAAACGTAGCAGACGCTAAGCTCGATAGGACATCTCGCTAAGCGCTGACGTTTTTCAAGGGTCTTCATACAGACAGTCCCCCTGTCCGGGCTGGCTTACAGCAATAATAGAATAATAAGTACATTATGGCGTCTTGTAGGCGTCTGTTATAATTAGATAATTAGGAGGAAATGGGAAGATGAGAATTGGTATATTAGGGTATGGTAATTTGGGCAGGGGCGTGGAGTGCGCTGTGGTTCAAAATGATGATATGGAGCTTGTCGGGGTGTTTACCCGCAGAGCGCCGGAGAGTGTGAAGGCGGTGAGCGGCGTGCCTGTGTATCACGCGGATGAGCTTGCAGGTATGCAGGATAAGCTGGATGTGCTGATACTCTGCGGCGGTTCGGCCACGGATTTGCCGGAGCAGACGCCGGAGTATGCGAAGCTTTTTAATGTGGTGGACAGCTTTGACACGCATGCCAAAATCCCTGAGCATTTTGCGAAGGTGGATGCCTCCGCGAAGTCTGCCGGCAAGATTGCCATGATTTCCGTGGGCTGGGATCCGGGGATGTTTTCACTCAACAGATTATATGCGAACGCTATTCTGCGGGATGGCAATGATTATACGTTCTGGGGCAAGGGCGTGAGCCAGGGACATTCCGATGCTATCCGCAGAATTTCCGGAGTGAAGAATGCCAAGCAGTACACGATTCCTGTGGATGAGGCGCTGGCGTCTGTGCGGGCCTGTGAAAATCCCCAGCTTTCCACCAGGCAGAAACACACCAGAGAGTGCTTTGTGGTGGCGGAGGAAGGTGCGGATTTAGACAGGATTGAGGCAGAAATCAAGAATATGCCCAATTATTTTGCGGACTATGACACCACTGTGCATTTTATCTCGGAGGAGGAACTGCAGCGTGATCACGCGGGAATTCCTCACGGAGGCTTCGTGCTCCGCACCGGCAGAACCGGGAAGGACGGGGAGCACAATCATGTGATAGAGTACAGCTTAAAACTGGATTCCAACCCGGAGTTTACGGCCTGTGTTCTGGTTGCATATGCAAGAGCGGCCTATCGCATGAACCAGAGAGGCATGAGTGGATGTAAGACAGTGTTTGACGTGGCTCCCGCGGACTTGAGTCCTATGTCGGGAGAGGAGATACGGGCGCAGCTTCTGTGATAGAGGCGGCCGGAAAGGTACATGATGAAAAAAGAAGCGTTTGTCACAAAAGAGATGATTGAAGAGATTGTAAAGACCTACCCCACGCCCTTTCACATTTATGATGAAAAGGGAATCCGGGCCAATGCTCAGGCTCTGAGGGAGGCATTTGCATGGAATAAAGGATACAAGGAGTTTTTTGCCGTGAAGGCGACTCCCAATCCTTTCCTGATTAATATTTTGAGGGAGTATGGCTGTGGCTGCGACTGTTCTTCCAAGACGGAACTGATGCTGTCCCATGCTATGGGGATAGTTGGAGAAGATATTATGTTCTCCTCCAATGACACGCCCGCGGAGGAGTTTGCCTATGCGGCCAAGATTGGTGCAACCATCAATCTGGATGATATCACTCATATTGAATTTCTGGAGAAAACCATCGGATATCTGCCCAAGACCATGAGCTGCAGATACAATCCCGGCGGATATTTTTCCATCAGCAACAGCATTATGGACAATCCGGGGGATGCCAAATACGGCTTTACCACAGAGCAGTTGTTTGAGGGATTTCGGATTCTGAAGGCAAAGGGTGTAGAGCATTTTGGAATCCATGCGTTTCTTGCCAGCAACACCGTGACCAATGAGTATTATCCCACATTGGCAAAGACGCTGTTTGAGACGGCTGTCAAATTAAAAGAGGAGACAGGAGCGCATATTGCATTTATCAATCTGTCCGGCGGCATCGGCATTCCTTATCGGCCGGATCAGGAGCCCAATGATATCAGAGCCATCGGCGAGGGTGTGCGGAAGGTGTATGAGGAGATTCTGGTTCCCGCAGGCATGGGGGATGTGGCGATTTATACGGAGCTTGGACGTTTTATGATGGGGCCTTACGGACATCTTGTGACAAAGGTGTTGCATGAAAAGCACACCCACAAGGAGTACATCGGCGTGGATGCCTGTGCGGTAAATCTCATGCGTCCTGCCATGTATGGGGCTTATCATCACATCACGGTGCTGGGGAAGGAAGACATGCCCTGCGACCATACCTATGATGTGACGGGCTCGCTGTGTGAGAATAACGACAAGTTTGCCATCGACAGGGAGCTTCCCGAGATTGAGATCGGCGACTATCTGGCGATTCATGACACTGGTGCGCACGGCTTTGCCATGGGCTATAACTATAACGGAAAATTGAAATCTGCGGAGCTTCTGCTGCGCGAGGACGGCAGTGTGGAGCTGATTCGCCGCGCGGAGACACCTATGGATTATTTTGCAACCTTTGATTGTTTTGATATTTACGGCAAGCTGGACGGTGAGCGAGTATGAGATATCCGCAGAATCTTCCCGAGGGTGGGACAATCGGCTTTGTGGCTCCATCCTTCGGCTGTCAGATCGAGCCTTACAGGAGCGGCTTTGAGAACGCACAGGAAAAATTCAGGAAATTAGGTTATGGTCTTCTGTTGGGGCCGAACTGTTATGCGGGAGAGGGTGTTGGCATCAGCAACACTCCGGAGAGCTGTGCGGCAGAGCTGACAGACTTTTATTGCAGTGGGGATAATGACTGTCTGATTTCCTGCGGCGGCGGGGAGCTTATGTGTGAGATATTGTCCCACATGGATTTTGCGCGCATTGGAGCGGCCGAGCCCAAATGGTATATGGGATATTCGGATAATACGAACTTTACTTATCTGCTGGCCACGCTGTGCGACACGGCCTCGATTTATGGACCCTGTGCCGCGGCTTTCGGCATGGAGCCATGGCATGATTCTCTGAACGATGCTATGGCTGTTTTGACCGGAAAAAAGGATACGGTGACCGGATATGATAAGTGGGAGAAAGAGTCTCTTAAGGATGCGGAGCATCCGCTTGTGCCCTATCATGTGACGGAGGAGCGGAAACTGCGGACTTTTGTGGGCAAAAGACCCGCAGATGGCGAGAGCGTGCAGATGAAGGGCAGACTGTTGGGAGGCTGCATGGATTGTCTGGTAAATCTCCTGGGAACCAGATTTGACCGGACGGGAGATTTCCTGGAAAGATATAAAGCTGACGGAATCATCTGGTTTCTGGAGGCCTGTGATCTGAATGTGTTCGGCATCCGCAGAGCTATGTGGCAGATGGAGGAGGCCAGGTGGTTTCGATATACGAAGGGATTTTTGATTGGCCGGCCGCTGTGCATGGGGCAGGAAATGATGGGGTTGAATGCCTATGACGCTGTGCTGGAGGTGGCGGGAAGAAAGAATGTGCCTGTGGTGATGGATGCGGATTTGGGACATCTGCCGCCCATGATGCCTTTGATTGTGGGGAGCATGGCGGAAATCAAGGCAGAGGGCGATGATATCGCCGTACAGATGCATCGGATATAGGGACTGCTTATTGATACATATCGTAGAGTGGCCTGTAAAATACAAGGGGTATGGATATGAAGAACGAGACCGGAAAAATTAATCGCAGCCTGATGATGGGCTGGACGATTATCGTAGCGATATTGTTTATCGCCTACATAGGAGAGTATATCAAGGGCTCCCTGCCCATGGGATATGTGGCGGTATTTCTTTTGTGTACGATTCTGCCGCATCTGGTCTGTCATTTTCTTTATTACAGGAAGCCGGATTCGGAGACGCTGCGATATCAGATTGTGTGCGGCTATTTTGTCATGTATCTGTTCAGCATGATAACGGGGAGCACCTATATGGTGGCCTGCTATATCCTGCCGCTTTTATCCCTGCTCATTCTCTATCATCAGCCGAAACTGATCCTTTGGACGGGAGCGGCCAGTATGGTAGCTAATCTCTTTTCTATTGCGAGGAAATTTGCGTTGGGAGAGCTGGATCTTGAGTCCAGCAAAAATGCAGAGATACAGATTGCGTTGATTGTGCTCTGCTTTGGAGGGTGCTATGTGGCGACGCGGATATATGACCGGATTCACAGGCAGAATCTGGAGTTTATGGCGGAGCTGGAGAAAAAGAATGCGCAGAGCCGTCAGATGACGATGCAGACCATCATGACCATTGTAAACACCATCGATGCAAAGGACGAATACACCAAGGGACATTCCCAGCGGGTATCGGCGTACTCCGCTGAGCTGGCCGCTGAGCTTGGCATGAGCGAGGAGGATGTGGAGCGCATCCGCTATATCGGCCTTTTGCATGATATCGGCAAAATCGGTGTGCCGGATGCCATTCTCAACAAACCGGGGCGCCTGAATAATGCAGAATTTTCGCTGATGAAACTGCACACAGTGGTAGGAGGGGAGATCTTAAAGGATATTAACTCCATGGACGATCTGGATGTGGGGGCAAAATACCATCATGAGCGGTATGACGGCAAAGGCTATCCCGAGGGCCTGAAAGGCGGAGAGATTCCGCAGGTGGCGAGAATTATCGGGATTGCGGATGCCTATGACGCCATGACAAGCCACCGTATTTACCGCAAGCGTCTCTCGGACGAGGCGGTGCGGGAGGAGATTGCGCGCTGTTCGGGCACGCAGTTCGATCCGCAGTTTGCGGAGGCGTTTATAAGACTCCTGGATCAGGGAAGGCTGCAGACCGTCTCGCCTGATGTCTACAATGCACAGGACGGAACGGGAGACATCGTGGGCGGCGAGGTGCTGCAGAAGATTCTGGGGGATGCGGGAGCTTATAATTCCGCAGAGAAACAAAGAGACAGTCTGACCCGTGTATTCAATCGTATCTATGGAGAGCAATTGCTCTCGGACTATCTGCAGGACGGGGGAGAGGGCTGCCTTCTGGCTGTTGATATGGATGCGCTGCGAAATGTCAACAATCTGCACGGCTTCCTGAAGGGAGATTTATATCTCAATACCGTGGCCAATGTGCTGGAGCAGAGCTTTATGAATAAAATTCTCTACCGCAGCAGCGGCGATCAATTTATCTGTATGCTCTGCGGTGTCACTTCCAAGGATGCTGCAAAACATGAGGTGGAGAGAATCCATGCCCATCTGGAGCGGGTGAAAGAAGAGGATGAGGAACTGGCGAATCTGTCCATTTCCGTGGGCGGACTGATTGTGTCCGGCGGAGAGTTTGGCTGCGAGGAGGCTGTCAGCAGAGCGGAGAGAGCGCTCTATTTTGCAAAGCAAAAAGGCGGCGGGAACATTGTCATGTATCATGATCTGGTGATGGATTTTCAGCCAAGGCTGTCCAAGCCGGATTTGGATAATCTTCTTGAGAACATTCAGAGGCAGGGCAGTTATTCCAGAGCCTATGAAGTGAATTACCCCGAATTTTCCAGAATGCTCAGCTATCTGGAGAATGTGATGGAACGAAACAATCAGCGGATGCAGATAATTATGTTTACTGTGCTCGCTGCGGATGAGGAGTCTGCAACCGTGGAAGAGAAAATGAATGCCATGAAGATTCTGGAGGGGGCGGTGCTCTCATCCCTGCGGAAAGTGGACGTCACCATGCAGTTTTCCAGCTCTCAACGGATTGTGGTGCTGATGAATATGGACAGGGAAAATCTGCAGTTGGTGCTCAATCGGATTATCAGTGCCTTTTACAAGCGCAGCACAGATAAAAAGTTCAGCCTCACCCATGATGTGGCGGATTTGGAACAGCACCGTGAGGGGGCGGTTACATAGGAACGCTGAGGCATACAATTAGTTGATTCTGATAAACTTTACAAACATAAATAATTTATAATTGACATTTGGCAATTATAGGTATAAACTAGTTATAGTAAATGGTGAAAGTTTATTTGTGCAAAGGAGTGATGATAGTGTCAGTAAATTTTTGGAATTTTAATTCAGGTGGGACGCTGTTTGGCTCTGGCTCTGGCGGTGGATTGAGCAATCTGTATAGTATACTCTCCGACAGGAGCTCTATAAAGAATGGCTCATACAAGAGACTGCTTAAGTCTTATTACAGCACAGGGCAGAATTCGAGTACCACGGGCAAGAAAAGCAGCTCAAGCAATATTGTTGACAAGATTCTGGAAGAGAAGAGAAATCCGAAGGTGTCCAAAGACGTTCAGGAGGCAAATGCCAATCTGACATCGGGGCTTTCGACCCTGAAGTCTTCTGTTTCGATTTTGCGGAACGACAAAACTTATACGGATACGACAAACGGTCAGAGCGCAGCAGACAAGGTAGTCTCTGCGGTGAAGGACTATGTGTCGGATTATAATAATGTTGTGAAAGCCGCGAAAGGCTCCACATTGGCTAACAAAACGGCATATGTGGCAAATATGATGAGCAGTACGGCTGCGAACGCTGATAAGCTTGCAGAAATTGGCGTTAAAGTCAATTCAAATGGAACACTTGAGCTCAATGAAGCTAAGCTGAAGGCTGCAGATATCTCTAAAGTGCAGGAACTGTTTTCACCTAAAGATATCACGAGTTATGGTTCCACGATTGCGTCGCGTCTTCAGTTTGCAAGTGCTTCGTCCAGTACAAGTGCGACTACAAGCAGTAAGACGGAGACTGGTACCACGGCGGCTTCCAGTGCAGCATCCCTCAAGACGGACAGCAGTGCGCTTGCATCCGATAAGCTGTATGAGAAGATAAAGGATAAGGACGGCAATGAGAAATACGATGTTGACAAGATTTTCTCCACTGCAAAGAGTTTTGTCAACAATTACAACAATATGTTCAATGCTGCCAAATCCAGTTCAAATTCCGGTGTATTGGCAAATCTGTCTTACATCAGGGAGAAGACAGCACGCAATGCGGATGCGCTGAAACAGTTCGGAATCAGCGTAGACGCGAAGGGCGTAATGAAGATCGATGAGGACACATTTAAAAAATCGGATATGTCCGAAGTGCAGAAATTGTTCAAAGATTATGGTTCTTCTATTGTCACCAACGCATCACTTGTAGATTATTATATGACTACAAAGGCGAATGCTGCCAGCGGTTACACAGCTGACGGAGCATATAATGTGCAGGGAAATTCCCAGTATGCTGACACTGTGTAATTTGCATAGGGAAAGATAGGAATATAAAAGCGGTACGGATTCAAACCCGTACCGCTTTTTTGGACGCCTGAAACCAATTAAAAAGACCTTACAAATCCCGAAATTTGTAAGGTCTTTACTGCCGGCAGCGGGACTTGAACCCGCACGTGGTTGCCCACAACAGATTTTGAGTCTGCCTCGTCTGCCATTCCGACACGCCGGCTGAGTGGTAATTGTTGCCAGACATTAGGAGCTCTGCAACAAAAAATATTTTAGCACAGGTTGTTCTTCTTGGCAAGTCATTTTATTAGCTTTTTCGTATTTATTTTTTCTGGAAATTGTTGTATAGTAATAATATATGTGCATTTCAGGAGACAGTATGACTTGTAAGGAATTTGAGAAGCTGATTCCTGCTTTTTTAGAGCAGAAGCTGGATTTTCTCACATTAAAAAAATTTAATGAGCACATGGAGACCTGCAGCGATTGTCATGAGGAACTGGTGATACAGTTTCTGGTGACAGAGGGCATGCAGCGTCTGGAAGAGGGAAGCGCTTTCGATCTGCAGAGCGAGCTGGATGAACGTCTGGAGGATGCCAGAAACCGCGTGAAATTTCACTCTCTCTTTCTGTATCTCGGTGCGGCGCTGGAGACGATTGCCATTGCGCTGATCGTGGGAGCCGTGATGTGGGTATTGCTGTAGACAGCGAAATAAATGGGGTATAAAAATGGACAAGCTTGTTTTGATAGATGGACACAGTATTTTAAACAGAGCATTTTACGGGGTGCCGGATCTGAGCAATGCGGAGGGGCTGCACACCAATGCCATCCATGGTTTTTTGAACATCCTGTTCAAGATTCTGGAGGAAGAGAAGCCGGAGTATCTGGTGGTGGCTTTCGATGTGCACGCGCCCACCTTTCGGCATGAGATGTATGACGCCTATAAGGGAACCAGAAAGCCCATGCCCGAGGAGCTTCGTGAACAGGTTCCGGTGATGAAGGATGTGCTGCGCGCCATGAATATCGTGATCGTGGAGCAGGCCGGGCTGGAGGCGGATGATATTCTGGGGACGCTTGCAAAGCGAGCGGAGCGGGATGGCATGGCGGTGTCTCTGGTGTCCGGGGACAGGGATCTGCTGCAGATTGCCACAGACCGGATCAAGATCCGGATTCCCAAGACCAAGAGGAACGGTACGGAGATAGAGGATTACTATGCAGCGGATGTGCGTGAGACCTATCAGGTGACTCCGGAGCAGTTTATTGATGTGAAGGCGCTGATGGGAGATACCGCGGACAATATTCCCGGAGTGCCTAAGGTGGGAGAGAAGACGGCCACGGCGCTGATTGTGGAATACGGTTCGCTGGACAATCTGTATGCCCATGTGGAGGAGGTCTCCAAGAAGGCTGTGAAGGAGTCTCTGATTCAGAATAAGGACCTGGCAGATTTGAGTAAGACGTTGGCCACCATCAAGACCGATTGTGATCTGGAGCTTGACTATGAGGCGGCAAGGACAGGGGATTATGACACGCCTCAGGCCTATGCTTTGTTCAAGAAGCTGGAATTTAAGAGTATGTTGGGCCGCTTTGACCGGGCAAGAATGGCATCCGCCGGCGAGGATATGGCGGCGGTAAAGACACTGGCAGATATACAGGAATTTGAGCAGCTTGCAAAACGGGCGCAGAGGCAGTCTGGCAAAGAGCCTGCCCGGGTGGGTTTGCTTCTGATGCAGGAGAAGGGCAGACTTCTGGGAGCGGCGCTGTGTCTTTCGCCGGAGGAGATTTATTTTTATGCGGTATCCCGCAGAGAGGTCGCGCTGGGACAGATATCCATGTTCGACATGCCCGGGGAGGAGAAGGATGAGACGGAGGATGTGAGCCGGATTGTGAGGGATTTGTCGGCT
Source organism: Acetatifactor sp. (assembly GCA_029055435.1). Taxonomy (GTDB): domain Bacteria; phylum Bacillota; class Clostridia; order Lachnospirales; family Lachnospiraceae; genus Acetatifactor. The sequence continues at coordinate 12,823 of JAIDDH010000009.1, forward strand.
CATGCCCGCATTGCAACTTTTGATATCAAAGAACAGTATGATTATCTGTCTCAGGACGGGACGGAGCGTTATTTTGATATTCTGATCGGGGCGTATCTTCTGAATCCCCTGAAAAATGACTATGACATCGAGACGATTGCCTCCGAACATCTGGGCATGATGCTGCCCGGGGCGGCAGAGCTTTTCGGAAAGAAAAAACTTGCGGAGGTATTGCAGGAGGAACCTGACAAATGCCGCGATTATTTTGGCCGCGGTGCTTATGTGGCGCTTCAGGCGGCGGACGTCCTGGAAAAGAAGCTCTCGGAGCTTCAGATGGAAGAGCTTATGCGCGAAATCGAGATGCCTCTTTCGTTGGTACTTTATGACATGGAAAAAGAGGGCGTGGAGGTTCGCAGAGAAGAGCTGAAGGCCTACGGTGGTGCATTGGTTTCCCGGATTGAAGAGCTGGAGAAGTCCATTCAGGAGCAGGCGGGAGAGAAGTTTAATATCAATTCCCCCAAACAGCTGGGAGAGATTTTGTTCGACAAGCTAGGGATGCCCGGCGGCAAGAAAACTAAAACCGGATATTCCACGGCGGCGGATGTGCTGGAGAAGCTCTCGGAAGAGCATCCTATCGTGAGGGATATTTTGGAATACCGGGGGCTCACGAAATTAAAGTCCACCTATGCGGACGGACTGGCCGTCTGTATCGGTGAGGACAGGCGTATTCACACAAGTTTTCATCAGACCATCACGGCCACGGGGCGCATCAGTTCCACCGAGCCGAATCTGCAGAATATTCCCACCAGAACAGAGCTTGGGAAGGAGCTGCGAAAGGTGTTTGTGCCCCGGGAGGGATTTGTGTTTCTGGACGCGGACTACTCCCAGATTGAGCTTCGGGTGCTGGCCCATATGTCCGGTGACGAGCAGCTTATCGAGGCGTACCGTATGGACGAGGATATCCACCGCATTACGGCGGCCAAGGTATTCCACACTCCTTTAGAAGAGGTGTCGGAGCTGCAGAGGCGTAATGCCAAGGCGGTGAATTTCGGCATCGTGTATGGCATCAGCTCCTTTGGACTCAGTCAGGATTTAAGCATCAGCCGCAAGGAGGCTGCCGAATATATTGAACAGTATTTTGCCACCTATCCGGGAATTAAGCTCTTTCTGGACAAACTGGTGGAGGACGCCAGACAGAATGGCTATGTGACTACTATGTTCCACAGGAGACGTCCGGTGCCGGAGCTTTCTTCCTCCAATTTCATGAAGCGTTCTTTCGGTGAGCGTGTGGCAATGAATTCGCCCATTCAGGGAACGGCGGCGGATATCATCAAGATTGCCATGATACGGGTCTGGGAGGCGCTGCGTCAGTCGGGGCTGCGCTCCAGATTGATTTTGCAGGTACACGATGAGCTTCTGATCGAGACGGCGGCAGATGAGGTGGAACAGGTGCGGGAGCTTCTGGTGAATCATATGAAGTCTGCGGCGGAGCTTTTAGTGACGCTGGAGGTGGATGTACACACCGGCGGCAACTGGTATGAGGCCAAATAGCATTTATGTGGAGGTGCAGCCATGCGCTTTATCGGAATTACCGGCGGCGTGGGGGCCGGGAAATCGAAATTGCTGGCATATATCAAAAGTCATTATCTCTGCGAGATTTATCTGGCGGACGAGGTGGCGCATCTTGTAAAAGCAAAGGGAACATCCTGTTATGAGATGCTGATAGACCTTTTGGGGGAAGGTATCCTGCAGGAGGACGGAGAGATTGACAGAGGAGCCATGGCGGAGAGGATTTTTGGAGACGAAGTCCTTCTGGAGCAGGTGAACGCCATCATTCATCCGGCAGTTCAGGAGTACCTTCTGCAGAGGCTTGCCGAAGCGCGGAAAAACCCGGAGGTGGAGCTGTTTTTTGTGGAGGCCGCACTCCTGATAGAGGCGGGCTATAAAGAATTGGCGGACGAACTCTGGTATGTCTATGCAGGGGAGGCGGTCCGGCGTGAGCGTCTGGCAGAGAGCCGGCAATACAGCCCGGAAAAAATTGCAAATATTATGGAGAATCAGCTTTCCGAGGAACAGTTTCGGGAACATTGTGATTTTGTGATAGACAACAGCGGCAGGCTGGAGGACAGCTTTCGCCAAATCGATAAAAAACTGGAGGCTTTTTCATGGCGGGATTAAACGAAATCAGAGAAAATCAGGGTCAGCTGGTATTCGGTCTGGACATCGGGACACGCAGCATCGTAGGAACCGTGGGATGTCTGAGCGGCGGCAAATTTCATGTGATGGCCCAGTGCTCCAGAGAGCATGAGACAAGAGCCATGCTGGACGGACAGATTCACGATATCGGCAAGGTGGGTGAGTCTGTGTCCGCGGTGAAAAAGCAGTTGGAGGAGACCTTAAACCGCAATCTCACAGAAGTTTGTATTGCGGCTGCAGGCCGTGTGCTGCGCACAGTCACCACCAGAGTGGAATGCAGTTTTGAGAGCGAGAAGGAGATCACCAACGAAGATATATATACCCTGGATACCATGGGAGTGGAGAAGGCCTATGAGGAATTCCAGAAGGCAAATGACACGGATTTGCGCTTTTACTGCGTGGGCTATACTGCCATGCGCTATTATATGAACGGTTATCAGATCGGCAATCTGGAGGGGCATAAGGCGAAGACTATCGCCACGGATCTGATTGCCACCTTCCTGCCTGACGATGTGGTGGACGGATTGTATAAGGCGGTGGAAATCGCGGGGCTGCATGTGGCGAATCTGACGCTGGAGCCTATTGCGGCCATTCAGGTGGCCATCCCCGAAAAGTTCAGGATGTTGAACATGGCGTTGGTGGACGTGGGCGCGGGCACCAGCGATATTTCCATTACAAAAGAGGGAACCATCACGGCTTATGGCATGATTCCCGTGGCGGGAGACAGTCTCACGGATATTCTGGTACAGCATTGTCTGGTGGATTTTGAGACCGCCGAGCAGATCAAGCGACAGGCGTGTACGGAGGAATTGGTTGAGTACCGCGATATCATGGGGCTGCCCCAGGTCATTACCGCGCAGGAAGTGACAGAGATTTTGCATGACGCTGTCGTCGATATGACACATCAGGTGGGTGCATGTATTCGGGAGTTGAACGGAGACAAACCGGTGAGCGCTGTGTTTGTGGTGGGCGGCGGCGGTATGATTGCCGGATATACCGAGGCTCTGGCAAAGGATTTGGGCATCGCAAAGGAGCGCGTGGCCATACGGGGCAGAGAAGTGATGCAGAACATTGTTTTTGAACTGGAGAATGCCCGCATGGATTCCCTGATGGTGACGCCCATCGGCATTTGCCTGAGCTTTTATGAGCAGAGCAATAATTTTATCTTTGTGGAGTTTAACGACATCAGAATCAAACTCTATGACAATGGAAGACTGTCCGTGGCGGACGCCGCCATGCAGGCGCAGTTTGTCAATGAGGATCTGTTCCCTAAAAGAGGAAAGGCTTTGACCTATACCGTCAATGAAAAACCCCGCATGGTCAGGGGAAGTCAGGGCGAGGCTGCAGTCATCAGGTTAAACGGCGACCCTGCAGACCTGCACACCAAAATCAGCAGCGGCGATGTGATTACGGTGACCGCCTCCACAGAGGGCGAGGCGGGCAGCCAGGAGCTGGGCAGGATCCCGGAGCTGGCGGAGCAGCTGCATGTTTATGTCAATGGCAACAAGATCAGTCTGCCCAAGACGGCGGAAGTAAACGGTGTCCGCGAGAATGAGTTTTATCAGATTCAGGAGGGTGATGTCATCCGCGTGCAGAACTGTTATACTGTGTCGGAGGTGGCAGAGTTTCTCGATGTGCCTTTAGGGGGCGACCTGAGGGTAAATGATACGCCTGCCCGTCCGGATACCAGAGTGTATGAGAATTTCACAGTGAGCTGGGATATGAATGCCGGGTGGACTTTCCACAGCGAAGCGGTTCCGGATGACGCGGAAGAAGAGGAAGAAAAGGAAGAGGAAAGAGAAGCGCAAGAGACACAGGAGCGGGAGGTGCAGACGGCTTCCGGACCGGCGGAAGTGCCTGCGAAGAAGGAGCCTAAGGCTGCAGGCCGGGAGGTGCAGGTTTTGGCAAACGGCCGGCTTGTTGCGCTCTCCGGCAAGGCCAATTATGTGTTTGTGGACATTTTTGACTTTATAGATTTTGATTTGAAGGACTCCAGGGGGAGAACCATCGTGACACTCTTAAACGGCCGGAACGCGGACTATATGGAAGGAATCAGCGATGGGGACAGTATCGAAATTTACTGGGAAGAGAGCGAGAAAAAATCATGAGGCTTTGTAGTATTGCCAGTGGAAGCAGCGGGAACTGTATCTATGTCGGAAGCGATGCGACACATCTTCTGGTGGATGTGGGAATCAGCGGAAAGAAAGCAGAGAGCGGTCTGAATTATCTGGGGCTTTCGGGGAGAGATATAGACGGTATTCTGGTGACCCATGAACATGCAGATCATATCAGTGGTCTGGGGGTCATAGCGCGCAAATACGGCATTCCAATCTATGCCACAAAGGGCACCATTGACGCCATCCGGCAAAACGGTAATGTGGGAGAGATCGACGCGGAGCTCTTCCATGAGGTGAGAGCGGATGAAAAGCTGGTCATCAAGGATCTGACCGTCAATCCCATGCAGATTTCCCACGACGCGGCGCAGCCCGTTGCCTACCGCGTGTCCTACGGGCGCAAAAAGGTGGCCATATGCACGGATCTTGGCCATTTTACGGATTATACCGTGGACTGTCTGAGAGGGATGGATGCTCTGCTGCTGGAGGCCAATCACGATGTGAATATGCTGCAGGTGGGCTCTTATCCCTATTATTTGAAGCAGCGGATTCTGGGGGATAAGGGGCATCTCTCCAACGAAAATTCGGGGAGGCTTTTGAGCCGCGTCCTTCACGACGGAATACAGGCCATTCTGCTGGGACATCTGAGCAAAGAGAACAATCTGCCGGAGCTGGCCTATGAGGCGGTGCGCATGGAGATCACGCTGGGGGATAATCCTTACAATGCCAATGATTTTCCCATGCAGGTGGCAAAGCGCAGCGAGCCTACGCCGGCGATACAGATTGCATAGGAAACTGGAAAATTATGAAACGGCGCCGGGGGCGCGGAACGGAGAGCAATATGAAAAAGACGATTATCACAGTGGTGGGCAAGGACACGGTAGGCATTATTGCCAAGGTCTGTACTTATCTGGCGGAGAATGGGATCAATATTCTGGATATCTCCCAGACAATCGTGCAGGACTATTTTAATATGATGATGATTGTGGACACCAATCATTCCTCCAAGGTATTCGGCGATATGGCGGATGAACTGGCGGCGCTGGGCGAGGAGATCGGCGTGGTGATTAAGTGCCAGAAAGAAGAAATCTTTGATAAAATGCATAGAATTTAAAACGAAATCTAAGAGGAATAGACATGATTAATCAATATGAAGTGCTTGAGACAAATGAGATGATTGAGAAGGAGAATCTGGATGTGCGCACCATCACGCTGGGAATCAGCCTGTTGGACTGCATAGATTCGGATCTGCATACGCTGGGGGAGAAGATTCACAAGAAGATTTATGAGGCGGCGAAGGATTTGGTTCAGACCGGGGAGGAGATTTCCCGGGAGTTTGGCATACCCATTGTCAACAAACGCATCTCCGTGACTCCCATCGCGCTGGTGGGGGGCGCAGCCTGCCATACCAAGGAGGATTTTGCCTATCTGGCCAGGGTTCTGGACGATGTGGCGCACGAGGTGGGAGTGAACTTTATCGGCGGCTATTCCGCTCTGGTGAGCAAGGGAATGACTCCTGCGGATGAGCTTTTGATTCGTTCTATTCCGCTGGCGCTGTCAACCACGGAGCGGGTGTGCAGCTCCGTAAATCTGGGTTCCACCCGCACGGGTATCAATATGGATGCGGTGAAGCTCATGGGAGAGATGATTTTGGAGACTGCGGAGTACACCAAAGAGAATGATTCTCTGGGCTGTGCAAAGTTGGTGGTGTTCTGCAATGCTCCGGACGACAATCCCTTCATGGCCGGAGCCTTTCACGGCGTCACCGAGGCGGATAAGATTATCAATGTGGGAGTCAGCGGCCCCGGTGTGGTGAAGACAGCTCTGGAGAAGGTGCGCGGGGAGAATTTTGAGGTATTATGCGAGACCATCAAAAAGACGGCTTTCAAGGTGACTCGGGTGGGCCAGCTAGTGGCGCAGGAGGCCTCCAGAATGCTGCAGATTCCTTTTGGTATCGTGGATTTGTCTCTGGCGCCGACGCCTGCCATCGGGGACAGCGTGGCGGATATTCTCTGTGAGATTGGTCTGGAATATGCGGGAGCCCCCGGCACCACGGCGGCGCTGGCGCTCCTGAATGATCAGGTGAAAAAAGGCGGTGTCATGGCGTCCTCCTATGTGGGAGGGCTTAGCGGTGCGTTTATCCCGGTCAGCGAGGATCAGGGCATGATCGATGCGGTCACTGCGGGAGCGTTGACTTTGGAGAAGCTGGAGGCCATGACCTGTGTGTGTTCCGTGGGTCTGGACATGATCGCCGTTCCGGGAGACACCAAGGCTGCCAGCATATCTGGTATCATTGCGGACGAGATGGCTATCGGTATGGTCAATCAGAAGACTACGGCGGTGCGCATTATTCCTGTGATCGGAAAGGGTGTGGGAGAGACGGTGGAGTTCGGCGGGCTGCTGGGTCATGCACCCATCATGCCGGTGAATCCCTTCTCCTGTGACGTGTTTGTGAACCGCGGCGGGAGAATCCCCGCCCCGATACACAGCTTTAAGAATTAAATAGTTTAAGAATCAAATAGTATCAAATAATGACAAGAGGGCTTCGATATTCGCTCACCATGGGACAGCCTGCCTTGATGGCGGCGGTACTCTCATAGACGGCGTTTCTGAGAAGCTCTTTTTTAAACAGGGCATATCCGGCCTCGTCCAGCACCTGTTCGGCGTCTGCAAGCTTAGTCAAAAGCGGAATGCAGGCATTTTCTTTGATTGCGCCGAGCAATTCCTCCGCATCCCTGCGGAATCCCAGAACTCGGGCGTACTTGATGGGATCTGCCGCGCGGTACTGCTCCATGTCGGTGACGGTGATATTCAGCAGAATATGCATCAGGCACCGGCTGATGCGGCTGTAGGTCATATTCTTGGTCTTGAGCAGGTCGCAGAACGCCCGGAAGTTAGTGAAGTCATACAGATGATTGCGGATGCGGTCTGAGAGTTCCTCAGACACATCCAGATAGGCAGTGTAGCCTTTGTCCGCCTCCAGCAGAAGCTTGTAGTGCATCAGGGCGGAAAAATCGTTTAACTCCATGGGATGTCTGTCGGAGAGCGCATTGTCTAAAACCGCGAAGGCGGCCTCCGGCATCTGGCTGGCGAGCATCTGCACATCTCCGTTGTTGGCGTAAACGGCCTGTCTGAGCGCCAGAGCGGAGCTCTGGTATTTGCCCATCATGCGGTCGTGATAATCGGAGAAACCGCGGACAGTGGTGACAGGCTGCATGGAACTTTCTCTGCGCCGTATTGCCTTCAGGTACTCGATGCCAAGGATATTGTTGGCGCGGGAGAGTACATTCTGATGGGGACTCAGCGACGGGCAATATTGTACCAGCGCTGAGGTTCTGGCCATGGGATAGGAGAGACCGTTGCGCAGATACTGCTGTAAAAGCACGGTATACCCTTCCGGTTCCTCCAGAAGAATGTCGGCAATCTGCTGCAGGGTATGTAAGTCGCCGCACTCGCTGCCAAAGCACAGGAAATCCACCACACCCAGCTTGTCCAGAAGAGTCACGGCTCCGGTGGCGAAATATTCCGCGCTGGAGGCGGAGTAGAGAGCGGGAAGCTCCAGCACCAGGTCGGCGCCGTTTCGCAGAGCCATTTCGGCGCGTCTGTACTTGTCCAGAATAGCGGGAGTGCCCCGCTGCATGAAGTTGCCGCTCATGGCCACTATGGTGTAGTCGGCCCCGGACTGCTCCTTGGCATCCCGGAGCTGATAGCTGTGTCCGTTGTGGAAGGGATTATATTCGGCCACAATGCCATTTACTTTGAATGTGCGGCTGGTATGTATGTCTGAATGTCTCACAGCGTTCCTCCTTTGATACCGAAATATTTGTGAAGCATTAGGGGCGTCACTTCCCGTTAAAAAAATAACATATTTGGAAAACAGATATTATGACTTGTTAATCATTTACAAATTTAGTATAATACATGTAGCCGAATTTGTTAAGATGTTTTAAAAAAAATTGTTTCACGGAAAGGAGAAATGCAAATGTCATACATTGACATAATTAAAGAGAGAGCGAGGCTCGACAAGAAGACAATTGTATTACCTGAGTCCAATGACAAGAGGACGCTGCTGGCTGCGGCGAAGCTGATGGAAGAAGGCATTGCGGACATCATTATGGTCGGCGACGAAGAGAAGATCATGGATGGTGCCGGATGGCTGGAAGTTGACCTTACAGGAGTACAGGTCATCAATCCCAAGACTACCGATAAGCTTGACGATTATGTGAATCTGTTATATGAGACCAGAAAGGCAAAGGGCATGACTCCTGAGGCGGCCAGAGAGATTCTTCTGAAGGATTATCTGACCTTTGGTATCGTGATGGTAAAGGCTAACGATGCGGACGGCATGGTTGCCGGCGCGTGCCATTCCACTGCTGACACCCTGAGACCTGCTCTGCAGATTCTCAAGACGGCTCCCGGCGTGAAGCTGGTTTCCGCTTTCTTTGTCATGGAT
>JAIDDH010000090.1 GCA_029055435.1 Acetatifactor sp.
ATCAGTATCTCCCTTTCCGGAATTGTGTTTCTGTCGGATATAAATTATAATACAAGGACAAATTTGAATTTTGTTTAAGGGGGAATTGACGGATGGATATTAAGATATTGCCCGCCTACAGTGCTCTCTCAGAAGTGCGCGAGCTGTTTTCGGAGTACACCGATCTGCTGGTACAGGGCGACGCTGCCTTTGCGCGCTATCTTGCCATACAGAATTATGAAGCGGAATTAGAACATTTGGAGACAAAATACGGACTCCCCGAGGGAAGGCTGTACCTGGCTTATTTCGAGGAACACGCCGCGGGCTGCATCGCCCTGCGGAAAATAGATGAGCAAAACTGCGAGATGAAACGGCTCTATGTGCGGCCGCAGTTCAGAGGCCGGCACATCGGGAAGCTGCTGACGCAACGGATTATACAGGATGCAAGGGAAATCGGTTATTCCCATATGCTGTTGGACACCCTGCCCTTTCTGCAGAGCGCAATCCGGCTGTATCAAAATCTGGGTTTTTACGAAATCCCCTGCTATAATGACAGTCCCATGACGACTTCCATTTACATGAAATTAGACTTATGATCACAATATGCTCCAATGAAGCTGAATGGGCGTATACGCCGTATGGATTCCATCTCATTCAGCCCCTGCCGGCAGACAGTGATTGTCTGCCTGGACTGTGCAGAACAGATTTTGAAGAAGCAACAGAATACCAGCTTTTTACCAGATGCCCTTCGGAGCAGACAGGAATAAATCAGGTAAGCTTTACAGGGGATATGCTGCCAACATCCGAAAGTATACTAATGATCGGAATTTATTTATTCACATTTGTTTTTTTAAAACGAACATTCCTGCGTTGTCATCATCTATGGAATCACCCGGCATATTAGGGTTCTGATGTTTTTCATTAAAGAATTCAACTATATGAAAACCGCATTTATTCACATAAAAATGAATATTTCTTTTTTCAAAATATGGTGTGCAGGTTTCCCATACCTTTGTTTGTGGGTACAGCTTTTCAATTTCATCCCAGATCGCTTTCCCGATACCCTTACTTTGAGTACCATACTTTACAAAAAGAAAAGCAAGATGATTATATTGTGTGTCAGAGTTAATTACAACAATAGCACCGCCAACCATTTTACCATCAACAAGCGCTTTATATGCCATTGAACCATTTGCATCCAAAGATTGGTCAATATCTTCTTCTGGCAATATTTCCTCTTTGGTTTGGCCAAACTCTTCTTCATAACCTCTTTGAAATGCGTCCTGCATGTCGGTTTTGTATTGTTTTAAATCGTTATTTTCTATAGGAACAAGTTGAAAATTCATCATTTCATCTCCTTGAAAATCCTGTACACCACCAGCTACCTGATTTTTCTCTTTTTAATTATGCGGTCATACTGCTGTTTTGTGATCTCTTTGTTAGCATATAACTGCCTCAATTTTGCTTCTGAATAGCCCGTCAGAATATTGTCCGTTATCTTTTTGCCTGCATCTGAAAAAATCTTTTTCCCGGAAAGGGATGAATTACCCTTATCCATATGTACTCCCAATTGTCTGCCTTCTTCACTTAATTCTACAGTATCTCCATTTTTCGATATGGCATCATAGTTTCTTATCAGTTCGACCTCTTTGTTCCCATACCCTTCTTCCGTCTTTTTCTTCCTGTCCCCTGCTGATATTTCATCCGCTGGATTTCTCATAACCTCCGTTGTCCTTAAAACAGAATCTAATGCTTTGCTTTCCATTGTTTTGTCTCCTCTCTTCATACGCTTTAAATTCTTCCATGGATACTATGCATTTTAAAACAGCAATGGTCTTCTTTAATTTAAATTTACACCTTGTTTCTTAATATATCCTTAACTCATTCCTTAAATTTCTTAAAATTCCTTACCTTGAAAATATGGCTTTATGTTTTCAATCATTCTCACTAATATAAATACTCATACGGGACTGAATAATTTTTGTTACTTCCTCCACCGACTTCTGACCATTAAAATATGCAGCGGCTTCCTCATTTACAATATTCTGCAGGCTGTCTGCTGCACCGCTTACCCTTTTGTCCACACTTAGTATGAAATCCACCCATCTTTTCGCTTCCTCCTGCGTGGCGGGCTCCAGCACAATCTCCTCACCGTTCACCGAGATCGTATTATCATAATATACTTTCTCTCCGGTTTCGGAATCTATATAGAATGGTTTCTCCGTCATACGGGAAGCCAGCTCAAGCAAAGCCGGTTTATAGACCGGTAAACCCCATCTATAGCCATTGTCTTTGGGCATCTGTTGATCTGCCAGAATAAACTGTCTTACAAACTCCCATGCCGCCTGCTTATGAACAGACTTTTCCGCAATTCCGAATGTCCCGATAGCACAGATGCTGCTGCCCATTCCCCTGTTATTCGGAAACCCGACCGGCGTGACCTCCTCCAAAAACGAACTATAGGTAAAATTCCTGATATCGTTCATGTTGAAAATTGAAAACTGATTCAGCAGGGATGCATTGGAGATGAACTGCTGCTCCTGCAGACTCCATGCATCGGCATCTTCATACAGCTTCTCATAATCAATAGTTTCCGGGAATTTCGACACAAATGTAAGCAGGGAGCGGAATCCCTCACTGTCAAAATTACAGGTGGATTTCTGCCAGTCCACGAATTCATCCATGCTATATCGCATTGCCCAGCTTAACACCAAATCTCTGGTAGCGGTGTTATAGAATGGATTTGCGTCCGGATACTGTGCCAGTATCTGATTCATCTTCTCCCATGTCAGACAGGTGTCATCTCCGAAAATGCTCTTCTTTCCTACCATGGTTTCGACATAAAAATCATGCGCCAGTTCATACAGCCTGCCGTCCGTCTCATATGCCTTAAATACATTCGTGCAGTAATCCTCCAGCTTCATTTCCTCATCTGCATTGATCAGCTCATAGAAGTCCGTCAGCATTCCTTTGTTGGCATAATTCCTGAAATCAAAGTTTCCGGTGTTATAGATAATATCAGGCACTCTACCTGCCGCCATCTCATTATTCAACACTGTAATGCCGGCATTGTAATCCTCTGTCGTAGCATAGGTACTGTAATCCGTAACCAGTATTTTATATTTCGGATTGGTTTTGTTAAAATCAATGATCTTTTTATGCAGATTATAATCCAATCCATATGTGGCCAGATTTATTACCTGCCTGTCCGGAACCTTGGAGGGCTCCACATATTCCATCCATGCAGCGCGACTTTTACTTTCCGCAATATCATAATAGCTGCCGATAAATTCCGTTTTGCTCAAAAAGCATAAATTCTCAAATCCGCTCGCCGGCAGATCGCTTGCTATGTAATTCATAACGGGCGCGGGCTCTGTCTCACCAATCCTATAACCATATAATCCGGTACTGTTGCTGAGTATCAGGTCATATCCGCTTTCCATACCCGGATATATGCTGTACTGGCTGAGGATATTTGAGGGAATACTCAATTCCTGCTTTACCCTTCCTGCCTTAAAATCAAAAATAAGGCTTTTTACAGTTGTTGTCTCTCCTTCATAATTCCAGACTGTGAACACGGGCTCGCCTTTATAGTAAAAAGCAGGACCATATAGATCTGTGTACCCCTCCGGTGCATCGTATTTATTTAAGATCTTCCCAGCCGCATCTGCTTCAAAAATCTTCTGTCCGGCCAGCAGGTAAAAGGTACCTTCGGAAGAAAAAACAACAGACTGTACAGCCACATCTTCTTCTCCCTCCGCCAACGATTTTATATCCAGCGTAAACAGCTCCGTGCCTTTTTGGTCCATGCATTTCAAGTAATTTTTCTCTGTTATCTCGCCTTTCTCATCCGTCCTGTACTCATACAGGGTATAGCACACATTTCCCTGCGGAGTGATCCGGAAATCCCATGCATTCCTTGTCACTGATGAAGCCGTTCCATCCGTATCATTTACCGCCACATCCTCCACATTACTTCTGGCTGCATCCAGCGGCATGACTCCTCCATTTGACTCCGCTCCCCCGGATTCCGCTTTAAATACTGTCGTCTCACCAAGCTTATTTCCTTCTTTGTCCCATGTATGCAGCGTTGCGGTATGACCGCCTTCCGGATAAGCATTGACCACCATGTAAAGAATATTGTCATAACAGGCCATGGCAGCCACATTGCTGTCTCCCGTCATAATCCCTGACACCTGTTCTGTCTTTTCCTTCTCCCGAAACACACTCTGCTTTGCCTGATCGTCAGATGCCACGGTTCCTTTATCACTTCCGCAAGCAGCCAGCAGCAATGTAACGGTTAATCCCAGCGCTGCTACGGCCGCTCTTTTCCAGCTTTTCATTCTGCCTTTTCCGTTCATTGTCTGATTACCTCTCTTTCTCTGCCCTTGCTACATATTCTCCCATGCGCACCGGAATTTCCCCGCCGCTTCTCTGTTTCTTATACAGATTCTCATTTAAACAAATTGTATTTTTCTGTAACAGTATGATAATTGTTGACCCGCCAAACTCAAAATATCCTTTTTCCCTGCTTCTCTGTACATAACCGAATTTTAATGCTGATACGTCATTTCTGATTTTCCCTACCAGCAAAGAGCCTATTTCCATTTGAACTACTGTCCCGAAATGCTCTGTTCCAAGTACCTGATACTCCCTGCTATTTTGGGCAAACACCGGAACAGTCCTAATGGCAATCGGTCTGACGCAATGTAGCATCCCCTGTATTTTTCTGTGAAGAATGATCTTCCCATTTGCCACGTAACAATACCTGTGGTAATTTGCAGGTGTTAACCGGAAAATAAGCGCAGAACCCTCCCTGAATTGCCCGGCAAGTTCATGGTCTTTCAGCAGGTCATCCATTGTATACTTTGTACTTTTTATATCCAGAACGGTATCTCCCGTTATTCTGACAAAAGACAGGAATCCATCACAGGGGCTTATCAAATGTCCATAAGTCATATCAAAACATTCCGTCTCTCTTTTTCTGGTAAAAAACTCGTTAAAAGAAGTAAAACCTTCTGACGGGACTTTTATATCACTCATGTCAATTTTGTGTTTTCGGATATAATACGGTACAATCCATCTGGATGCCCTTGAGGAAAGATAATATCCCACCACCTTTGAAACTTTCAGCTGCACCAACAGCTTCAAAATCATTCTTCCCAGAACCGTCCTATACAGTAACCACAGTATCAATGACTCTCTCATATTGCATCCCACCTCATAAAAAGAACCATCCCCAATGCTTCAAAAATCCCAAGGATAACAATACTCGTTTTTCCTGTTATCCCCGGCTTTTTTATCTCAACCGGTAAGAGATAACCAATTCCCATAAAAATCAGCAGCATCGGAAAACAAAGAATACTTCTACATAACCGGTGGTCGTACAGCAGATAAACCACCGGTAAAAACACCGCAATCGTAGTTACCGGAACGCCGAGATAGCTCTTCCTGCTTTCCGCCGTCTGCCTCTGCCGCTCTTCCTCCAACACATTGAAATACGCAAGGCGTATCAACACACATAAGACAAACAAGGAAGCTGCCAGTCCGACAAATGCATTTTTCCCGGAGAGCATATAAACAAAAACAGCCGGCAGTACCCCAAAACTTATCAGACCGCTCAAAGAATCAATCTGAACTCCATACTTCTTCTCACTTGCATTTCTGTCCTTTGTGGAAGCCACCACTCCGTCAAACATATCGCAGACACCTGCAAGCATCAGACAAAACACCGCATTCCAATAATCCTGACGAAGCACCCGTAAAAGGCCAAAAAAGGAAAACAACATGCCGCAATAAGTAAGTATCACCGTATAATTGTAATATCCAATCGGTCTTTTCTTCATCTTCCCCTCCTTATGTTATCTTACTTTTTTCAATCCGCCTGCTCCATTTCTCCTTCCCTTTCTTTAATATAAATCAAACTTCTTAAATGGCTCTTAACACATTTCTTAAACTTCCTTAACAGAAAAAAAGACAGGATCCTTTTTCAAGGCTCCCATCTTCTTTCTGAAAGTATTTCAAGAAACAGTTTGCATTTTACCATCATTCTTTCTATACCGGAATCTGAGACATATCCGGAATTGTTCTTTGCTTTGCACCACCTCACAATTCCCCCCCATTTCCTCCATCATCATTTTAACATTTCTTATCCCAATGCTGTAACTGTCCATACCGCTGTTTCCCCGACCACAGGCATTTTCAAAAGTAATCCATATCTCATCCTCATAATACTCATCCCATATCAGCACAAGTGCCTGTGCATCTGCATATTTCAAAATATTGGAAGATATATTGTCCAGTATCCTTGTCAGGTACTCCCCATATATAAAGACATCCCCTTCTTCCCACCGCAGGTTCTCCTTTACTTTTAACCCCTGTTCCGACAGATAACTACACATATCCGATAGTTCATCGTACAATGCGCTGTGAAGCGGCACATACCCCGCCGGGATATATTTTTCTTCCATACTGTGAACCGAATATGCGAGCAGCCTGTCCGACAAGTCTTTCATATGCTGGATTTTTTTAATTATCTTATTTAAATACTCCTGTTTATTTTTTTCCTCCGCATATTTCCCACCCAACAGGATTTCCGCATATAATAATACGGAAGTGAGCGGCGTACGCAAATCATGGGAAATCTCTGTTACCATCTCCTGATTTGTCCTGGTCAGACGCTCAATTTCCTCTATCTGATTCTTAAAAGAAGCCTTCATGGAATTTAATCCTGCTGCCAAATCTGCAATCTCATCGTTTCCCTGCATATGCACTTCATACTCCAGATTTCCCCCTTCAAGGATTTCAATATCCCGACTTAACTGGTTAATGTAAAGAATTTTCCTGCGAATCCCAAACATGGTAAGCACGAAGAAAAGGAGAAAAGATACGATAATGGCAAATATAAGTGCAACCATATAGGCATTGTATGAATACATTCCCATAATAAACACCTGTGCCGTTCCGTCACTAAGTTCAATATCATAATAACTGTCCGATGGATATAATAGAAAATCATAAACATCCGCCTGTTCTTCATCCATGGCAAAATCTGAGGAATAAATCCACTCATTACCTTTTTTAATCTGGATATAAATAAGCCTGTTATTATTCATCCACTCATTCAGTTTCCATAAATCTTTTGTGGAAATACCCCGTTCGGTTATAAATTTTTGTATCTGCGAAATATACTTTTCGTTATATTTCTGCACTATATTCTTATCCTGGTGATATATGTCAATCTGCTGCTCTATCACAAATCTGCTGCCCACAAAGAACAGCAGGCTAATCATCCCTGCCAGAAAAAGCAAAAGAAACAATTCCAGATAAAGGGACATCCTCTTCTCATTTTTCACCCTCAAAACGATACCCCTTTCCCCAGACTGTCTTAATATAAACCGGTTCCTGGCTATTTGGTTCTATTTTGACCCGCAGCTTACGGATATGCACCATCACAGTTCCATTACAATTATAAAAATATGGCTCATTCCAAATAGATTCATACAGATTCTGGGCAGAAAAAATTTTCCCTTTATTTTGCATCATAATAAGAAGTATATGGTACTCAATATCAGTCAGTTCCACTGGTCTTCCATCCACAGTAACTTCATTAAAAGCTGTATGTATCTGAATACCGCCACTTCTGATATAATCCGTCTTTTCCTGTCTCGGCGGGACATCAGACGAATTGCTGTAAACGGTATAGCGCCTGACCTGTGCTTTGACTCTGCCAAGAAGCTCCGCATAAGAGAACGGCTTTGGCAGATAATCGTCCCCGCCCGCCATAAGCCCCAGCAGTTTGTCTGATTCCTGTGCCTTTGCCGTCAAAAATAAAATCGGCACATACGATTTTTTTCTGATTTCCTCACATACCCTGATACCTGACATTCCCGGCATCATAATATCCAAAATGACCAGACTGATATCTTCCGATAATTTCCGTAACCCCATCTCTCCATTTTCTGCTTCATCCACAAGAAATCCTTCACTCTCCAGCAGAATACGGACGCCTTCCCGGATATCGGCATCATCTTCAATGACCAATATCTTTACCCCGTTCATCCTCTTACCCTCCAATCCAACAATTTAGCCCCCCACAACCTATTCAAATCCAAAAGCTTAATCAATATCTATAATACAATTTTATGAAACGGATGTAAATCTGTTTATACTTGCTTCCAACAACTGCAACAGGAAATGGCAAATCTGTAGCCAAAGAGAAACCAAATTATACTCGCTTAATGTTCCAGCATATTCTCTATAAAGATTCCATAGCCCTTAGCGCTGTCCTGCACCAGCACATGTGTCACCGCTCCGATGAACTTGCCGTTCTGTATGATCGGTGCGCCGCTCATGCCCTGGACGATACCTCCGGTAATTTTCAAAAGCTCCGGGTCTGTGACCGTAAGCTCGATGCCGCGGTTGATATTGTCATGGTCCAGATGAATGCCGGTAATTTTGACATCATAATACTTGGGCTCGCCGTCCACGGTGCAGAGAATCTGAGCATCGCCCTTTACGATTTCCTGCTTCAGACCAATGGGCACAGGCTCGTTATCTGTCAACTCCAGAGCCCTCTGATTACAGCATCCAAAGATCCCCTCCGTGCCATTGTAGGTAATATCGCCGAGAATATTCTCATCCGAATACACGATCATACCCGTCATCTCGCCGGGATTACCCGCAGTCCCTTTCTGGATAGAGATGATCTGCGTGCGGTAGAGCGTCCCGTCACACATATCCATCAGGGTGCTGGTGTCCACATCGTTGATGCCATGTCCCAGTGCGCCGAAATTTCCCTCGCTGTCAATATAAGTCATGGTGCCCACACCCTGAGTGCTGTCTCTGACCCACACGCCTATTTTGTAAGCTCCGTTTACATCCCTGACAGGCTTCACCTGCAGATCGATCTCCTCTCCCCGCCGTTCCACAGTGATAATCTGAGGATCTCCTGTGCATTCCTCAATTCCCCGGATAAAACTTTCTTTATCCATTATGGTCTCGCCGTTCAGCTTACGGACATAATCTCCCGACTGAAGAATATGCTTTGCCGGGGAGTGGCTCTGCCCGTCCTGTCCCTGAAAGGAACCCACACCCACCACCAGCACACCGTCCGATTCCATATAGATTCCCACAGGAACACCCACGGGAATCAGTTCCTGATCCTCTATGACCCGAATACCCACCTGTTTAAAGGGCAGGAAGCCAAAGAGCTTTACCTCCATGGCATAATTGTCCGCACCGCCTGTCTTAAGCATCACAGGCTCGCTCAGGTCTATGGTGACAGCGCCTTTGGGAATATTACTCTCCCCCTGAGCTCCCACGCTGACCAACTCTCCCTTTGCAGGCACCCCCAGATGAAAAAATTCCTCGTCATCCGCCCGCACATGTATGACAGAGGGAATACTGCTGTCCACAAGATAATAGCTATATCCCACCAATGTCGCACAGCTTAAAAACAGAGCCATGCACAGGCTGATGCGATAAACGCGATACCGCCGCACTCTTCTGCGCCAGTTCTGCAGAAAGATCACGGTATCGTCGCCCGCCTGTTCCTTGACTCTGTCCTTGTCTTTATCGCCAAATCTCATATCTGTCCATCTCGCTTTCCCGTTGCATTTTCTGCTCCTAGTATGCGAAATTTTTACAGTTTTATTTGCGATTTTTTATTCTGTTTTATGAATTTTCCTTCACATACAGCTGCACACGGTTCTGGATAAGCGCCGCCACGTCCTCTGCGGCTTTCTGACCGGAAAAGTAGCTTCCCAGCTCCTCATCGATGATGTTCATTACATCATCATTCTCAAAGGGAGTCGCAGTCACGGACTCCACATAGGCAATTATCTGTTCCAGCTGCTTCTGAGTAAGCGGCGGAACAACAACGGCTTCCCCATTCTGAGGCACCATAAAAAGGTCATACTCCACTTTTTCCCCGCTCTCATCCATGTGATAAGGACGCAGAGTCTCCTCCCTGGCCCATTCCTCAAATATTTGCTTATTGACAGGCAGGCTGCTCCCGCTCACCAGGCTCTTCTGATACTCGTCCGTCAGATAGTACCTTGCAAAATCCCAGGCGCCGTCCAAATTTTCAGACACAGCGGAAAGCGCCATTTGGTTTACACCGCAGATCAAAGCGCCCTCGCCGTTCTCAGCCGGCTTCGCGGAAGCCGAGGGAAATCCCACGAATGTATAATCTCCTCCCAGATACCCGTTTAACTGATAGAAAAGCCTCTCGTCAACCTCTTGGGAAAAACTCCAAATGTGTAATTCCATCAGCAGCGTCCTGTCCTTGAGGTACTGCAGCTCGTATTCCCCTTCCCCGCTTTCCCCTGCCCAGCTTCTTTCCTCCGGCAGAGTGTACGCATACTTCATTATATCGATGAATTCCTGAGAATCAAAGGTGCATTTTCCTGTCTCCAGATCAATGAAATCATTCCCTCGATACTTCATCACCGTTTCCATATAGGCGCTCCTGCTCAGCCCGTCCATAAGCCGGGCATTTGGTCCCATTCCATCAAGCACCTCCATCATTCTTTCCATAGTCCAGCCGTCTCCATCCCCCACAAGGGAAGATTTGGCAGCCATGGTAGACAATGTAAAAGAGGGAACCACATACATCAATTTACCATCCACAGAATAAGCGTCAAACACATTCTCCATGAACTCCGTCTGAGACAGTTCTTCGTCCCCTTCTATCAGCATTCCCACATCCGCAATCAGTCCCTTTGCGATATAGCTTTCCATGGGAATCTTCCTCTCATTGGAGAGCCCCGCCGTTATCAGAATATCAGGCATATTGCCGGTGACGATATCAAGATTCAGGTTCTCGTATGAGCCATACTCTTTCAGCACAACCCTGTACTTATCACTTTCCCTGTTGTATTGGATTGCCCGCTTTTTAATACCGCCATTAACGGTAAGCCCCGCCAGCACGACCACTGCCTTGTCAGGGATATCCTCCGGCTCCACATACTCAAAGATTCCTGCTTTCAGCTCCTGTATATTGTAATCCTCTTTGTAAAACATAACGAAGTGTGTCTCATCCAGTTCCAAAAGGGAGCAGGCATCAGTGACATTCCTGTCAGAATTGACATAATCCATTTTCAGGCTGCCCTGCTCATCCCCCATGTCATAGATAAAGACTCCGTTTTTATTTGCATAGACCAGGTCGTTTTCTGTGCCGGACGAAAAAGCAACATCGCTCAAGGAAATCGCGGAAAAGTCATCTGGTAATCCGAAAGCCTCTCCCAAAGTATCCGTTTGAAGGTCATATTGCATCAGGCTTAAACCGTCTCCCGCATCCCTGCACAGCAGCAGGAAAGAGCCGTCTTCCTTCCGTATCAGCCTCCGGCACTTCCCCAGCGCCTTGAGCGTTGCTTCAGAAAGTTTTGCCCGCTCTGACTGTGCCGGGCTGCCATCCCTTCCCACAGGAAGCCTGTAAGCATTTTCACCGGTCAAAAGCAGTTCCAGAGAGCCGTCTGCTGCAGGGGAAATCGCCCACACGCTCAAATCTTCCGCGCTGTCCACGCATGGCTCCGACTGCCACAAAAGCCTGCCGTCCGTATCCCAGCAGCACACATACTGGTGTTCCTCGTCCGTAAATTGATCTGTGAGATAATTTACATAAGAATGATTGTACCGGCACAGCGCATAAACCTTTTCGTCTGTCCCAATCACAAAATCACTGTAACGTGTATCTTCGCTTTCCCATACGTTTGGATCCGGCTCCGCCGCTTCCTCCTTATTCTCTCCCGGGAGCTCCAGAAAAACCGTCTGCAGAGCGTTCCCGCCTTCATCCATGGAAAGAACAAAGTATTTGTGGCCGTTTTCAAAGTCATATATTTCCATGACTGCGTGAATTCTGCCATTGCAGTATGCTGTGCTCTTCACGCTGTCCGCCATCTCAGGAATTTCAACTTCGCTGACCCGATAGACATTCTCTTTCGCCAGCGCGGCATTGACATTTACGGGAATGTCAACGGAATTTGTATTTTCACTCTTCTCATTTCCCTGATCCACACTCTCTTCCACACTGCTCCCGCAGGCACACAGCGAGACAGCCAGCATCAGTGCAAGTATGGCGCTCAATATTATTTTAAACCACTGATTTTTAATACTCATTTCTTATATTCACTTTTCTATTCACTTTTCTGCTCCAGAGCCTGTTCCCGCAGCTCTCTGGCATTGGAAAGCGCCGCCTGGGTCAGGACGTCGCTGCCCAGAAGCCTTGCCAGCTCCGCAAGCTCCTCATCTCCATCCACCTGTCTGACGTCCGTGATGGTACGGTCGTCGGTACTGCTCTTCTCGATGACAAAGTGAGCGTCTGCCATAGCCGCGATCTGGGGCAGATGGGTGATGCAGATGACCTGATGCGCTGTGCTCACCACATTCAGCTGTCCTGCAACTTTCCATGCCGTTCTGCCGCTGATACCCACATCGATCTCATCAAAAATCAGTGTGTCGATCTCGTCCCGGCCCGCCAATACCGTCTTGATGGCAAGCATCACTCTGGAAAGCTCGCCGCCGCTCGCCACCTGACCCAAAGGCTTCAGATGCTCTCCGGGATTCGTCGAAATCAAAAATTCCACATCGTCATAGCCCTGGGCCGTAATCTGTCCCTCAGGCCGGACGGCCGTCTCAAACTGCACCGCCGGAAAATTAAGCTGCTGCAGAGCCTGTGTCAGTTCCTCCGTGAGCTGTACTGCATATTTCCTGCGCACTTCAGAGAGCCCGGCGCAGGCTTCTTCCAGAGTCTGTTTCGCCGCGGCGAGCTCCTCCCGAAGCTTTTGCACATAGTTATCATAGTCTGACAGTTTCTCCAAAAGCGCCTGTCTGGATTCCCCATAGGCCAATATCTCCTGTATGGAGTTTCCGTATTTTCCCTTCAGGCGATTGACTGTATTGAGCCTCTCCTCGACGCGGGCAAACTCCTCCCCGTCAAACTCACAGTCTCCCATATATTCCGCTATATCGCGATTGTAATCCGCAAGCAGGCTGTCCACCTCTGAGAGCTGTCTTTCCAGCTCCGCCAGGCGTTCATCGTACATAGTCACCGCACCCAGCGCCCGAAGCGCCCTGCTGAGCGAGGCTCCTGCCCCGCCTTCGCCGTCTGTCCCCGAATAGCGATAACTCTCTGCGAGACTCTCACTGATTTTACGGCTGTTGCTCATGCGGCGATAGAGCTGCTCCAGCTCCTCATCCTCGCCCTCCCGCAGATGGGCGTCCTCGATTTCCTTCCACTCAAACTCCGCCAGGGACTGCTCCCTCGCCTTGGCTGTCTCATCCATGGACTCCTCCGCCAGTTCCCGCTCCAGCCTGCGGCAAGTCTCATAGGCTACTGCCACTGCCCGGGCTTTGTCCTCACAGGCCTCCCCGCAATAGGCGTCCAGTATCTCCATATGCTTCTTTTTGTGCAGCAGCGACTGATGCTCATGCTGACCGTGGATATCCAGCAAGACCTCCGCCAGCTCCTTCACCTGTTTCGCAGTCACCGTCTCCCCGTTGATCTTGCAGACGCTCCTGCCGGGCTGCATCCTGCGGCTGATGATGATAGAGCCGTCCTCCGGCTCCAGCTCAAGCTTTGCAAGCATCTGTGCGACATCACTGCCCTCACAGGAAAATACCAGCTCCACCAGCGCGCTCTCCGCACCCTCCCGCAGCATGTCCTTCTCGAATTTGGCTCCCAGCGCCAGATTCACGGAACCGATCAACAGCGATTTGCCCGCTCCGGTCTCACCGGTGAGGATGTTCAGCCCCGGGGCAAACTCCACCTCTGTCTCCTCCATCAGAGCCAGATTTTTTACATGTAACCTTTGTAACATAGCACTCTCCTTCTGTACCTTCTCCAAAGCACATCTGGAATTTATCTATCCAACATTCCCTGTATTTTATGAATCAGTGCTCCCGCCTCCTCCTCGGTGCGGGAAGCCACCATAATGGTGTCATCCCCTGCAATACAGCCCAATACCTCATCGAATTCCATGGCGTCCAGCGCGGCTGCAACCGCCATGGCCATGCCGGACACAGTCTTGATCACCACCAGATTCTGCGCCCTGTCCATGGATGCAAAGCCCTCTCTGAGCACATGGATATACCGTCTCTCCACTAAGCCTTTGTCTCTGTCCGCGATAATATCTTTGCCCGCAGTGGCATATTTCTGTCTGCCATGCCCGTCCGGAACCTTTGAGAGTTTCAGCTCCCTGATATCTCTGGACACGGTGGCCTGCGTCACATGAAATCCGGCCTCCCTCAGACAATCCGCCAGCTCCTCCTGAGTCTCCACATCCTGCTCTGTTATGATTTCCACGATTTTCTGATGCCTGCTTTTCTTCATAAAACTCCTTCGGTATGGCCCGGTCTCTCTGATTTTGCCGCCTCTACTCGCTGAACTTTTTGTGCAGCACTTCCATAAAGCTCACCTGATTCAGACGCAGAAACTCCGTGATTTTCTCCGACTGCACGATACGGATTCTGTCGCCGGTACACATGGAAATTTTGTGGCTTCCGTCAAAATTGGCCTCCACTGTCTGCTTTCTCCCCTCCCTGCCCGCGGGGATTTCGATCTCGATCACATCCTCAGGAGCAAGCACGATACTCCTGTGATTCAGGGAATGGGGGCAGATGGCGGTGAGCATCAGAATCTTTGCGCTGGGCTCCACCAAAGGCCCTCCGGCGGAAAGACTGTAGCTTGAAGAACCGGTGGGCGTGGCCACAATCATACCGTCCGCCTTATAGCGATGCAGGAACTGCCCGTTCACATAGATGTCCATCCAGAGCATCTGAATGGATCCTCTTCTGGAGATGACGATATCATTCAGCGCCCAACCCTCTTCCCATTGCTTGCCGCAGTGGAAATCCACTTTTCCGTTTAACATCATGCGGGATTCCTTGGTATACTCCCCGGCTATCAGCTTATCCAGAGATTCCTCCAGATTTGCCGGCTCAATCTCCGTCATATAGCCCAGAGTGCCCAGATTCACACCAATGATGGGAATAAAGAGCTTTTTGGTCTCGCGGGCGGCCTGCAGTACGGTGCCATCCCCTCCGAGCACGATCATGCAGTCCACATCCTTGGGGATATTTTTTGCCTCCTCGGACATCTCCGTGGTGTCCGCCGTCCAGTCCGACTCCTTGATCATCAGAGTCACCTTCTGACCTCTGCACTCCAGATATCCCTTGATCTGATTGGTGGAACGCAGCTCCTTGTCCTTATGCTTGTTCGTGTAAACCAGAAAATGCTTCATATGTACCTCCCCTTCCGCAGCGCCTTCCTACAATTTATGCGATTGCGCCACAATCTCGTCAATCTTTTTTCTCCAGTCCTCAACCTGCGAAATACCGCTTCCGCTCCCTATAATCTCCTTCAGCCGTTCCTCGGCCTCGCGCTCTGAGAGCTCCAGAATCTCCTCATCGATTTCCTCCGCCCTGCGGATATGCAGCAGATATTCCAGATTTCCCTCCGGCCCTTTTATGGGAGAGTGCTCCAGATGCAGTATCTCAAAGCCGACGCTGTCCGCAAAATCCATGATTTTACAGATGACCTCCCGGTGCGTTTCGGGCTCTCTCACCACGCCGTTCTTCCCCACCTTCTCCCGACCGGCCTCAAACTGAGGCTTGATCAGGCAGACCATCTCCGCGCCGGGCTTTAAAAGCTTTCTCGCCGGTATCAGAATTTTGGTGAGGGAGATAAAGGAAACATCCACGCTGGCAAAGTCCAGATCGTCCTGGATGTCCGCCCGGGTGAGATAGCGGAAATTGGTCTGCTCCATGCATATCACCCGCTCATCATTCCGCAGCTTCCAGGCCAACTGTCCATGCCCAACATCCACCGAATAGACCTTGGCCGCACCATTTTGCAGCATGCAATCCGTAAAGCCCCCTGTGGAGGCTCCGATATCCATGCAGACGCAGCCCTCCAGCGCAAAGCCCCACTGCTCCATGGCTTTCTCCAGCTTTAAGCCCCCCCGGCTCACATATTTCAGGCCGGCGTCCCGCACCTCCAGCGCGATTTTGCTCACATCAAAGGATGTGCCCGCCTTGTCCTCCTTCTGTCCGTTGACAAACACCTTGCCGGACATGATGATGGCCTTGGCCTTCTCCCTGGAGGGGGCATAGCCCTGATTTACCAAAATGACGTCCAAACGCTCTTTCATAACTCTTTTACAGCGCCTCCACAATACGCTTTACTATGCTGGCCGCGTCCACACCGATCTCCTCCCGCAGAAGCTCCACATTGCCGTGCTCGATATAAGCGTCCGGCAGAGTGACGCGGATGCAGTCGCAGTCCGTGGGCATAATGTGATTCTCATGAAGACAGCTCAACACCCTCTCCCCGTAACCGCCGCTGGCCACATTTTCTTCCATGGTGACGATCAGCCTGTGTCCGGAGGCCGCCTCCAGCACAGCCGCCTCATCTATGGGCTTCACAAAGCGGGCATTGACCAGGCTGACGCAATGCCCCATCTCCTTCAGACGCTCCCGGACTGTCTCCGCGGTCTTAACCATACATCCCACCGCAAACAGAGCGATCTCGGACTCTCTGTAAATCCACTCCGCCTTTCCGTATTCGACGGGAGCGCGGAATTCCTTTAAGCCCGAATAGGCCGTCCCTCTGGGATAGCGCAGCGCGATAGGCCCCTCAAACGCGACGGCAAACTTCAGCATATCTGACAGCTCCCACTTGTTCTTGGGCGCCATCACATTCATGTTGGGAATACCGGACAAATATGTAAAATCAAAGATTCCCTGATGAGTCTCCCCGTCGCTGCCCACCAGCCCCGCCCGGTCGATGGCAAACACCACGGGAAGATTCTGTATGCAGACGTCGTGAAGTATCTGGTCATAGCCTCTCTGCAAAAAGGAGGAGTACACCGCCACAATGGGCCGTAAGCCCCCTGCCGCAAGTCCGGCGGCAAAGGTCACCGCGTGCTCCTCGGCGATTCCCACATCGAAGAAACGGTCGGGATACATATTGTGAAAACGCTTTAAGCCCGTGCCGTCCGGCATGGCCGCCGTGATCGCCACAATCCTCTCGTCCCGCTGTCCCAGCTTACACATTACCGTGGAGAAAATATCCGTGTAATTGGCCGTGGTTCTGGGATGAGAGGGAATCCCCGTCTCGATGTCGAAGGGCTCCGCTCCATGGAATCTGGCGGGATGCCTCTCCGCAGGACCATAGCCTTTCCCCTTCTGGGTCAGCGCATGAATCAGCACACAGCCCTTCACACGCCTTGCCTCCTTAATCACTTTCATCATGCCGTCTATGTCATGTCCGTCCACCGGTCCCAGATAGGTGACACCCATGTCCTCAAAGAACATGCCCGGAATCACAAGCTGTTTGAAGCTGGACTTGGCACGGCGGAGCTTCTTCACCATATTGTCCCCGCCCTTCGTGCCGCTCAGAGCATTATAAATACCTTCCTTCAAATCCAGATAGCCCGTGGCCGTGCGGATATTATTCAGATACTTGGACACACCTCCCACATTCTCGGAGATGGACATATTGTTGTCGTTGAGAATAATGATGAAATTGGTCTCCAGCTTGGCCGCGTTGTTCAGCGCCTCATAGGCCATGCCGCCCGTGAGGGAGCCGTCCCCGATGACGGACACGACCGTATGCTTCTCCCCTCTGATATCTCGGGCTTTCACCAGACCCAGACCCGCAGATATGGAAGTGGAGCTGTGCCCCGTGTCAAAAGCGTCGTAATCGCTCTCCCGGCGCTTGGGGAAACCGCTCATGCCGTGGAACTGGCGCAGTCCGTCAAAACCATCCTTTCGCCCCGTGAGAAGTTTATGGGTGTAGGACTGATGGCCCACATCCCAGATGATCTTGTCCTCCGGCAGATTCAGGGAAAGATGCAATGCCATGGTCAGCTCCACAGCCCCCAGATTGGAGCCCAGATGCCCTCCCGTGACACTGATTTTTTGTATCAGGAACTGGCGGATCTCCTGGGCCAGCGCTCCGTACTCACTTTTGTCAATCTTCTTGATATCATTTGGATTTTCTATTCTCTCAAGCAACATAGCAATCTCCTGTCCGCCTAGCTGCGTCTGTCAATCAGGTATCTCACTAACGACTCCAGAAAGCTGTGGTCTCCGGGAAGCTTCTGCAAAATAGCGATAGCCTCGTTGGAGAGCCGTTCCACCTCCGCCCTGGAATGCTCCAGCCCATGTATCGTCACATAGGTCTGTTTACCGTTTGCGGCATCGCTCCCCACAGGCTTGCCAAGCTCTGCGCTGTCCCCCACAACATCCAGAATGTCATCCTGTATCTGAAATGCTATCCCGATGTCCAGGGCACAACGAGTAATCTCCGTCCCCTGCTCCGTGGATGCCCCCGCAAGAATCGCTCCTATAGTCATGGAGGCCTCGATGAGAGCCCCCGTCTTGTTCCTGTGTATATAGTCTATCTGCTCCGCGGTCAAAGGCTCTGTCTGTTGCTCAGCCTCAATATCAGCCACCTGCCCTCCGACCATTCCATGGATGCCCGCATTGTGTGCAAGCACCTTCAGCGCCCACCCCACCCGGCGATACTGTTCGGGCGTCTCACAGACTCCCAAAACCTCCAGCGCCGTCTCATAGGCAGCGTTAAGCAGCGCATCGCCCGCCAGAATTCCCATAGCGTCGCCGTACACGGCCCATGTGGTCTTGCGTCCCCTGCGGTATTCGTCATTGTCCATGGCGGGCAGATCATCATGCACCAGTGAATAGGTGTGGATCATCTCCATAGCGGCCATGAAAGGCTCTATGAACTGTGTGCCGCTTCCGCCAAACATCCGATACGTCTCCTGCATCAGTATAGGGCGCAGACGCTTTCCGCCTGCCAGCAGGCTATAGCGCATGGCCTCTGTGATGGTATCCGGCACTGCCTGTCCATGATAGATATATGCTGACAGCATCTCGTCGATTGCCGCCGCCTTCTCTTTCATTATCTCCTGAAACGACTTATCTGTGGTCTCCGTCACGACTCCAATTCCTCCAGTCCGCCGTCCTCGGCAAGCTTTAAGACCTTTTTCTCCACTCTGTCTATCTGCTCATTACAGCTCTTTAAGAGTTTCATGCCCTCACTGTAGGCGGCAAATGCATCCTCCAGAGAAATGTCTTCCTCCTCCAGCCGCCCGATGGTCTCCTCCAGACGGGCAAAATGCTCCTCCAGCGTAAGCGTGGTCTCCTCCTGCGGCTGTTCCTGCAACTTTTTTTTCCCTGCCATACTCTCCTCCATCTCAGGGCCTGGACTCCTCCCTGACCTCCGTCACCTGCGCGGCGATGCTGCCGTCCTGCATCCGAATCGTAAGCGGCTGTCCCGCGCGGACTCCCCGCACGGAGCGAAGGTTCTGCCCTCTCTCATCCTCCACATAGGAGAATCCGCTCTTTAATTTATCAAGGGGTGATAATCCCCTCATTCTCTCGATATACAGATCAAGCTCATGACGCTTCTTTCTGAGTATCCGATCCATATGCTCCTGAAGCTGTTCCTCCAGTCTCAGGCTGTCCTGCCGTCTGGCCCGGATTCTGCTTAAGGGGCTGCCGTATTTTAAGGCCACAGCACATCTGTCGAGCCGCGCCCGTTCCTCGCCGATCCGCCGCCTCATCAGACGCTGCAATTGTTCTTTCGCGCCCTCCATGTCTGCCAGTATCTCCCGGATATCCGCCACCGCAAGCTCCGCCGCTGCGGAGGGCGTGGGAGCCCTGAGATCCGACACAAAATCTATGATTGTGGTGTCCGTCTCATGTCCCACCGCCGAGATGATGGGGACGGAACAGTCGAACACCGCCTGAGCCACAATGCGCTCGTTAAAGGCCCACAAATCCTCGATGGAACCGCCGCCGCGGCCCACGATCATCACATCCACGGACAGACGCTCCAGCGCCCGGATTCCCCGCACGATGCTCTCCGCCGCAGTCTCCCCCTGCACAATGGCCGGATAGAGGATGATCTGCACATAGGGATTGCGCCTTCCCGCAATCTGAATAATATCCCGGACAGCCGCGCCGGTGTCCGCCGTCACTACCCCCAGCGTCCTGATAAATCTGGGGATGGGCTGCTTATACTCCGGGGCGAACATCCCGCACTCCGCAAGCTCTGCCTTGAGCTGTTCAAATCGCTCATAGAGAAGCCCCGCTCCGTCCAGCACGATCTGCTTTGCATAGAGCTGATATTTGCCGTCCCGCTCATACACATCCACGGAACCGCCCACTACCACCTGCTGCCCCTCGGCCAGCCGGAAAGACAGCCCTGAGCGGTGCCCTGCGAACATGACGCAGTTCACCACGCCCTTTGAATCCTTTAACGTAAAATAAATATGTCCAGAGGAGTGATATTTGCAGTTGCTGACCTCCCCTTTCACGAAGAGGGACTGCAAAAGATAGTCCTGCGTGAACATATTTTTTACATAGGCATTTAATTGTCCCACTGTATAGACATTACGAATTGCTCTCACCTGATTTCAAAATCTTTGCCAGAATTGCATTGACAAACCCGCCGGAGGTATCCGAACCGTACTGCTTGGCGATAGCCACCGCTTCGTCGATCGCGACGGAACCCGGTATATCCTCGTCAAAGAGAATCTCATATGCGCCGAGACGCAGCACCGCCAGCTCCACCCTGCCCATGCGGGAGGTATCCCAGCCCTCGGTATTATCATTGATAATCCTGTCCAATTCCGACAGCTTTTCCAAAATCCTGCCGCAGCGTTCGGTGATATAGGCTCCGTTCCGTCCGCCCATGACATGACCGGTATCTTCCGCAGGTATATCCTCTGTGAAAAGGCGCTTCTGTTCCTCCATCTCCTGTGTGGAATAAAATTCCGCGCGGAACAAAAGCCGGAACACCTGCTCTCTCAGCTCGTGTCGTCCCATCATAATCGTTTGTCCCTTTATTTATCCTTCTTCATGGTCACGCCTGCGATCCTGATATTGACGCTCTCGCAGGTCAGGCCTGTCATATTCTCGATGGCACTCTTCACCTTATTCTGCACCTGCTGACAGGTGGCAGGGATATTGTAGCCATAGTCCATGGTCACGGCCAGATCCACATTCACCCGGCCCTCCTGCACGGATACACGGACGCCTTTGCTCAGCTTCTTCATGCCCACTCTGGACATCAGCTCATTGGTAATGTTGCCCGCCATGGAGCTCACACCGTTCACTTCCGTAGCCGCCAGGGATGCAATCATTGCCACCACATCATCCGCAATCTGCACAGCTCCCACATTTTCGTCAGCCTTGAGTACCACAGTGTTCTGATCAATTGTCTTTTCCATTCTATTTCCTCCTATTTCCTCCGTATCCTGCCGCGAATATGGACATATTATACCACAGCTACCGCTTACTTGTCACCATAAAAAATGTCAATGTAAACTGTCTGTCATTATTGCTGTAGACAAAGGAATTGATTCCCGTTCCCGCCAGATAGTCAAATATTTCCCGGCGGTCCAGAAGCGCCTCGTACATGGTTCTGTAGCAGACTTCATCCGCACAGCGTAGCGCGATGCACAGGCTTCCCTGCTCCAGTCTGCGCTCCACCAGCTCCGCCAGCTTTTCCTTGTCGTAATTTACAAACAGAGCGTTCTCTCTGACATAATAATTATCCTCCTCCGCGGTACATTCGGGCATGGGCTCCGCCTCGTTCAGGACATGGGTCCGCTTCAACTGCTCCGTGGTGATGCACAGATAATCATAGCTGATTTCAGGCAGACTGTCCTCCACGGATTTCTCCGCCTGCTGCCCCGTGCTCTGGTCTGTGGTCTGATAAGAAATATCTCCCCATGTGGTGTCCACATAATAATAATCGCCGTCCGCCCGCACCAGATTCCACGCGTGTCCCTCCCCGGTGTCCCGAACCTTTCCCTGCACCAGAGTACACTCCACACCCATGCGGTTCATCAGATACTGAAATGCCTTGGCATAGCCCTGACACACCGAGGCACGCCCCACAAAGACGGAATAAATATTCTGGTTTTCACTGGCCTCCAGATCATAATCCGTCTGGTAAATCAGTGTCTCATAAACATATTTAATCTTTTCGTAATCGTCAGTGTCCTGAGGCGCTCCCGCAAGCAGCTCATCCACCGCCTGTTCTATCTCCCGCCTGCGCTCCACCGCCTTGTCCCATTCCAGATTGTAGGTGCCGGTAAATTCGATGGCAACCGTCTTCTGTCCCCAGGTGAATTTAGTATAACTGTACCCCTCCACATAAAAGAGCTCCGGGTGGTCGTTCAGCACGCTCTGAAAAACTTTATCCACACAGTTCTCGTCCAGCCCGGCCTTGATGCCTTTCTCGGACAGCTTCACTTTGTTCGTCATGGTTCCCATGGCCTGCGCCATATCCCGATACCAGAGCTGCTCGCTCTCGCTCAGGTTGGAATATGCAAAAGTGCTGCACTCTTCATTCAGAAGGCTGCCGTTCTCGGGAAGCTCCCACGGCGCAGAGACCTCCGCGTCTCCTTCAGACACCTGGGCATCCCCCGAAGACACCATGAGTTTTGCCTGACGCTCCAGTTCCTCCAGTGAGAGCCGTCTCTCACTTCCGTCCTGAGATACCACCTGCTCCCCGGCCTGCCACAAAAGCCACTCCGGCGAGCACCCTGAGGTGCAAAGTACCGTGCAGATCAAAAAGACTGCCATCGATATGCTTTTGTAACATAGATTTCCGGGTTCGCTTTTTCCCATACGTTGT
Organism: Acetatifactor sp.; assembly: GCA_029055435.1. Taxonomy (GTDB): domain Bacteria; phylum Bacillota; class Clostridia; order Lachnospirales; family Lachnospiraceae; genus Acetatifactor. The sequence continues at coordinate 22,655 of JAIDDH010000090.1, forward strand.
CTGTGTTCCCTCCATGTATTAATTTTTGCCAAATTCCGTGAGTACTAATCCTTCATTTCTGTCTAAAGTCATGCCGACACTCCAGGAATTGACAAAGAGCAGAAGAGGATTCCCCTTCATGTCCCGCACTTTCTTCATATCGGAGGTGCCCACAAGCTTACCAACATCGATCTCGTCCTTATTGGCAATCCAGCGGATATGCTCATACGGAAGATTCTCCAGACGAATCTCCACATTGTACTCATTCTCCAGACGATATTTCAGGACGTCGAACTGCAGGACGCCCACCACGCCCACGATAATCTCCTCCATACCGGAGTTGAGCTCCTGGAAAATCTGGATAGCACCCTCCTGGGCAATCTGTTCGATTCCCTTCACGAACTGTTTTCTCTTCATGGTATCTAACTGGCGCACTCTGGCGAAATGCTCCGGCGCAAAGGTGGGAATACCCTCGTACTGGAATTTCTCCTTGGGCATACACAGAGTGTCCCCGATAGAAAAAATTCCGGGATCAAACACACCGATAATATCCCCCGCATAGGCCTCACTGAGAATCTTTCTCTCGTCCGCCATGATCTGCTGGGGTTGTGACAGGCGCATCACTTTGTTGCCCTGCACATGACGCACCTCCATATTGGCGTCAAATCTGCCGGAGCAGATGCGCATAAAGGCAATTCTGTCCCGGTGCGCCTTGTTCATATTAGCCTGAATCTTGAACACAAAAGCGGAGAATTCCTGCTCAGCGGGTTCAATGACACCTATGTCAGATTTTCTGGGCAGGGGTGTGGTAGTCATATTCAGAAAATGCTTTAAAAAGATTTCCACGCCAAAATTGGTCAACGCAGAGCCAAAGCACACGGGGGTCAGTTGTCCCGCCCGCACCTGCTCCAGATCGAATTCTGCGCTGGCCCCGTCCAGAAGCTCGATTTCGTCCAAAAGCTTGTCCGCCGCCTCGTCTCCCAAAAGACTCCTGAGCTGGCTCTCGTCCTCCACGGGAATCTCCGTGGCAGTTCCCTCCTTCGTGCCCTTCTCGGTGCCGGAATAGGCAATCACGCACTTTTTCTCACGGTCATATACTCCCTGAAAGGCCTTGCCTGAACCGATGGGCCAGTTCACGGGACAGGTTGCGATTCCCAGCTCCTTCTCGATATCGTCCAGAAGCTCAAAGGTATCATTGGCATCCCTGTCCATCTTATTGATAAAAGTAAAAATCGGGATTCCTCTCATGCCGCAGACCTTGAACAGTTTTCTGGTCTGAGCCTCCACACCCTTGGATGCGTCGATGACCATGACCGCGGAATCCGCCGCCATCAGGGTGCGGTAAGTGTCCTCCGAGAAATCCTGATGCCCCGGCGTGTCCAGAATGTTGATACAATATCCGTCATACTCAAACTGCAGTACGGATGAGGTGACTGAGATACCTCTCTCCTTCTCAATCTCCATCCAGTCAGACACCGCATGGCGGGCCGTTGCCTTGCCCTTCACGCTCCCCGCCAAATTGATGGCCCCTCCATAGAGCAGGAACTTCTCGGTGAGAGTAGTCTTGCCCGCATCGGGATGAGATATGATGGCAAAGGTGCGTCGGCGATTAATTTCTTCTGTATAGTTACTCAAAACAATATCCTCCTGACAGCATGCTTTCGCCGGCAAATTCCGGCGCAATTCCAAAATATTGTAACACAGTAGCCCCTATGTCGGCAAATGTTTTTCTGGTGCCCATGTTCCTGGGCACTATGCCGGCCCCGTACATGACAAAGGGGGTGTGCTCTCTGGTATGGTCTGTGGTTGCGGTATAGGCCGGGTCACAGCCGTGATCCGCCGTGATCATCAGTAGGTCCTCCGGTCTCATTTTCGCCAGTATCTCCGGCAGTTTCGCATCAAAATCCGCCAATGCCTTCGCATAGCCGTCCACATCCCGACGATGCCCGTAGAGCATGTCATAATCCACCAGATTAATAAAACAGAGGCCCTCAAAATCTCTGTCCAGATATTCCAGAGTCCGCTCGATGCCCTCCGCGTTGCCGGAGGTATACACTGCCTCAGTGATTCCTTTTCCCGCGAAAATATCTTTGATTTTGCCCACGGCAATTACGTCCTTGCCCTCCCGCTGCAATTGGTCCAGCATGGTAACGCCGGGAGGCTCCATGGAAAAATCATGCCGATTTGACGTGCGGGTAAACTGTCCTTTCTCACCCACAAAAGGGCGTGCAATTACGCGCCCCACACCGTGCTCGCCCGTCAGAATCCCGCGGGCGATGCGACAGTATTCATAAAGTTTTTCCGGCGGTACCAGCTCTTCGTGAGCCGCAATCTGGAACACACTGTCCGCAGAAGTATAGACAATCAAATCCCCCGTGCGCAGATGCTCCTCGCCGTAATCGGCAATCACCTGTGTCCCCGAGTAAGGTTTATTGCACAGCACGCCGCGCCCCGTCTGCTCCCTGAAAGGTGCAAGCACCTCCTCCGGGAAGCCATCGGGATAGGTAGGCAGCGGTCTTTTGGAATGGATTCCCGCAATCTCCCAATGTCCGATGGTGGTATCTTTCCCTTTTGAGGCCTCCTTCATACGGGCAACGGCGGCAGTGTGAGGCGTCCGGGCCATTTGCTTCGCACCCTCCGCCCCATCTGCCACTCTTGCGCCCTCAATCTGAAAGAGCCCCATCTTCTGCATATTCGGCATATGAAAATACGGACTTTTAGATACACTATAGAGTGTGTCCACCCCGATGTCTCCGTAATCAGCGGCATCCTCCATCGCTCCGATTCCAAAACTGTCAAGCACGATCAAAAATATTCTCTTCATGGTATCTCATTCCTTTCAGGCACTATGTATATTCAGCATACCACAAAATACTATTCTACGACAGTGCTGATTACAATATTTTCCGCAGAAATACCTGTTTTGCGTTTTACGATATCCTCAATCTGTGCCCGCTGCACTTCGGAGAGCTCCGGGGCGTTCACCACCACGTCCACCATGTTGTCGGCGATGCTCACCACCACGCCGGAAAATCCCTTGGCCTCCAGCAGGATTTCCGCAGCGGATTCCTTCTCCGCTATGACGGTCATCTCCACCATGCTGTCCACCGCATCCTGTTTCTGCTCATCGGTGAGCCCGTCGCTTCCGATGATCTGCATCAGAGTCTCTTTATTTTTGGCGCGGGTCTGCTCCTTCAAAAGCTTGGCATCAGACAAAACCGCCACGCCTGCCGTGGAAGTGAGCACAGCCTCCCCGGGAATCTCTCCCTCCTCGGGAGTGACCTTTGCCACCTGCATATCCTCATCCAAGTAATCTTCCATGAGAATATCCACATCGGTGTCCAGACTCTCGATCTCCGTGAGTCCCGTGGACAACAGATCCGCCTCCGACAGATCCAGCAGGCCGTCCAGATTCATATCATTTTTCAGGCTGCCGGCAGTATAATTCTCCGTGATGACCCCGGATGAATCCACAGCGTTTACCACATCCCCGTCGTCCACCGTCAGGTATTCCTCTTCCAGATTGGTCCCCGCAAACTGCAGATAACCAGCGATGGCGATCATGACAGCAAGTGCGGTAATCATAAGCTGATTTTTTTTGACTAAGTTTTTCACAGCGCTCTCCCTCTTTTTCTTAATTTAATGGAAAGTCCTTTTCCATTTCATTGTATGAGCCCTGATGCAGATATATTACTTTGTGTTTTCCTGTCCCCACCCATAGACACTACCTTCACCCGATGCGCCTCCACACCGAAGAGCGCCTGAGCAATTTCCGTGATATTGCGGGCCACCGTGCCGTCTCCCGCACCTTCCGCCACCACCAGGACTCCCTCCACCCGGGGATTTAAAGTCTTCACCACATAGGGCTCGCTCTCTCCGCCGGAGCTGCTTTTGTAGACAGTGCTGTCACCCTTCTCAAACTGCGTCACAGTGCGGTTTCCACCCTCGCTGTCCTTCTCCACCGTATTGGAGCGGACCGTAGGCTCATCCTTCTCCACCACCAGCTCCTCGGAGGACACAAAGGTGAGCATCACCTCCACCTTGCCCACGCCTTCCATAGAGGAGAGCAGGGCGGCCAGCTTCTCTTCCTGCACCGTGGCATAATCCTCAGGAATCTCCGTTTTCTCCGCAATCTTCCCCGAGACCTCCACAGACTCCGGCACTGGACTGTTCTCCGTCCGCATATCATCACTGACATTCAGGAGAGAGAGGGAATCGTCATCCCTACTCTCCTTCGTGGGCAGCGCGATGACAAACAGGAGAATCCCCGCCAACACCAGCACGATCAGATTGTCCCTGCGAAACCATTTTTTCCACATGCTCTGAAGATCGCCATGGCTTCTCTCGCTTTGACCGGGCTTCTGTGTGCCGTCCTGTCCGTCGTCCTCCGGGAATCTATTCTCCTCTGATATCATCCTGCAGCCCTCCTTCCTGTCTGATATTTCCACTCTGCTTTTCCTGTCCTTTTTGTCCGTCTTCTCCGCTCTGCATATGAATCTCTATTTTTTCCACAGGCGCAATCTGCACCGGCGACATATCCTGTGACGGCGCCATATTCTGCGGCGCGTCCTCCGGCAACTCAGTCTCCGTCAGGGATGCTGCCGCCTCCGCAGCACTCTCCTGCGCCGCCTCTCTCTCCTGGGCTTTTATCGCTATTCGGTTCTGCACCTCCTCCAGCGTCATCTGTTCCAGTATGCTCTCCCCCTCTGCATGACTGCGTTCCATCTGTTCCATACTCTGCGTCAGCTGTTCTTCAAACCAGGCCACGCGCGCCGCAAGGCTCTTCTCTCCCTCCCCCGTAAAAAACGTGCTCACGGGCAGGAATAATTGCATCAATATCATGGCGCTCATCAGCATTTTCAGATATTTCTCATAGGAACCCTTGGGGCGCAGATGCACCAACACCTGCGCGCAGATGATAAAAATGCCCGTTCTGCAAATGGTCTTCATCAGATAGGAATACATGTCATACCCCCCTGTTGGTTGTGGTCGCCACAATGGCAATCGTGATAAGAAACAGCAGCATCGCCGTACCCGTCATCTTAAAGAGCAGCAGGCTCGCATCTCCCGTCCGATTGGCGCAGGCAGTGATACGTTTATCGCTGACAATGCCCATGAAGGCCGCCGCCGCTTTTAAGAGCACCGC
>JAIDDH010000091.1 GCA_029055435.1 Acetatifactor sp.
CCACCTACCCTACCGCATCAACTCCTTGATTAAATTAAGATGATTTATAAAGTAAATTTAATGTTTTGATCTAGTTATTATATCTGAACAGTTGTTTCGTAATCAACTATTTATATAAAATGGCAAAAGGAGTGTCTCACAGTACAGATGATTGATGAATTATTTGAAAAAATTATTTATGAATCTGAGGAATTTAAAAATATACAGAAGAATGTTGATTGCAATTTAGATAGAATGTTAGAGCAATTATGCAATACACAGAGAATTGTGAAAGAAGAAGTAAGAGATATGCTCACAGGAACACTTTATCAGACGGAATATGAAATGTTTGCAATTGGTTTTAAATATGGAGTCAGACTTATGTACGAAAGTGGGATATCTTCAGATGATATCCATCATCTTTAATATCTTATTTTTCTGATCATCAGAACAATTTTGAAGCCTTTTAATTACTTCATTATCAAGGGGCGAAGTAACCGTATATTCAGAAGAGAGAATGTAATCTACGGTCACATCCAGTGCATTACATATATTGACCAGAGTTGAAAGAGAGATTTTGACGCGGTTATTTTCAATATTGCTAATATGTGAAACATTCACATCGGAAGCATTTGCGAGATATTCCTGTGTCAGCCCTTTTGCTACTCTGGTTTCTTTTATTTTTTTACTGATTAATTCAAAGTTAATTTCTTTCATATGCAAAATCCCTCATTTAATGATTGTAATAAAATATTAGTCATGCTATAATGACCTAGTACTATATATTATATAGCTACACAGCAAGTTTATGAAGGGATATTACGTAATATTTGTGCAAATTAATTAATTTATAAACTATGAGAAAGGCATAATGATTAGATATGAATAGAGTAACTACGGATGAAAGCCTTGAAAAAAAAGAAAACGGCAAAAGACATATCAATGTAAATATTGGATTGCTTGCGGGACTGTTTGGCGGAGCAATCTTGGGAGGTGTTTTGGGTGCTGTGGCTCATGATGTACCTCGTTACACAGGATTTGGTATGATTCTTGGTATGGCAATTTCTGTTGATCTAAATGCTTATATAAAAAGCAAAGAAGAAAAAAACAGCGAAAACGATGAAATGAGGGAATGAATATGTATACACCATCAGAAATTGCAAAAAGATATTCAGAAGCTGGTGCAGCTAAAACTAGGATTTCTATAATGAAAACATTTACACTGGCTGTGTTTGCCGGTATTTTTATAGCATTTGGAGCATATGGAAGTCAGGTGGCTGCATTTAATGCAGGGAGTGAATCTTTTGGGAAGTTCCTTAGTGCTTTAGTTTTTCCGGTGGGGCTTCTTATGGTGATCATGGCCGGGGCGGAACTTTTTACAGGAAACAGTCTGATTATCATTTCTGTATTAAATAAGAAAACGACCATAAAGAGATTATTTAGAAATTGGGGAATCGTGTATCTTGGCAATTTTGCCGGAAGTGTTTTGGTTGCGTTTTTGCTGACATATAGTCATGCTTATTCAGTATTTGATGGAAGATTGGCACAGGTAGTAGTAACAACGGCGCAAAATAAGGTCTTACTTTCATTTCAGGATGCTTTTCTCAGAGGGATTTTGTGCAATATATTGGTTTGCCTGTCCGTTTGGGTTTCTTTTGCGGCAGAAGATGTGGCAGGTAAAATCTTGGGATTATATCTTCCGATTATGTTGTTTGTAGTATCCGGTTATGAACACTGTGTAGCAAATATGTATTTTATACCAGCGGGGATGCTTGTTTCCGCGGAATATGGTATATCGGCGGACTCTCTTACATGGTCAGGTTTTTTGACTAATAATTTGCTGCCGGTCACTCTTGGAAACATTTTAGGTGGAGCGTGTATCGTTGGAGCAGGTTATTTTTATATATATCTACATCATACGGAATCTTCAAAAGCGTAAACTTTATAAAATCTTTGTTATATCATTGTGATATAGTGTATATGTTATAAAAGATTTTTACATATATGTACGAGGATGTTATGATAAACTTACAAAAATGTTGGATATTGCAGATTCCATAGTTATTTTTACTGGAGAATGAGGGTTGAAATATAAGGACAAAAACTTCAATATTGAAAAGAAAGGTGTTACTAAGTAACAAAATATTATATATGGGAATTGGGAAAAAACAATGCGAGGAGAGGTAGTACAAGTGAAGACAAAGGTGAAAGATGACGGCAGGATTCATTTTTTTCAAACATTAAAGTTTAAGATCATGTTACTTGCAGAGGTTTTTGTTATTATTGCAGTTGTTGGATGTATTGCGGTCGCGTTGCCGACAAGCCAGAAGTTGATAAAAGGGCAGGCGCGCAGCAGCATGCTGTCGCTGACAAAGTCATATGCAAGAACGATGAATTATGAGATTTCCGCTGGAATAGATGAGATGCCTACAGAGATGCTTGCGGGTATACTTTCCGAAGCAAAGCTGGAAGGTGTGGAAACCTCCTATTCTTATTTGGTAGCAAGAGACAGTACGATGCTCTACCATCCGACTACGGATAAGATCGGACAGCCGGTAGAGAACGCAGCCGTTAAGCAGATCCTTGCAGAGCTTGATCGGGGTGTTGTGCCGCAACCGGATGTTATCACATATGAATTTAAGGGCATCATGAAATATGCGGCGTATGTCGTACTGGATAATCAGAGTATTCTTGTCATGACGGCGGATGAGAACGATATTCTGTCTGGGGTGATACAGATGCAGTATTATTTGATTGCAGGTGGCGTGATCCTTGTGGCGATTGGCATTGTATTCAGTTTGTTGGCTGTTGGATATATGCTGAGGGAGCTTGGTCCGCTCACGAGTTTGATCCACGATACGAGCGAATTTAACTTTATTCATAATTCGGCTGGGGAAAAGATTGTTCAGAAAAAGGATGAAATCGGTCAGATGAGCCGCGCAATCCATGAAATGCGCGCGAACTTGCGTACGATGGTCGGCAATATCGAGGATGTCAGCGCCCAGATTACGAGCAATGTGAATGAAGTAAAGGCGATTTCGGTAGAGATTAATAATGAATGTACCGACAACTCTGCAACGACACAACAGCTTGCGGCAGGCATGGAAGAGACGGCGGCAACGACAGAGACCATTAGTGGCAATATTGATAATATGAAAGCCAGTGCAGAGCAGATCAGAGTGCTTGCATCAGAGGGTGAACACCTTGCCAATGAGGTAAAGAAGCGTGCCGAAGGGTTAAAGGCAACCACCCTCGAAGCAACGGACAGAACCACGAAGATGTATCAAAGCATCAGTGATAGGACGGAGCAGGCAATTGAGGATTCTAAGGCAGTCGAAAAGATCAATGAACTGACGGGTGTCATTATGGCAATTTCCTCACAAACGAGTTTACTTGCGCTAAATGCGTCCATAGAAGCCGCAAGAGCAGGGGATGCGGGCAAAGGTTTTGCTGTTGTTGCAACGGAGATCGGCTCCTTAGCAAGTCAGACTTCCGAGGCGGTGGGAAGCATCAATACGATTGTTGGGGATGTCAATCATGCGGTTACTGCTCTCGCAGCATCACTGCGGGACACAGTGGATTTTTTAGAGAAAGTTGTGCTTAAAGATTATGAGCAGTTTGCTGAGGTCGGCGAACACTATTATAAAGATTCGGAAGGATATTCCTCCGGTATGTTCACAATTGAGGAATCCGTGAAAAGACTAGCGGATACGATCACGCAGATCGCGGGTGCGATTGACGGCATCAATTCGACTGTGAATGAGTCTACAATCGGCGTGGCGGAAATCGCAGATAAAACAACATGTGTTGTAGGACAGACGGTTCAGAATAATGAGCTTGTGGAGAACTGTATTGAGACGGTCGGCAGGTTAAATGAAATCTCGGCAATGTTCCGGATCGACTAAAGCGAAAAGACGAAGACCTTGCAGAAAAATCCACTGGATACAAAGATTCCGTAAATGCAGTAAAAAGAATAGGTTGTAAATTGTTTCAATATAGGGGATTGGTGTGATGAGAATTGAAGATTTCTGTGATATGGATAAATTTGAAAGTATAATGGATAACTGGGCAAAAAGTACGGGTTTGGCGACGGTTGCCGTAGGTGCGGATGGTGAATATATTAGTGACTGTTATAATTTTACGGATTTCTGCATAAAGCTGACAAGAGGAAGCAGCGAAGGATGCCGTCGATGTGAAAAAATACTTAAAAGAGAGTGTCAAATAAACTGTGTTTTTCCTTAAAACTGCCATCAGGGATTATACCAAATCCTCGAAAGCCTGTAAAGGCTGGAAGGCTTACCTTGACAGGTTTCCGAGGATTTAAGGATGGCTTCTAAGCAGTTTTAAGGGGCAGTTTTTCGAAAACAACTTACACACTTAATCTGACACACCCACTTAAAGCTTATGATGTTTTAGGGCTGATTTGATCCTTAAATCAGCCCATTGCAATTATTAGTTTTACCACAATTCTAACGAATCTTCGGCATCTACCCACATTTGCAAATTTCCATCAAGGTAGAGCCTTGCATATTCAAGCGGTTCATCTATTGCTAAGGCATTTAAGGCACATTCCGAACCGGGAGTAGTTCTTAATCCATCTTCCGCCACATTACAGTCAATTCGCAGAAGATATCCGTCAAATGTGGTTACATCAACGCTATTGTGGTACATATTGTATTCTGCATATATGAATTTCATATCTTATCTGTCCTTTCTTTACTAATTGATTTTTCGGAGAAATAAAGAAATAAGAAAGCATTTCAATCAGTTCTTCCTGCCTGATTTATATTGTGCTATAATTTGTTACAGGTTTTTCTTTCCCTTAATTTTGCCCTTATAAGGGTTCATAACATGAGGGAAAAGGATATAACACAAGGGAAAAACTAAGGGCAAACTCACTTGCTATAAATATAGCATTTTCAAGGGTTTGCGAACTTTTTTAAGATAAGATATAACAGTTAATAAATGCTATAAATTATGTCTCATCAGAATTCCGGTTTGTGGGAAACTAAACAGAGAGCAAAATAGGAATTTCAGTTTATGGAGATACGCTATGACTTACGATGCAATAAATGAATTGATTGTTTCTGCAGAATCATCAGGACATGAAATGTTCTGGGAGTACGATGGCCGGTTTTTTATGCTGTTTTATGATAGATACATGAGTACGCCGTTTATGGACATTCCGGATATTGCTTTTATGTATATGGAAATTAATAACTGGCAGGGAATGAGTGTTCGGTGCGGGGTATGGCAATATTACGAGAGCGGAGCGTTCCAAAAGGGGAAATTTGAAAAGGTACTGTCTTTTCTGAAAACAAATAATGAAGAAGAAATGGCATCTGTTTATGCATGCGGCATGCACGATTATGCAAATGAAAAATATCAGGAAAACTATGACTATCCGGAGGAATGGTTTGATGAAACGGACAGGATAGACAAATGGATAAGTGATAATGAGGGATATATCTATAAATGGATGTATGATTTGATTTTGAATCATAAAAGCGAAATATTGAAACTTGGAGAATAAAAATATGTTTTATGTAAGTAAAGAATTAATTGAAGAGGAACTTAAAAGAGATAAGGACACAGGATTTGATTTTTCTTATCGGAAATTATCTAATAAGTTTATAGATAGACTTTTTAATCATTATTATCTTGAAGAATTATGCGAAAACTTTTATGATTCTGAGCCAGAGTTTGATGAAGAAGTTAATATGTATAAGGATTATGAAACGGCACGAATTAATTTCAATAATTGGCAGGAACCATATTTCAAAGGGAATGGGGGAATGAGCCAGAGATATATAGATTCTTATGGAAGAAGTATATTGAAACGTATTCGTAATTTTCCTAAATCAATAAAAGACAGGCTGTATGTAGCCCAAAAGGAAGATCAAATTAGAATTTATTTTTATGGCAGAGATTTTTTAGAGAGGGATTACTGGTTTATTTTTAGGAATAGAAAGAGAAGATTAAAATAAAGGACCTATGAGCCGTTTGTCCCATGCCTATACGTTTAACAGAAACAGGAGCACATGTCAAGAGCACCCGCCTGAGCGGATGGACTGACAGGGCTCCTGATTTGTTTTATTCCGGTAGATGGCTCTCGTACATAAATAGATTGACATAATATATCAGACTGATATATTATGTAAGCAAATGTTTTGTGGAATGCTTAAAAGAAAGGAAAATGGCAATGGCAAATGAAAAAAAGATTGATTGTGTGATTTTGGGATTATTATGTCATGAAGAACTGACGGGATATGAAATAAAGAAAAGAATAAATACAACACTAAAATATTTTTGGAGTGCAAGCTACGGTAGTATATATCCTGCATTAAATGACTTAGTTAATCGGGGACTGGCTGTTAAAAGAGAAGATACAGACAATAAAAGAAACAAATTGATTTATACCATAACAGATGACGGACGGAAATACCTTAAAGAATGGTTGGCATTACCTGTTGAAAAAGATGAACTTCGTTATGAAACATTGCTGAAATTGTTTTTTGGAAATGAACAAGGTACAGAACAGGCAATATTGCATATAGAGGCGTTTGAGGAAAAAACCAAAAAGGAGTTGCAATATCTTTTGGAAGCAGAGAAAAGCCTGAAAGATTATCTGAATGATGATACTGCTCATAAATATTATTTGCTCACAGTAGAGTTTGGAATAAAAACTTATAGCACTTATTTAGAGTGGTGTAAAGAAGCAAAAACTCTTTTGATAGATAATGGAGAATAGAGAAATGACAGGACATTTTGGATTTTCATATATAGGATTGATATTTTTGTTATTATTATTTATTCCGAATCTTATTTGGGCAAGAAAAAAGCCGCAAGGATATACTTCTGAAAATGAAAATAAAATATTATTGATTTTTGAAAGAATAGGAGAAATTTTAACTGCGATATGTGTGTTGATCTTTGATGACTTTAATTTACATGGGTGGTCAGATTGGAGTTGGTGGCTTATTGCATCTTTCGTGTTAATGGTAATGTATGAATTATGGTGGATACGATATTTTCGGAGTAAGCGAAAATTGTCAGATTTTTACAGTAGTTTCCTGGGTGTTCCACTTGCAGGAGCGACATTGCCTGTAATTTCTTTTTTCTTGCTTGGTATATATGGGAAAGTTATATGGCTTATAGCAGCTGTGTTAATTTTAGGAGTTGGACATATTGGAATACATATACAGCATAGTAAGGAAGTTGAAATATCAAAGTGACCATGATACAATCAGTGCGATAAGCTGGAATTTGAGGAGAAATGAGCATGAAAAGATTCAATGCCTTGCTTTTTGGTCTTGTTTTGTCAGTGACATTAGCAGGCTGTAGTAATGTCAATACAGATATAGATATCTCCTCTGATTTAGAGGAAAACAGTACAGAGGTATCGGTTACAGATAATGATGATGCATCCGTTTCTTATGCCACACCAATTTCTGAAGATACAGAAGAAAGCCTGCTTGATACAGCTATAAGAGAGGCTATTTTTACTGCAAATTTTGGAGACTATTGGCCGGGTGAATGTCAGGGAATAGGGTATAAAATCATTGAAACCTTTGAGGACGATGGTGTTCTTTCTGTATATGCTTTGTCTGCGTATATAGAATATCGTTTTCAAGATGGTGTATTAGTGAATGTAAGCGGAACGAATCCAAAAGTTTTAATGCGTTTCCAAGAAACAGAAGATAAAAAATATGATTTGATTTTTTATACCAGACTGGATATATTATCAGATCTGCCGGAGGAAAAGATTGAGGAACTGCTTCAGCCTTTGGCGGAAACAGGGAAAAGTTATGTTTATACCAATGAGGACTTGGAAGAAGTACGAGCACAAGCAGACGAAGATGCTATTGCTTATTTAGAATCAATTAACAGAGTTGCAGATGTTGGTGTCAGGGAAAACCACAAGGGGAAGTTACTCACGGATTTAGTGTCTAATACAGATTTTGTACTGGAATTACTCAAAGATTATTCTCATTATCCGGAATGGACAGGTACACAGGAGTGGATTGAAAATAACATTAGATATATCTATCAGACAGAGTACGATGAGACACTTCAACAAATTATCTTTTCTAAAATACTATTTGATACGAACGAAATTGTAGAGCAGCAAGTCATAAATATACAGGAGTAAAGCAAGGGTATGTGAATGGAGAGAAAATATTACATAGATAATTTAAGATGGTTGGCAATTCTGCTGCTTTTTCCATTCCATGCTGCACAGATCTGGAGTGGAGGTGAATACAGTGGGTTTTACATATGGTCACACACAAACACCGTTCTTTATGTGTTTTCAACGGTCGTGTATCCGTGGTATATGACTTTTTTGTTTGTTATTGCAGGTATGAGCTGTAAATACTCTCTTCTAAAAAGGACAAACAGACAATTTGTTGTGGAGCGGATAAAAAAATTAGTCATTCCATTTTTCTTTGGACTGCTTGCACTTGTCCCTGTAATGACTTATACTGCGGAAGTGTTCTTTAATGGATATACAGGCACTTACTGGCAGCAGTATGGATTGTTTTTCACAAAGGAAACCGATTTAACAGGATATCATGGAGGTTTTACCCCCGCGCATCTCTGGTTTTTACTTTATTTGTTTGTTATTTCTTTAACAGCACTTCTAATTGTTTGCTTGCAAAAGAAATATTTACCGAAATTTAGAGTTGGCAGTGTTTCATATTTTATTATTATTTTGCTATTTGTCCCGGAATGGCTTTGCCAATATGTCCTGAATATAGGCGGGAAAAGTTTAGGGCAATTTATGGTACTGTTTCTGTTCGGATATTATATCCTTTCGGAAGAAAGCATTCTGCAAAAACTAAGGCGATACCAGTTTGTGAGTTTGGCGATTTGCATTCTGTCAGGCAGTTTGTACACTTATCTGTACTGTTTTGAAAATATCCGAAACCTCTGGATGACCGGACTGTATATTTTTTTCGGCTGGATGGGAATTATTACCTTGCTTGGCATAGGGCAGTCAATGCTGAATGTTCATAATCGGCTCAGCCTTTATTTAACCCAGGCGTCTTTCCCTGTTTACATTCTCCATATGCCAGTTCTGGTTGTGGCAGGGTTTTTCGTCTTGAAATTACCTGTTGGTGTTGCAGGACAATTTTTATTGATTGTATTGATTTCTTTTATTGCAACATTCTTAATATATGAAATCATAAAAAGAATGCCTGTTTTACGGTTTTTTCTTGGAATGACGAAGCAGGAATCCGTGTAATCTGCCGTATAAAATATTGTTTCCCGGGGCATGATACTTACCAAAATCTGCATGAACGGCCATAAGGGCTTTTGGTGCAGCAGAGGATGGAAAGGAGCTGTCATATGGGTCAACATTTGGGAAAGTCGAGCATCCGGCTGGAGAAGCCGGTTTATATTACGGGAAGTGCCAGTGTGGTGGGAAAAAAAGAAGGAGAGGGCCCGCTGGGGCTTCTTTTTGATATGGTGGGTGAGGATGATCTGTTCGGCTGCGAGACATGGGAGGAGGCTGAGAGCAATCTGCAGAAGGATGCGGTGTATCTGGCCATGGAAAAAGCGGGTGTGAAGCCTATGGATGTGGACTTTATGTTTGCGGGAGATCTGCTGGGGCAGTCCATTGCCACTTCATTCGGTATCTCCTGTTATCAAATTCCGCTGTTTGGACTTTACGGGGCATGTTCCACTTGCGGGGAATCTCTGGCGCTGGGCGCCATGGCCATCGCAGGGAATTTTGCGGAAAAGGTGGTCTGTGTCACCTCCAGCCATTTTGCCAGCGCGGAGAAAGAGTTCCGCTTTCCGTTGGAATACGGCAATCAGCGGCCTCTGTCTGCCAGTTGGACTGTGACAGGCAGCGGAGCGTTCGTACTGGGAGCGGAACCGGACGGACATGACAATCGACGCTGCTGTGGTTCGACAGAGGTGTCGGCAGAAAAAACAACACCGGTGTCAAAGGGAGCGAGAGCCCGTATTTCCGGGATTACCGTTGGGAAAATAACAGATTATGGACTCAAAGATTCCATGAATATGGGGGCATGTATGGCACCCGCGTCAGCTTCCACTTTGGAGCAGCATTTTATTGACTTTGGCAGTCAGCCGGATGATTACGATAAAATCATCACGGGCGATCTGGGCAGTGTGGGACAGAGAGTTCTGATCGATCTGATGCGGGAGAGGGGGTATGATATCTCTTCCCGGCACATGGATTGCGGCATGGAAATCTTCGACGCCCAGTCGCAGGACACACATGCGGGGGGCAGCGGCTGCGGATGCAGTGCGGCGACGTTGTCTGCCTATATTCTGAAACAGTTGGAGGAGGGCAATTGGCGCAAGGTGCTGTTTATGCCCACGGGGGCGCTGCTCTCAAAGACCAGCTACAATGAGGGCAAGAGTGTGCCCGGCATCGCCCACGCGCTGGTGCTGGAGAGCTGTCTGTAAGGAATGGAGTTGCAATCTGCTTTGGATGCTGTTACAATATTTTCGGGGCTGAGTGAGCATTGAGGCCCGTGAAGCGATTGAGGCGGCGTGCGAGGAGATTGAGGCAGTATGCGGAGAATAGAATTTAAGATGGAACGTCCGGGACTTTTGGAGGTAGGGCAGGAGGTTTCCGTGACGGAGGGCCTGCTTCCCAGCAATTATTATTATACTATCGATCCGGCGCTGGCCATGTCTGCAAACATTCCCTTTCCGAAGCGGCTGACAAGCAGGAAGGGCGTGGTCACAGACATCGTGGAGAATGACAGGGGATTTTATGTCACGGCGGAGTTTGACGAGCCGGATGTAGAATAAGATGAAAATACAATAGGAGGACAAGTGTTATGTTAAAGAAAATTGCAACAGAAAAGGCACCCGCGGCAATCGGCCCTTATTCTCAGGGGATTATTACAGGAAACCTGTTATTTGCATCAGGTCAGATTGCAATAAATCCTGCAAACGGAGCCATCGAGGCCGAGGGAATCGTGGAGCAGACCGAACAGGTGATGAAGAACATCGGTGCGCTTCTGGAGGCGGCTGGAACCGACTATACCAGAGTGGTAAAGACGACCTGTTTTCTGGCGGATATGAATGATTTTGCGACTTTCAATGAGATTTATGCCAAATATTTCACAGAGAAGCCTGCGCGCAGCTGTGTAGCGGTAAAGACGCTGCCCAAGAATGTATTGTGCGAAGTTGAGGTAATTGCCGAGGTATAGGCATATGGAAAAAACTTGCGTTATTTTAATTGGCATGCCCGGAGCAGGCAAGAGTACCGTCGGTGTGGTTCTTGCAAAGCGTCTGGGCATGCGCTTTGTGGATTCGGATTTGGTGATACAGGATAAATATGGAAAGCTTTTGCATGAGCTGATTGAGGAGCATGGTGTAGAAGGTTTTTTGAATTTAGAGAATGCGGTGAATGCAGAGCTCTCGCTGCAAAACGCTGTTATTGCCACCGGCGGCAGCGCAGTTTACGGGCGGGATGCCATGGAACATTTTGATCAGATAGGCAGGATAGTGTATCTTGCGCTGCCTTATGAAGAGATTGAGGAGCGTCTGGGGGATCTGAATGCCAGAGGCGTGACGCTCAAGCCGGGGCAGAGCCTGCAGGATCTGTATGAGGAGCGGACGCCGCTTTACGAAAAATATGCGCATAGAACGATATTTTGCCACGGGAAAGCGCTGAGGGAGATCGTGGCAGAAATCAGCGAGGCGCTGTCATGACCGCAAAGTGGTATTAATCACGCAAAAACGCATAAATTCACTGTTTCCGGTCAATACTCTGTAGCAGAGAGAGGCGATCGGAGAGCGGTTGCTGTCCGGATACAGCGGGACAGTGGGGACTCTCTTAATAAAAAGGAGTGTGTCGGATGGATTATGTAAATGCGTTCTGGGTGGGCGGTCTGATCTGTGTGGCCGTGCAGATTCTGATGGAGAAGACCAAGATGATGCCGGGGCGGATCATGGTGCTGTTGGTGGTGACGGGCGCAGTCATCAGCCTGTTTGGCTGGTACGAGCCCTTTCAGAAATTTGCCGGTGCGGGGGCCAGCGTTCCCCTGCTTGGCTTTGGAAATGTGTTGATGAAGGGTGTGAAGGAAGCCATTGCGGAACAGGGCTTTCTGGGCCTGTTCGCAGGCGGTTTCAAAGCCGGTGCGGTGGGCACCAGCGCGGCTCTGATTTTTGGCTACCTGGCCAGTCTGATTTTTAAACCGAAGATGAAACAGTGACAACAGGTACAACGGGTATGAAAAGCTTTACAGCTTCTCATACCCGATTCCTTTGTCGTTTAGATAATGGCAGAGAGCACTGTCCCAAATAAGATCAGCCTCCCGGCTCATGACGAAGGTGTGATAGGAGACGCTGGTGGTGAGGACAGCTTTGCTGCCGTCGTAGCGGATATTGAGCACGAAGGCCTTGACCTGACTGAAGTCCTCACTGCTGTTGTTTTCAGCGAGCAGACGGCGCATGGTCTCAGGCTTTAGCTGCAATACAAATTTAAAATGCAGGGGCGTGTATTTCCCTTTAATCAGGTCGAAGCACAGACCCTTTATTTTGTTCCACGGACAGAAATCATAGGGGATATGCTCCGGGTCACGCTCGTCGGGCGGGAAAAAATCAGCATTCATATGTCCGTCTATGGTGTAGCTGTTGGCGGTACGGATGACGGCCTCCTCCAGCAGAAAACCGTCAAAAGCATCGCTTGAGAGCAATTGACTCATAAAATTTTTCATGGAAACAATCTCTAATGCCTGCATAAAAACCTCCAATACTTTGCCGGGAAGCCCGGCGAAGCGTAAATTCAGTATAGCGCAAATCCGGTAAAAAGAAAATAACAAACAAATTAAAAACAAATAAAAAAACAAAAGAAAAAGCAAAGAAAAAGAAAAGGTTTTCAAAAATATGAAAATTATGACAGGAAAAGCTTTACAGGCGTGGCACCTCGTGCTATTATAAGTGGTATCAAAAACTATGTCGAAGGGTTTGGAAAAACATGAGTTACAAAATTGTGTTGGATAGTTGTGGGGAAATCCCCCGGGAATATCAGAATGATGCGAGATTTGAGTCTGTACCTCTGGGTCTGGAGGTGGGAGACTATTGTATATTGGATGATGAAACATTTAATCAGGCGGAATTTTTGCAGAAGGTGGCGGAGTATCCCAAATGTCCCAAGTCCTCCTGTCCTTCTCCCGACAGGTATCTGTCGGCCTACACTTGTGACGCGGAGCGCGTTTATGTGGTGACTTTGTCCGCGCAGCTCAGCGGCAGTCATAACAGCGCCTGTCTTGCAAGGAATCTTTATCTGGAGAAGTTTGGGGAAAAGCAGATTCATGTGGTGGATTCTCAGTCCGCAAGCTGCGGGGAGACTCAGATTGCCCTGAAAATAATGGAGCTTGAGGCGCAGGGGTTTCCTTTTGAGGAGATCGTAGAGCAAATCGAGCGGTTCCGCGATGAGATGTTCACTTATTTTGTGCTGGATAATCTGGAAACACTGCGCAAGAACGGGCGTCTGTCCCGCGCTAAGGCAGTGGTGGCGTCCACTTTGAGTATCAAGCCCATTATGGCCGGCGACTGCGGCACGATTGTGCAGAAAGGGCAGGGTATCGGCATCAGGAAGGCTCTTGGCAAAATGGCTGAGATGGTGGCGCAGGTGCCCGATGCTGAGAAGAGGCGGCTGATGATCACCCACTGCAACGCGCCGGAGCGGGCGGAGCTGATCAAAAAACTGGTCATGGCGAAGGCGGCCTTCCGGGAGTGCATCATCATGGATACCCGAGGTGTCAGCAGCATGTATGCCAATGACGGCGGCGTGATTGTGACGGCATAATCTGTTCTATTTTATCCGGACAGATATCAAATAAAATGCCAACCCAAGCTGAAGAATGAGAATTGCGGGGATGCCGTATGCGAAGTACCAGTGTCTGGTCTTGTGATGAAAGGTATGCATGCCCAACAGAGCTCCCAGGCTTCCGCCCAGCAGAGCCGATAAAAAGAGCGTTTTCTCCGGGATGCGCCAGGCATGCCTGACGGCGCGCCGCTTGTCGATGCCCATCAGAGCAAAAGCAATCAGATTGATTAAGATAATATACAGAATTATGTAGTTGTTCATACAGTGTCTCCTGAGTGAGCTTCAAATTGAATTATGAAAAATCATAAAAATCCCCCGTCAAACGATTATCGGCCTGACGGGGGAAATGCTTTTGGTTATAGGATTAAAGATTCTCGCCCTGTTCCTGCATCTTCATTGCACGCACCTTGCAGGAGAGGCCAAACAGATTGATGAAGCCCTCTGCATCGTGGTGATCGTACAGATCGCCGGTGGTGAAGGAAGCGATGCTCTCATTGTAGAGAGAGTAGGGAGAGGTGGTGCCGGCCTTGATGATATTGCCCTTGTAGAGCTTGAATTTTACCTCGCCGGTCACATATTTCTGGGTCTCCTCGATGAATGCCTGCTCTGCCTGACGCAGCGGTGTAAACCATTTGCCCTCGTAAACCAGACTTGCGAAACGGCTGCCCATCTCTTTCTTCAGAGCGTAGGTGTCACGGTCCAGAATCAGTTCCTCAAGCTGCTGATGAGCCTCCATGAGAATAGTGCCGCCGGGAGTCTCATAGACGCCGCGGGACTTCATGCCCACCACGCGGTTCTCCACGATATCGATAATGCCGATGCCGTGTTTGCCGCCAAGTTCATTCAAGGTAGAGATGATGTCGGAAACCTTCATCTTTTTGCCGTTCACGGAAACGGGCACACCCTTTTCGAAGGTCATGGTCACATACTCGCCCTCCTCGGGAGCTTTCTCGGGAGTGACGCCCAGAACCAGCAGATGCTCAAAATTGGGCTCGTTGGCAGGATCCTCCAGCTCCAGACCCTCATGGCTGATGTGCCAGATGTTGCGGTCGCGGCTGTAGGAAGAGTCTGCGGAGAAGGGGAGATTGATGCCATGTGCCTGGCAGTATGCAATCTCGGACTCGCGGGAGTCCATGGTCCACTTGTCGTTTCTCCATGCAGCGATAATCTTGATATCGGGAGCCAGAGCCTTGATGCCCAGCTCGAAGCGGATCTGGTCGTTACCCTTACCGGTAGCGCCGTGGCAGATTGCGGTAGCGCCTTCTTTTCTGGCGATCTCAACCAGCTTCTTGGCGATCAGGGGACGAGCCATGGAAGTGCCCAGCAGGTATTTATTCTCATAGATTGCATTTGCCTGCACGCAGGGAACGATGTACTCGTCGCAGAATTCATCGATCACATTCTCAATGTACAATTTGGAAGCGCCGCAGAACTTTGCTCTCTCTTCCAGACCGTCCAGCTCCTCCGCCTGTCCGCAGTCGATACAGACGCAGATCACTTCGTAGTCAAAATTCTCCTTCAGCCAAGGGATGATGGCGGTGGTGTCCAGTCCGCCGGAGTAAGCCAATACAACCTTTTCTTTCATAATTATATGCCTCCGTTTTGTCATATCGTATTCCATAGGAATCTGATGCTTACTATACAACATTCCCGGCGGAAAAGCAAGATTTGCCGCAAAACTTGTTGTTGTCGGGGGATTGTTTGTTGCAGTTCGGATTTTCGGAAGTTTCCGTCCGGGCAGGGGCATAGTTGGTATTCAGACACGCTTCCACAAGAGCAATAAATTGCTCCGTGAAAAACGTAACAGACGCTAAGCTCGTGACCTCGCTAAGCGCTGACGTTTTTCAAGGGTCTTCATACCAACTATGCCCCTGCCCGGACTGCTTTACGAAAAAGCCCAACTATAACAAACAATCCCCCTGTTCAGGCAGTTATCAGACCGGGCGGTAGCAAGCAGACTGTATCGGGGCAGGGATAGATTTGTGATTGTGTTGCTATGATTGTGTGATATAGAGGTAGGCGTCCTCCAGGCTGGGGGTCTGGGGCTGGCAGGGGATGTCGGGTTTGTCTCTGGATATCAGTTTTAGGCCTATGCCGTCTTCCACATATTGTTTGCCGGAGATGTGATATCGCTGTTCGAGCTGTCTTGCCTGTGTCTCATCCTTTGCTGTGCAGGTCCAGACATGTCCCTCGGCCATTTGTAAAAGCTGCTGTACTGTGCCGTGGTAGGGGAAGCGCCCTTTTTGCATGATGGCGAGGCGGCTGCAGGTGACGGCAAGGTCCTCTGTCACATGTGTGGAGAAAAGTACCGTGCGGTTCTCGGAAAAATCCACCAGCAGATTGCGGATTCGGATTCGTTCCTCCGGGTCGAGTCCGGTGGTGGGTTCGTCCACGATCAGAAATTCCGGTTCGTTTAAGAGCGCCTGAATCAATCCCACCCGACGTTTCATGCCTCCGGACAACTGGCGGATTTTTTTCTTCCGCTGATTTGTCAGACTGGTCCGCTCCAGATAGTAATCGATACGTTTGCGGCAGTCTGTTCGGGGAATGCCCTCCAGTCCGCCCAGGTATTCCAGACATTCCTGTACGGACAAATTGGGATATAGGCTGCACTCCTGTGGGAGATAACCGATTTTTTGCTGGATTTTCTCATAATTGCTCTCCTGACAGGGGATTCCGTTGATGGTGACGGTTCCTGCCGTGGGCCTGAGTATCGTGGTCAGGACACGCATCAGCGTAGTCTTTCCCGCGCCGTTTTCCCCCAACAGACCATAGATTCCCGTGGGGATTTCCAGATTGACCTGATCCACGGCTGTGACGCCGTTTTTAAATGTTACAGACAGATTCTTTAATTCTATGCTCATAATGTTCTCCATGCCTTTCTGCAAGCTATGAATGCTTACTGATTATAAATGTTTGTATATTTTGGGCTGCGGCTGGATGAGGGCCATGAGGAGC
This sequence comes from Acetatifactor sp., assembly GCA_029055435.1. GTDB lineage: Bacteria > Bacillota > Clostridia > Lachnospirales > Lachnospiraceae > Acetatifactor. The sequence goes on from JAIDDH010000091.1 coordinate 16,760, forward strand.
GCCAGCGCCAGTGCAAGCCCCTTGCCCCAGAGCCATCCCATATCCGCCGGATTGTGGGTATCGCGGAAGACAAATGCAAAGACATTCAGGTTTCCCAATATCCTTTCGCCGATGGTGGAATTGGCAAACAGCCATAATGTCACGGCAATTCCGATACCGGCCCATGTGTTTTTGCACAGATTGGAAAAGGTGAAAGCCAATGTGCCCCAAAATAGGATAGATATCAGAACCGCTCCAAGAAACAGAAAAAATAATGTTGTTCCCGATACCGTGCCTGTGTTTCCCGGGTGCTGCAGGAAAAAGCAGGCATATCCCAGCGCGGATAATATCCACAGGTAGAGGCACTGTACGGCAATTCTGATAAGCAGTGTCCTTCGTCTGATTTTCTCGGGGCAGCGCCCGAATATCTCCCATCTTTTGCCGCTATGCTCTGCCTGCAGGGCATCCGCGCAGAAGACGATTGCGAGAATCGCCATGTATGCGTCCAGTGCAATCCCGATTTCGTCCACATCGGAGATGCCGCGGACGACACTGAAGAGAAAGATAAAGCAGAGAGAATAGATGATTTTGTAAGTGGGAAGACATATTTTTGCTTCATATTTGAGAATCAATATACCCGCCTCCTTCGCCATATCCGGATGGACACGCCTATGATACCCGCCGACGCCGCAATCAGAAATAACTGGTTCCACAGGACAAGGGGCGGGGGAGCGGTGTCCAGAAATCTTCCCGGAAAGCGCACCATGATAGCCAGCGGTCTGCCGTAATATCCGTATCTTCCGTCCGGTCCGAGGCTTCCCATGTTGGAGTATACCTGATAGAGAAACAGCAGCGGCACGGCGGGATAGGGGCTCTTGAACAGCAGGGAGATTATGGTGTAAAAACAGACAATCATCAGAAGATTGGGCACGATATACAGGAGCGAGGCTGCCGGAAAATCCAGAAAGTTCACGGGAAGTCCGTTTTTATTCCCGACAAGGATGCCTGTAACTCCAAAGATGAGATTAAGAATACCCAATGCTGCAAGCATGGACAGAAAGCCGCCCATGACTTTGCCAAGGATATAGGCGGAGGGTGATACCGGTTTTGTGTGCAGCAGCTCCCAGGTATCTCTCCCGGTGTCTCGGATATACAGAAATGCCAGCAGGACGACGGCAAAGAAGCCCATGAACAGTCCGCCGAAATCTGCAAATTTTCTGGCGAGATAGTAGGAGTAGGGATGCTCACTCATTTTCTCCGAGATATACGCGTTTACCTCCTCCGCGGAACCTCTGTGCAGCTCGTTCAGGTCCATCAGATAACGCGCACTACTATAACAAAAAGGGGAATGCTCCGCCAGCCAGTCCTCCAGCTCGGGTACCGAGGGCTCCATCTCCTCCAACTCCGCAAGCATTCTGTCTGTCTCCTCCTGGGAATAGCCGAATTCTTCTGTGAATAACAGACCGATTTGCCTATAGGTGTCGGCCATCTGCCGCTCTTTGCTAGAAGGGATATAGCCGTTCATGACATCTGCATCGCCCAGACTTTCCACAGGCAGTTCGGCAAATTCCGTGCCCGGCTGAAAATAATGCAGATCAAGATAGGGAAACAGCATCTGACTGAGAAAGCATATTATTACAATCAGACCTGCCCACCACAAAGGGTTTCTGAGATAGTTTCTGAATTCTCTTTTTGTGATCGTCCACATGTGTGCGTCCTCCTTTTCGGTTCTGCCAACATGATAAAAGACAAATCACAATAAAAAAACAACGATAAAAATTAACAGGGAAAAACAGCGACTGCCTTTCCGCCTCCGCCGTTCTCATTCCCCAGCAGAAGCCGTCCGCCCAGCTTTTCACAATAGACGCGGCAGATATACAGACCCATTCCGAAATGGGTCAGATCATCCTGCGGGTTGGCATGATAATAGGCCTTTGTCAGTATTTCTGCGCTTTCCGCAAAGCCCGGCCCGTCGTCCGCTACCTCCACATACAGTTCTCCGTCCCGCACGGAGAGCCGGACGCTCACCTTACTCTCGGCATAGCGCAGCGCGTTAGTCAGGAGATTTTCCAATACCTCCGTGACCATTCCCACATCAATCCGCAGCAGTACATCCGCGGCTGCAGAGCCTTCTTCCGTACACAGTTCACATTCCCGACCTGCCGCCAGCACTTCCAGATTTTTCCGATACTGTTGTGCCAACTCGGAGAGCCGGATTTCCCGGAGCTGTATTTTTCTCTCCTCCAGAGCTGAGAGTTGATTCATGGAGCCGAGAAAATCCTCCATTCGCCCAATCTGTACCATACCTTCCTTCAGCATATCGGTCATGGCATCCGCTGTCTCTGCGTCGGTCTGCCGGTCCGGGACAAGCTCCAGCAGCATTTCCTGATATCCTTTCAAAATTGTCAGAGGAGAACGGATATCGTGGGCAATGGATGCGCGCAGAGCCCGTTCCTGCTCCAGCGTCTTCCACATCCGGCTGTTGTTTTCCGCAAGCTGCCTGCGCATGACTTCAAATTGAGCGCAGACTTCACCCAATTCATCCCGGTTGGCATAATTTATGGTAAAATCCAGATTCTGACTGCCGATGGCGGCTGTCGCCCGGGTGAGCTCCGCCAGAGGAGCCGCCAACTTATTCTTATAAAAGAAAAATACCGCCACAATAATTCCCCCACACGCAAACACTAACAAACTGTAAGTCTGCAGAAAATCACACACCTCAGAGAGCAGCCTGTCCGAGTCGCTCATCTCCATATTGACAGGGCGCGTAATAGAAGGTACATTTGGAGCTGCCTCTGAACCGCCACTGTTTTGGTATTCCTCTATCTGCTGCCAATACTCCTCCCCCATATACTTTTCCCAAATCTGCTCCTGCGTCCGCTGCGCTGTCCGCTCGATAAAATACGTCGGTATAAAACTCAACACCACCGCTACAAGCATATACAATACAATACTTTTCCTGACAGAAAGATTCCGTATCCTGTTCATAAATCACCTATATTCCGTAGCATTGCCGCAATCAACCACCTTGCCGCCTATTATTGCCAATGATGTATTGCCGCAGCTTAAGTTTTGCTGGAGAGCAGCGCGGGCAGGGCATAGCTCTTATGAAGACCCTTGGGAGCGAGAGCGGGTCTGAATAAGAGCTATGCCCCTGTCCGTGCGGCCCTCCCCAGAGCCCTCAAGCTGCGACAAAACATCTCTACTTCCTCCACTGGTACCCCATCCCCCAGACGGTCTGGATGTATTCCGTCTGTGTGCAGGCGGCCAGTTTATTCCGAATCCGTCTCACCAGCTCCGTGATTCCCCGGCTGTCGCCCTCGGCATCATAACCGCACACCCGCTCATAAATTCGCTCTCTGTCAAACACCTGTCCCGGGTGCATGGACAGGAATTCGATGATTTCGTATTCTGTTCTGGTGAAGTCCAGCACGGTATCGCCGAGTGATACTGTCCGCGCGGAGTAGTCGATCATCAGGCCGTCGCTGAAGCGGTAGGAGACATCTGTCCGCCTTCGTTCCTCCCGTTTCAGATGTGCGATGATACGCGCCTCCAGCTCCTTCAGGCTGAAGGGTTTGACGATATAATCGTCTCCGCCGGAGAGCAGACCGTTGACCCGGTCCTGTTCCTCCGCCTTGGCCGTCAGAAAGAGAATCGGACAGGATATTTTGTCCCGAATCTGCCTGCACAGCTCCAGACCGTCCATCCCCGGCATATTGATATCCAGCAGGATCATATCCGGCTGCTTTTGTATCATAGATATGGCTGTGATTCCGTTTTCCGCCGTCATGATCTCATAGTTTTTGCCCGAAAGATAGCGGCTCAGCATTTTGAGCAGTGCGGCGTCATCGTCCACCAATAATATTTTATACTGCATAAAATTTATACAAAATTGCTCCTTGTAATTTCCTTATATTTTAACATGTTTTTGTAAGAGTGCAAATAGCAGCTTTTGAGGCGGTCGGATGGGCAGGAAATTACAGGCGGATGACCCTGTCCGCCATGGCGATGGTAGATTCCCTGTGGGCAATCATAATGGTGGTGCAGTTTTGGCTGACACGGCGAATCGCCTCGTTTACCAGCTTCTCGGATTCGCTGTCAAGGGCGGAGGTGGCCTCGTCCAGGAGCAGGATGGGAGCGTTCATCAGGACGGCGCGGGCGATGGCGATGCGCTGTCTCTCTCCGCCGGAGAGGGTGTTGCCTCGCTCGCCCACGATGGTGTCATAGCCCTCCGGCAGTTTCATGATAAAGTCATGAGCGTTTGCGATTCGGGCGGCCTGTATGATTTCTTCCCGGGAGACTTCCCCTGATTCAGCGTTTCCTTTTCCCCAGGCGATGTTTTCCGCGATGCTGAGCTGATACAGATAGGGCTCCTGAGGGACATAGGCGATGGGACCGTCCACGCGGATTGTCCCGGAGGCAGGGCGGTAGAAGCCAAGCAGCAGTTTTGCCAGCGTGCTCTTGCCGCAGCCGGATTCTCCGGTGATGGCCACGCAGATTCCCTTTTGCACCTCCAGGGATACGTCTGTCAGAATCGGTCTTCCATTAGCACCATTAGCATAAGAAAAGGAGACATGCTCCACAGACACGGCGGGAGCGGACAAATCCTTATCATGTACATAAGCAGGTTCCAAATCGGCCTCTTCCTGCAATAAAAATTCTCTTAACCTTTCCACATTGGCAATACAGTGCATCATCTGAGGGAAATATTTCCCAATATCCAAAAACTGATAGCGGAAGGAGCCGTATAAAGTATAGACCGCCGCCAGTCCGCCGAGACTTACCAGTCCGCGGGAGACAAACCAGACGCCAAGACCGAGAAAGGCCAGAGCGCCGGCCAAATCAAAGAAATTATTAAGCCCTTCTGTGACTGCTGTATAGAGATTGCTTTTTTGTTGTACCTGAAACAGACGGCCGTTTGCCTGTCTGTAGTCTGCAAGCAGTTCTGCCTTGGCGGGCAGCAGCTTTACAATCTCCATTCCGGACAGAAGATTGGTCAGCTTTTCGGTCAGAGCTCCGACGCTTTGAGACAGGGCTTTTCCGGCCCGCTTCATGGGACCGGCCAGAAGGCTGTTGGCTAGAAAGGCCAGCATGCTGAGCGCCAGCAGACAAAAAGTGAGATGCGCACTGTAATAGAGCATGGGAATCAAAAACGCTATGGAGGACAGTATGGCCGTGGCGAGTCTCCGCAGTCTGGAGGAATAAATATCCCCTACCCGTTCCGTGTCAAAGATCAGTTTCGACATGAAATCCCCGCTGTGATGCTCCTCATAATAGGCATAGGGCAGGCGAAGGACTTTGGAGAAAACCAGTTTTCCAAGAGAGGCAACGCCTTTTGCACCTTCGGTATTGTAGCGGGCGATGGAGAATTTCCAAAGCATCTGACACAGGACGAACAGCATGAAGCTGCCCAGAACTGCCAGATGTACTCCGGAAATTTGTCCTGTCTGCGCCGCTGTGATAATCTGCTTGACAATCAATGCATTGGCGATTCTGGTCCCGGATTGTGCGAGGGCGGAGATCACGATGGCGCCCAGATATAGAGGAAGCCTTTTGCCCAGAAGTCCCAGAATCCATCTGAGAGAGCCGGTTTTAGCGGTATTTATGTCCATCTCAATACTCCTTTCGGCGGTGTGATTTATGTTTTGATGTATATGAGGTCAGGCCTGCTCCGCCATACATTTCTGCAGTCTTGCATATGCGCCCTGAAGGCGGCTCAGTTCCTCATGAGTGCCCTGTTCGGCAATCTGTCCATGTTCTATCACATAGATGCAGTCTGCATTCTGAATGGTGGAGAGGCGGTGTGCCACCGTGATGATGGTTTTGCCTGAGGCGGTCCGTTCCAGAGCCTCCGTGAGCAATCTTTCATTCTCGTTATCAACAGAGGCGGTGGGCTCATCAAGAAGCAGAATGGGAGCGTCTTTCAGAATGGCTCTGGCGATGGCGAGTCTCTGTTTTTCACCGCCGGAGAGCCGCGCGCCCCTCTCGCCGATAATTGTGTCATACTGCTCCGGCAGCCGCATGATCATATCATGGATATTGGCGTCTTTACAGGCATCTATCACTTCCTGACGGGTTGCGCCCTCTCTGCCGTAAGCCACGTTCTGCCAGACGCTCACGGGAAAGAGCACTGTATTCTGGGATACATAGGAAAAGCATTTTCTGGCGGCCTCGAGATCCCATTCCTCAAAAGGTTTTCCGAACAGCAGATATTCTCCCTGATGTTTTTGATAAAGTCCGCACAAGAGCTTCAGGACGGTGCTCTTGCCCTCCCCGGAGCCGCCGGCAAAGGCCACATGCATACCTTGGCCTATAGAGAGTGAGATGTCTCTCAGCACAGGCTTGTCCGGCTCGTCCTTTTTTTGTTCGGTGTCTGCTTCACCATCTCCATATGAAAAACAGATTCCCTGTAGGCATATGGCAGGCTCTGTGTTCTGCCCATGAAGCGCCTCCTGCGGCAGTTCAAAGGAGCCGCCGCTTTTCTCAGGAGCCCGGTCTAAAATATCCTGCAGGCGTTCCATGGAGACGCCCGCTTCCCGGATTTCATTCAGTGCGAAGATAATGTCGCCCACAGGATAGATGATTCTGCCCAGCATTACTGTAAAGCCCAGCAGTTCTCCTGTGCTGACACGGCCCTGTGAAAACTCATAGAGGGCAAATAGATAGCAGATTACCAGTGGAATCTGAGTGAGGATACTTTTCAGTGACCAGGCTAGTGAGGATATCTTGGTGGATGCCGCCTTGTTCGCCGCGATTTCATCCAGAACGGCATCCATTTTCTGTTTTTGGCGGTGATAAAGTCCAAAGCTCCGCCCCACTTCAATGCCCTGTATCATATCATAGGCCCAGGTGGTGCGCCGATCCATCTGGGAGCGCTGGACTTTGACGATGGCCGTCAGCTTTTTGGACAGCCTGTCCGACACCAGCAGCATGACAGGATAGCTCGCAAACAGAACCACAATCAAAAACACATCCATATCGGCCAGATACGCCGTGACCAGAATTACCGTGATGCAGTCCATCAGCAGAATGGGCAGAGTCTCGGAAAAAAATCGCCCCATGGCGTCCATATCCGAAATCAGCCGGGACATGATACTGCCGGAGCCGTGTCCGTCAAAATAAGCGTAGGGAAGAGAGAGAAGTTTTGCTCCCAGTCTGTCTCTGATGGAGCGCTGCACCTTTGCGCTGTAGGTGCTGCCGCATGCGGATTGCAGACAGGCGGATACCGCTCCTCCCAGAGCCAATATGCATAATGGAATAAGGAATTCCTCAAAAGTTATGTTTTCTCCCGCCAGCACGGCGTCTGCGGCCAGAGTGATATAGGAGTTTCCGCGAATCAGTGCGGCATTCACTAGAAAGGCGCAGATCAGATAGACCAGCAGCCATGGACTGTGCCGGAGAGCATCGCTCCACAGGGCAGATTTTTTTGTTTTGTGGGTTACCATGCAAATTCTCCTTTCTCCCGAATACATTCTTCGCTCGGCTGTGTTTTGCGCTGTATCTCGCCCAGATAGACGCAGGGGTGATATTGTTCGATGAGTTTCATGGCCAGTCCGGTCTCTCCCGCGGGCACCACTGCAAACATACCGATGCCCATGTGAAAGCGGAGGGGTATAAGCTGTCTGGAAATCATATCCTGGGCGGCGATAAATTGGAAGAGCGGCAGCATGGGTACCCGAGAACGGTCAAGACAAAAGCACAGGTCCTCCGGCAGCCAGCCTGTAAAACGATATGGATTATTCAGTGCATTGGTGAGCGGGTATGCCCCGTGCAGTAGGCCGGCCTCTCTGAGCGCATGAAGCGCTTTATAATACGCAGCGGTAGGTTTTATCAGTTCATCGGGGAAATAGTGTTCTTCGTCGATTTTGGCATAGCGCAGTCTGGGATTCCGTTCCAGCATGACATGCACAAAAGGATAGGAGATTCCGTGGATGCCATCCGTGTGAATACCGATTACCGCATCGCCCTCCCGGATATCATTCCTGGTCATAAGTTCTTCCTGCCGCGCCACACCGGAGCAGAATCCATACAGTTCATACTCATGGGAGCGGAAATTGATAGGCTGACAGCCGACCTCCAGACCTGCAAATGCTGTGTCCTGACCTTCGCAGCAGTTTTTGAAGGCCTTTCCCATTCGCATGAGCAGTTCGCCGTCCATATTGCCGCAGATGATGCCCGCTTTAAAAAACAGAGGCTTTCCTCCGCATGCAGCGATGGCATTGATGGCGTTGGCCGCCATATCCGCGCAGATTTCCGCCTCACACCCGTGATCCTTTGCCAGCCGGAGCTTTGAGCCCGGAATCGAATGTATCAGGATATGCACAGGGTTTTGTTCCTGTGTCACATCTGTCTGGTACAGGACAGGTTTTGTATAGTAGTTGTCCAGAAAAAGAGGTGTGTCACTCACCAGTTCCTGCAGCCTGTCTTTTATTTCATAGAGCCGGTGCGTGTTAAAACCGGAATCCATATAACTGATGTCATGTTCTGTCAGATACCGACCGGTGAGCAGACTGTCCGTGGAGAGGCCCAAAGCCGTAGCCAAATCGTAGAGAAGCTCCACCGACGGAACGCTGGTGCCCAGTTCCCAGCGGGAGACTGCCTGATAGGACACATGCAGCATATCCGCGAGCTGCTTCTGCGTCAGTCCCATACGCTTTCTCTCCTGCACAATCATTTTTGCTAAATTATCTCTGTCAAACATAAGTATTCTTCCTCCGTTTTCAGGGTAGCATAAAAGAATTATTGCCACAATCAATTCTTTTGATGAGATTTCGGGACCGCTCAACTGCCAGTTGAGTCGGCGTTTTCCATATTTCCGCCCGGGCAGGGGATAGTTGGTATTCAGACACGCTTCCGCTCCGAGAAAAACGTAGCAGACGCTAAGCTCGATAGGACATCTCGCTAAGCGCTGACGTTTTTCAAGGGTCTTCATACTAACTATCCCCTGCTCGGGCTGGTATATGGAAAAGTCGAAGTTACAGCCATTTTCATAAAATTTTTGTTGAAAGGGCATTATGCTCATGTTAAAATAATTAATAAGGGAATGAAGTTCTCCCTTGGGAAACCTAAACCGCATTTTATGCTGATGACTTCTGCGAAATTTGCGCAGAAATTATCAGCTTTTTTAATTTCTGCAATCAATAGGAGGAATTTATATGTTGACAAGTGTTGCACTAATTCTTTTATTGGGATTGCTTTTAGGAAGTATATTTTCAAAAATGAGGCTGCCAAGTCTGTTAGGAATGATTATTGTCGGAATTATTTTAAGCCCTCATGCGCTTAATCTCATTGACAAATCAATTTTAAGCATTTCAGCAGATTTACGGCAGATTGCATTGGTAATTATTCTGACAAGAGCAGGTTTATCATTAAATGTTGCTGATTTGAAGAAATCCGGCAGACCGGCAATCCTTATGTGCTTCGTTCCTGCGTGCACAGAAATTGTAGGGACAATTATCTTAGCGCCGATATTATTAGGCATAACTGTACTGGAAGCCGCAATTATTGGAAGTGTAATCGCGGCGGTATCTCCCGCTGTTATAGTGCCGAGAATGATTAAACTGATTGATGAGGGATATGGTAAAAAACATAGTATTCCGCAGTTGCTATTGGCAGGTGCGTCAGTGGACGATGTTTTTGTGATTGTTGTATTTACTGCATTAATTTCTTTGGCTTCAACAGGTACTATAGCTGTTATCAATTTTTTACAGATACCAGTTTCCATTCTAATGGGAATTGGCATAGGAGCGGCTATGGGAAGTGTATTGGTAATATTTTTCCAAAAATATCATATGCGGGACTCTGTTAAAATTCTGATAATACTCAGCTTTTCGTTTTTACTTCTTGAATTGCAAAACCGTTTAGAAAGGATTATACCGATTTCCGGACTTTTAGCTATTATGAGTCTGGGAATTGTAATAAAACAGAAGTATTCTGTATTAGCCAAACGGTTATCAAGTAAATACAACAAATTATGGGTAGCGGCAGAAGTATTTCTTTTTGTGCTTGTAGGGGCAACCGTTGATTTGAAATATGCTGTGACCGCAGGTATATTTGCTGTTTTATTGGTGATAGGCGCTTTGGTTTTCAGAATGGTTGGCGTGGCATTGTCTTTGATAAAAACTGAACTTACAAGACAGGAAAAACTATTCTGTATGTTGGCATACACGCCTAAAGCCACCGTACAGGCAGCTATTGGTGCGATACCTTTTACAATGGGATTGGCTTGTGGACAGACTGTATTGACAGTGGCGGTGCTGGCAATTCTCATTACTGCACCATTTGGTGCAATTTGCATCGATAACCTATATAAAAAGCTTTTAAGCTGAATGTTACCTCCATGAAAAACTTGTAAATTGTCTGTGCGTGTGCTACCTTTATTATGTATGTCCAGCATCGCTCGGATGTCCCGGAGGCGGGACAGGGCGGTTGATTTGATGAAAATATGCAAAAATTAATGCATAAAATGCATAAAAACCGATTTTTATTCAAAAATTTCAAAAAAGTAGTGGACATTTATGCAAAAAGTGTTATGATAACAAGAAAGGCTTGGGTGATGGGGCGTTATTCATCCATAGGAGGTATAAGACATGATTAAGGTAGGTATTATCGGTGCGACGGGTTATGCGGGTGGCGAGCTGGTTCGCATTCTGGCAAATCATAAGGATGCAAAGGTTGTCTGGTACGGTTCCAGAAGTTACATAGATCAGAGATATCAGGATGTCTATCGGAATATGTTTCAGATTGTTGAGGATGTGTGCAAGGATGATAATTTGCAGGAGCTTGCGGCTCAGGTGGATGTGATTTTCACGGCTACGCCTCAGGGCTTTCTGGCAGGACTGCTCACCGAGGATATTCTGCAGAAGGTGAAGATTGTGGATCTGTCTGCGGATTATCGCATCAAGGATGTAAAGATTTATGAGAAATGGTACGGGATTGAGCACAAGTCGCCGCAGTTTATTCCGGAGGCAGTCTATGGTCTTTGTGAATTAAATCGCGGACAGATAACAAATAAGACCCGGCTGGTGGCCAATCCTGGCTGTTATACCACTTGTTCCATCCTGACGGCTTATCCTCTGGTGAAGGAAGGGCTGATCGATGTGACCACTCTGATTGTGGACGCGAAGTCGGGAACCTCCGGTGCGGGCAGAGGCGCAAAGCTGCCGAATCTGTTCTGCGAGGTCAATGAAAATATGAAGGCTTACGGCGTGGCGAGCCATCGTCATACACCCGAGATCGAGGAGCAACTGGGCTATGCGGGAGATTGCCAGGTGACCATCAATTTCACGCCGCATCTGGTGCCCATGAACCGCGGTATTCTGGTGACGGAATATGCGTCACTGAAGAGAAAGGCTGACGGTTCCCTGCCCACCAATGAGGAGATCCGGGCGGCCTATGATAAATATTATGCCAAGGAAAAGTTCGTGCGCGTGCTTGAGCCGGGCGTCTGCCCTGAGACCAAATGGGTGGAGGGCAGCAATTATGTGGACGTGAATTTTGTCATCGACGAGAGAACTGGACGCGTTATCATGATGGGAGCACTGGATAATCTGGTGAAGGGAGCTGCAGGACAGGCGGTGCAGAATATGAATCTGTTGTTCGGACTGCCGGAGGATGAGGGACTGGAGCTGGTTCCCTGCTTCCCTTAAATGCAATAATATTTCCATTTGGAATTTAGTAGGAGAGCTGTTTTGAAGGTTGCAGTTTTTGATTTGGGTGGTACGTTAATGCAGTATGCAGGAATGCCTGATTCATGGGTGGATTTTTATGATCAGGGATTTGAGGCGATCATTCAAAAATTCAATTGTAATATCTCAAAAGAAACCGTTGAAAAATCACTTCAAATGTTAAAGGACTTCAATCCGAGAATTAATTACAGGGAGATTGAATATTCCGCAGAATTTATATTTACAAAAATATTAGAGGACTGGCATATCGATATTCCCATTCAAAGTTGTATAGAAACCTTTTGGGGAGGATTGAAGCTAAAGGCGGAAATATACCCGGATACAATTGATGTATTACAAAAGTTAAAGGAAAAAGGGTATGTTATAGCGGCATTTACTGATTTGCCCAATGCGATGCCTGATGAAATTTTTAGAAGAGATATTTCAGAACTGCTTGGTTATTTTGATTATTATGTTTCATCTTCTGTTGCAGGATATAGAAAGCCAAATAGTAAAGGACTGCAAATGATTTCTGAAAAATTTGCCACGCCAATTACAGAATTGGTTTTTGTTGGAGATGAAGAAAAAGATAGGAAAACAGCATTTAATGCTAATTGCAAATTTGTTCGGATACAACGTGCAGATAAGAGTGAAGGAAGCATTAGTGATTTATATGAATTATTAACAAAACTAAGGATTAATACGTGAGGAACGATATGAACAATGCAGAGAAGACATTTACCATACGAACCATGACAAAGGAAGATTATGACGGGCTGCGGGCGCTCTGGATGACCATTAAGGGCTTTGGCATCCGCAGTATCGACGATTCCAGAGAGGGTGTGGAACAGTTTTTAAATAGAAATCCCGAGACCAGCGTGGTGGCGGTGGCAGCGGATGGCTCCATCGTAGGCGGTATTCTCTGCGGACATGACGGCAGGAGAGGATGTCTTTATCATGTGTGTGTGCGGGAGGATTACAGGAGACTTGGCATCGGCAAGGCCATGGTGGTATATTGTATGAATGCTCTGAAGGCGGAGCGCATCAACAAGGTGAGCCTGATTGCGTTCACGAAAAACGATGTGGGAAATGCCTTCTGGAACTGTATCGGCTGGACCAAAAGAGAGGATTTGAATTATTATGACTTTACATTGAACGAGGACAATATCACGGCCTTTAATCAATGACGGTGAACCGACAGTAAAACGGTTGTAAAATAATTTTGATATAACAGGATTGGAGTGTGCGGAAAATGAGTGCGGAGACAAAAATCAAGCAGATCGAGGGCGGTGTGACCGCGGCGAAAGGGTTTCAGGCAGCGGGCGTGGAGGCCGGCGTCAAATATCAGAACAGAAAGGACATGGCGCTGATCTACAGCACGGTTCCCTGCAAGGTGGCGGGAACTTTTACCAGCAATGTAGTGAAAGCGGCCCCTGTGCTCTGGGATAAAAAAGTAGTGGAGCAGTCCGAGTTTGCCCAGGCAGTTGTGGTAAACTCCGGCATTGCCAATGCATGCACGGGAAAGCCGGGTATGGCGGCCTGCGAGGAGACCGCGGCCTGCGCCGGAAAACTTTTACAGATTCCCGCGGATGCGGTGCTGGTGGCGTCCACCGGGGTCATCGGGATGCAGCTTCCCACAGACAGAATCTGCGCGGGGGTGGAACAGCTTGTGGCAAAGAAAGCGGATACTCTGGATGCAGGTCTGGATGCGGCGAAGGCCATTATGACCACGGACACGGTGCATAAGCAGATTGCTGTGGAGGTGGAAATCGGCGGAAAGACCGTGACAATCGGCGGTATGTGCAAGGGCTCCGGCATGATTCATCCCAATATGTGTACCATGCTTGGCTTTGTGACTACGGATGCAAACATCTCGAAAGAGATGCTACAGAAAGCAGTCAGCGCTGATATAGTGGATACATTTAATATGATTAGTGTGGACGGCGATACATCCACCAACGATACGCTGCTGGTGCTGGCAAACGGACTGGCAGGCAATGCGGAGATTGCCGGAGAAGGCGCGGATTATGATATTTTTTGTGAGGCATTGCATGTGATTACTTCTTATCTTGCAAAAAAGATGGCGGGGGACGGCGAAGGTGCCACAGCCCTGTTTGAGTGCCGCGTTGTGGGTGCGGACACCAAGGAAAATGCCCGGGTTTTGGCGAAGGCAGTCATCTGTTCTTCATTGACCAAGGCGGCTATCTTTGGACATGACGCCAATTTTGGACGGTTTCTTTGCGCGCTGGGATATTCCGGAGTACAGTTTGACCCGGAGCAGGTGGATTTGTATTTTATGAGTGAGAGCGGGAAACTGCCGATTTTCAGCGGAGGTATCGCCTGCGACTACAGCGAGGAGGAGGCCACGAAGATTCTCTCCGACCCGGAGGTGACCGTGCTGGCGGATATGCACATGGGAGATGCCGAGGCCACTGCATGGGGCTGTGACTTAAGCTATGACTATGTGAAAATCAATGCGGACTACCGCAGTTAGGCGGAATAGGAATCAATGGAGGAAGAAGCACAAATGGAAAAGGATATGCAGGCAGTCTTAAAGAAAGCGGAGGTGCTCATCGAGGCCCTTCCTTACATACAGCAGTTTAACCGTAAGATTATCGTGGTGAAATATGGCGGCAGTGCCATGAGCAACGAGGAGCTGCAGAAAAATGTCATCAAGGACGTGACTCTCTTAAAGCTGGTAGGGTTTAAGCCCATCATCGTACACGGCGGCGGCAAGGAAATCAGCCGCTGGGTTGGGAAGGTCGGCAAGGAGGCCAAGTTTGTGAATGGTCTTAGAGTCACGGATGAAGAGACCATGGAGATTGCCGAGATGGTGCTGGGCAAGGTGAACAAGAGTCTGGTGTCCATGGTGCAGGAGCTGGGCGTGAAGGCTGTGGGAATCAGCGGCAAGGACGGCGGACTGCTGACGGTGGAGAAGAAATACGCAGGAGGAGAGGACATCGGTTTTGTGGGTGATATCACGGAGGTGAATCCTAAGGTGCTTTATGACCTTCTGGAGAAGGATTTTCTGCCCATCGTTGCGCCCATCGGTCTGGACAATCAGTTTCAGACTTATAATATCAATGCGGACGATGCAGCCTGTGCCATCGCCAAGGCTGTGGGCGCGGACAAGCTGGTATTCCTCACGGATATCGAGGGACTTTACAGGGATGTGGAGGACAAGTCCTCCTTTATCTCAAGACTCACCGCCAGCCAGGCGGATGAGCTGATTGAGGGCGGTTACATCGGCGGCGGTATGCTGCCCAAGCTTGCAAACTGCACCTCAGCCATCAGAAACGGAGTCAACCGCGTACATATTCTGGACGGCCGGATTCCTCACTGCCTGCTTCTGGAGATTTTTACCAACGAGGGCGTGGGCACCGCTATTATCGCGGATGAGGACAAAGAGAGCTTAAACGGAGCAAAGAAAGCATAAGGAGCATAAGGTCTGGAAAAAGGAAGGAATAAAATCATGGATATGAAAGAATATATTGAGCAGGCGGAACAAGACCTGCTGCACACCTATAATCGCTATCAGATTGTGTTGGACAAGGGCGAGGGCGTGTATCTCTATGATATTGAAGGTAAAAAATATCTGGATTTTGTGGCGGGTATAGCTGTGTTTGCTCTGGGGTATCATTATCCTGGATATGACGAGGCGCTGAAAGCACAGATTGATAAGCTGCTGCACACTTCCAATTATTATTATAATGTACCGGCTATTGAGGCGGCGAGAAAGGTGAAGAAGCTCTCCGGTATGGACCGGGTGTTCTTTACCAATTCCGGAGCGGAGGCGCTGGAGGGGGCTATCAAGGCCGCAAAAAAATATGCATGGCTGAAGGATGGTGCGCACGACCATGAGTTGGTCGCCATGAACCATTCCTTCCACGGCAGAACCATGGGAGCTCTGGCGGTCACCGGTAATCCCAAATACAGGGAGCCCTTTGAGCCTCTGATCGGCACTGTCAAATTTGCTGAGCTCAATGATTTTGACAGTGTGCTGAGCTGTGTGACGGATAAAACCTGCGGTATCATTCTGGAGCCCGTGCAGGGCGAGGGTGGTCTGCAGCCTGCCACAGAGGAGTTCCTGCAGAAGCTGCGTGCGCTTTGTGACGAGCGGGATATTCTGCTGATCTTTGACGAGGTGCAGTGTGGCATGGGAAGAACCGGTTATCCTTACGCATGGCAGCGCTATGGCATCAAACCGGATATCATGACCAGCGCAAAGGCTCTGGGCTGCGGCGTGCCCGTGGGTGCGTTTATGATGACGGAGCGTGTGGCGCAGAACTCTCTCACCAGCGGCGATCACGGCACGACCTACGGAGGCAATCCTCTGGCGGCCGCAGCGGTGGCAAAGGTGCTGGAGATTTATGAGCGGGATGGAATCGTGGAGCATGTGCAGACGGTTGCCCCTTATCTGGAAAAGCGGCTGAAAGAGCTTGCGGAGAAATACGACTGCATCACCGGGCACAGAGGTGTGGGACTGATGCAGGGGCTTGTGTTTGACCGGCCCGTGGGCGAGATTATCACCAGGGCAGTGGAGAAGGGCCTGCTTCTCATCAATGCCGGGCCGAACATCATCCGTTTCGTTCCTCCGTTAATTATCACAGAGCAGAATATTGACGATATGATCGGGATTTTGGACACTTGTATCGAGTAGGAGCATCTATATGCATTTAAAAAACAGAATTATCATGGTGGCAGCGGTGGCTCTGGGCGTGGCGGCTGTGCTGGCCGGCGGAACCGGACAGGTGCGCCCTCTGGAGGATGCGGATAAGAGGACTGGTATCTTTGGAAGCAGCGATAAGGAGACCATCTATTTTTGGTATACGGACGAGACCATGACCAGCTTTATCAACAGTGCGGCGGTATCCTTCGGCGAGCGGGAGGGAGTGCGGGTGATTCCCGTGCTGACCTATGAGGGAGCGTATCTGGAGGCCATCAATCAGGCTTCTCTGCAGGAAGGACAGATGCCGGATGTGTATCTGATTGGAAATGATTCTCTGGAGAAAGCTTATCTGGCCGGACTTGCCAGTGAGACCAAAGACGCCGGAGCCGTGTGCAACACGGATAATTTCCCGGAGACGGCGCTGACAGCGGTGAGCTTTCACGGGAAGAATATCGCCTATCCCCTGTATTTTGAGACAAGTGCTCTGATTTATAATGAGAGCTATATGGCGGAGTGGGCCCTGCAGCAGGCGCGCAGGAAGCTGGCTGAGGCCGAGGACAATGAGGCCGGAGAGAACAGCTCCGGCGCTGCGGAGGGTGACGCCGGTCTGACGGAAGAGGAGGCGGCTCTGGCGCAGCAATATCTGGAAAACGGGATTCCTGCCACAGTGGACGATATTTTGAATATTGCCGACACCTTTGATTTGCCCGAGGGTGTGGACGGTATCATGAAATGGGATGTGTCGGATATCTTTTATAATTACTGGATTGTGGGAAGATATCTTGTGGTGGGCGGCGCTGCCGGAGACGATGAGAGTGCTATCGATATCGACAATCCTGAGACGGTGCAGTGTCTGGAGGTTTACAAGGCGCTGAATCAGTTCTTTTCCATGGAGTCGGACACGATTACTTACGATTCTGTGCTGCAGGATTTTATTGATGGCAAGATTCTCTTTACCGTGGCTACCACAGACGCCATCCGACGTCTTGACGAGGCCAGGGAAGACGGAAGCTTTGTCTATGAATATGGCGTGGCTACTATGCCGGAAGTCAGCGAAGAACTGGAGAGCGCGTCCCTGTCTATGACAGGCGCGGTTGCGGTGAACGGTTATTCGGAGCACAAGGAGCTGGCAAACGGCTTTGCGGCCTATCTGGTATACGATTGCGCGGAGGAGCTCTACGAGAAAACGGGAAAGCTTCCCGCCAGAAACGGGACGGACGAAGATAATGGGCCGGCTCAGATATTCAAACTGGAATATGCGGACAGCGTGTCCCTGCCCAAGCTCATGGAGACGGGCAATTTCTGGCTGCAGATGGAGGTGTTGTTTTCCAAAGTCTGGAACGGCGCGGAGGTTGAGCCACTGGTCTCGGAGCTGGCGGAGCAGATTGCCGCTCAGGTGGCGAATTTATAGTATAAGATTCATAGTATAACGAAACCAACCATAGGGCAAGATACTAACACGGGAAAATCCTTACAGGCCGGGCCTGTGAGAGACAGAAGGGAGTATCTGGAGATATGGTTGGTTTTTTGATTGCATTGATATCGGGAGCTTTGATGAGTGTGCAGGGAGTGTTCAACACGCAGGTCACGAAGGCCTCGGCGATATGGAGCGCCAGCGCCTTTGTACAGTTTACGGCGTTGTTAGTCTGTCTGGGGGCATGGCTCTGCACTGAGCGGGGGTCTCTTTTGCAGGTGTTTTCAGTGCAGCCCAAATATATGCTTTTAGGGGGCGCAATTGGAGCTTTCATCACTTACACAGTCATCCGTAGCATGGATATGTTGGGGCCCGCCAAGGCGGTGATGCTGATTGTGGTGGCCCAGCTTGCGGTGGCCTATGCCATTGAGCTTCTGGGATGGTTCGGCGTGGAGAAGCAGCCATGGGAGTGGAGAAAGGCTATCGGCATGGCAGTGGCCATCGTGGGAATTATCGTCTTTAAATGGAAATAAAAGGGAAAAAACAGTAATAGTTAAAATTTCTTTAATTTTTGGAATCCGGCTTGTAAATGGCAAATAATTCCCTTACAATAAGTATTGTCAGCAAACACAATGCACTGATATAGCAAGGACAGTTTTCTCCCGTCGAGAGAGGAGAGAAAACATGAGTGCAGAAAAAACTAAAAACAAAATTAAAAATAATATCAAAAGCAGTATTTACCAGGGCCTCTGCGGGGCAGCAGGCCTTGTGCTGTGTGTGGTTTTGGCGGGATGTCACAAAGCCGACAGAGCAATTACCCTGCCTGTGGGAGAATTAATTGAGACGGCAGAGCAGGGGGCTGCGGCGGAGCTTATGCCGGGATCCGGGAATTTGCCGGAGTATGCGTCCGGGTCGGAAACTCAGGCCTCGTCGGAGGCATCCATGATCTATGTCTATGTCTGCGGCGCGGTGAAGGAACCGGGAGTTGTGCTGCTTCCAGAGGGGAGCCGCGGTCAGGATGCGCTGGAGGCCGCAGGCGGTTTTGCTGAAGATGCGGCGAAGGAGGCTGTGAATCTGGCGGAAGTTCTGACGGATGGCATGAAGCTGTATTTTCCCACGCCGGAAGAGGCCTTGGAAGCCGAAATCGAATCGCAGGAGCGGGACGCCGGGCTGATAGACATCAATACCGCGGGAGTGGAGCTTCTGTGTACGCTGCCCGGCATCGGGGAGGCCAGAGCGAAGGCTATTGTGGCTTATCGGGAGGAGCACGGAGCTTTTGGCAGCGCGGAGGAGATCATGCAGGTGTCCGGGATTAAAGACAGCGCCTACAATAAAATCAAGGCGCTGATTACTGTGAAATAAGACATATATTGTGTGAAATAAAATGAGATGAGAGAAGAGTGAGGAAGGGAAATGGCGGAGAAGAGAGTGCTGGTGGTAGACGATGAGAAGCTGATCGTGAAGGGAATCCGATTCAGTCTGGAGCAGGATGATCTGCAGGTGGACTGTGCATACGATGGTGAGGAAGCTGTGGAGTACGCGAGAAACAATCGATATGATATTATTTTGCTGGATGTCATGCTGCCTAAGCTCACCGGTTTTGAGGTGTGTCAGCAGATACGGGAATTCTCCAATGTGCCCATCATCATGCTCACGGCCAAGGGCGACGACATGGATAAGATACTGGGATTGGAGTACGGCGCTGACGATTATATCACAAAGCCTTTTAATATTCTTGAGGTGAAAGCCCGTATCAAGGCCATTATGCGTCGTGTGGAGCCCAAGACCGGTTCCAGGGAGGCGCAGCGTTTTGTAGAGAGCGGCGATATGAAGCTGGACTGCGAGGGCAGAAGAGTTTATATCGAGGGACGGGAGATCAGTCTCACTGCCAAGGAATTTGAGGTGCTGGAGCTTCTGATGTTTAATCCCAATAAAGTATATGGCCGAGAGGCGCTTCTGAAGCTGGTGTGGGGGGCAGATTACCCCGGGGATGTACGCACAGTGGATGTACATATCAGAAGACTGCGCGAGAAGATTGAGGAAAACCCCAGTGAGCCCAAGTATGTTCACACAAAGTGGGGAGTCGGTTATTATTTTTTGAATGATTAGTAGGGCCGGGGATGAAGACGATACGGAAATTAGTGGAAATGATACGGCAGAAGATGCCCTTGAAGAGTCTGCGTCTGCGGATATTTGCCATTGTGCTGGTGGTGGGGCTTGTGCCCGGCCTCATCGTGGGCATGGGCATTGTACAAAATTATGAGGACCGTGCGGTGGAGCACCGCATATCCACGGTGCAGAATCAGCTCAAAATCGTGGCAAATCATCTGATCAGCAATGATTATATGGCGAATTACCGCTCGGAGGAACAGGTATACAGAAATTCCAGAGCTGTGGTGGATGCGGAGCTTGAGATGCTGTCCAATCTGTACGAGGGTCGTGTGATGATTATCAACAGCAATTTTAAGGTCGTGAAGGACACTTACGGTATCAGCCAGGGCAAAATCATGATCTCAGAGGAGGTTATCAAGTGTTTCCGGGGGGAAAGTCTCTCCAATTATGACCCGGAGCACGGTTATATAGAGATGACCACGCCCATCATGGACACCACGGCGAACTCCGGCGAGGAGGTGGTGAGCGGGGTTATGCTCACCAGCATCTCCAACGGAAGCATTGTGGCCATGATGGAGATGTTAAACCGTCGCGTGATGATTATTGAGACGCTTCTGGCTCTGGCAATTGTAGTCCTGGCCATCGTCCTGGCGGTGGTGATGACGAGGCCCTTCAACCGCATCACACAGGCCATTATGGACGTGAATTCCGGTTACAGTGACGAGAGTATCTCTGTGCCGGATTACGCGGAGACTGTGCATATCGTGGATGCCTTTAATCAGCTTCTGGCGCGCATGAGGGCGCTGGATCAGTCCAGACAGGAGTTTGTGGCCAATGTGTCCCATGAGCTCAAGACGCCTATGACTTCCATCAAAGTGCTGGCGGATTCTCTGCTGGTGGAGCAGGAGGTCCCGGCACAGCTCTACCGGGAGTTCATGGAGGACATCGTGTCTGAGATTGACAGGGAAAACCGGATTATCACGGATTTGCTGGCGCTGGTGAAGATGGACAAAAAGGTGCAGGATTTGAATATCACCTCCTTAAATATCAACGATTTGGTGGAACTGATTTTAAAGCGGCTGCGTCCCATTGCCCGAAAGAAGGATGTGGAGGTGGTCTTTGAGAGCATGCGTCCTGTGGTGGCGGAGGTGGACGAGGTCAAGATGACGCTGATCATGACCAATCTCGTAGAAAATTCCATCAAATACAATAAGGAGCATGGATGGGTCAAGGTGGAACTGGATGCGGATCATCAGTTTTTCACCTTCAAGGTCAGCGATTCGGGGATCGGTATTCCGGAGGATGCGCTGGCTCACATCTGTGAACGCTTTTACAGGGTGGATAAATCTCATTCCCGGGAAATCGGAGGCACAGGGCTGGGACTTGCCATCACCAAGAGCGCGGTGCTTCTGCACAGGGGGACTCTCACCATCAACAGTGTGGAGGGAGAGGGTTCCAGTTTTGTGGTGAAGATTCCGCTCATCTACATTGTGTCATAGTGTTACGGCGAGGGAAAGGAATCAAATACTATGAAGAAACTGTTTGGAGTGCTTGGGTGCATTCTGTTTCTGGCAGGGCTTACGGCCTGCAGTGACGGAGAGCCTCAGGGCGCCGATATCTATCAGATTTATACAGTCAGTAATTCCGAGACCAAGGTGGAGGTTCATCCTCACAAAATGTTCGCCGTCGAAGAGGAGGCCATGCTGAATGAACTGGTGGGATGCCTTTCGACTTCGCCGGACAAGCTGGAGTACAAGGCGCCGCTTGCCATGGGCTTTGAGATACTCTCGCTGGATGTCTCTGACGGGAAACTGTCCATCGATGTGGACAGCGCTTATCTGAATCTTCCCGCGACCACGGAGGTGCTGGTACGCGCGGCTATTGTGAGGACGCTGACGCAGCTTCCAAATGTGCGTTATGTGGGAATCACAGTGGAGGGAAATCAGCTCTTTGACAATGCCGGAGATGTGGTGGGGCTCATGAGTGCCGATCTGTTCATTGACAATGATGGCAATGAGATCAATACCTATGAGCTGACCCGGGTGCGGCTGTATTTTGCCAACGCGGAGGGGGATAAGCTGATCGGGGCATACAGGGAGAAATATTACTCCACCAATATACCAAAGGAGCGCTTCGTGGTGGAGGAGCTGATCGCGGGCCCAAGCGGAAAGGTGGAGGGACTATATCCTTCTATCAACCCAGAGGTCAAGATTGTCAGCGTCACGACGCAGGACGGAGTCTGTTATGTCAATCTGGATTCCAGTTTTCTCACCGTGGTAAACAATGTGTCCACAGAGCTGTCCATTTACTCCATCGTCAATTCTCTGGTGGAGCTGAGTAATGTCAACAGAGTGCAGATACTGGTAAACGGCGAGGTGCCTGCCAGCTTTGGAAGCTCGGCTTTCGAGCGTAATCTGGACTATGTCACCACGCTGGAGCAATAGCTTTCTGATAAATTCAGTTAAAAAATAAAAATAAGACAGGAGATATGTTATGCGCAGACCTTTATTTGTCTGCTCCTTCTGTCTGGTGTTTCTCATGGCTGTCAGATATGCCTGTCTGCCCGCTTCTGCGGGGGGCGGGCCGCCTGACGGCACAGACATCATATTGACCGGGCAGGTCTGTCAGAAGGACGACAATTCATTTGTCATCAAGATTCAGGAAAGTATTATTCAGGAAAGCAATATTCTAAATTTAACAATTCAAAATGACGCCGCGGTTCTGCGGCAGGGTAATCCATCAGAAAATTCATTAGAAAATTTAACAGAAGATATAACAGAAAATTTGACGCAGTCCATGGCAGGGAGCAGATTATTGTGTGAATATGAGGCCTCGGAGGAACTGATACTGGACGCTTCGGTGGCGTTGCAGGGGAAATTTTACGCCTTTTCTCCGGCCACAAATCCGGGAGAATTCGATTATGCCCGCTATTATCACTCTATGGGATATGAGGGGAGATTGAAGCAGGTGAAGTTCATCGGGACGGCCGCGCAGAAGCCCGGGATTCGGGAGGGACTTTATCGGCTACGCTGTTTCTGGGAGGAGAGGCTTTATCAGATTTTCCCGGAGAAAGAAGCCTCCGTCATGGCGGCTGTTTTGCTGGGGGACAAGGCCGGGGTGGACGCGGATTTGAAGGCTCTCTATCAAAAAAACGGTATCATCCATATTTTGAGCATCTCGGGGCTGCATATTACTCTGATTGGCATGGGGCTGTATAAAATACTGCGGAGAGCAGGTGTGTCGGTGTGGTGCGCCGCGGCAGGAGGAGCCATATTCCTGATTTTATATGGTGTCATGACCGGGCTGGGAGTGTCCGCCTGCCGCGCCATCGGTATGTATCTGCTGCGTATGCTGGCACAGTTGCTGGGCAGAACTTACGATATGCTCACGGCCATCGGCGTGACGGCGGTGTGCATGGTATGCCTGCATCCCGCATGGCTGGAGCACATGGGCTTTTTGTTGTCCTATGGCTCTGTTCTGGGAGTGGGAATACTTTTGCCCGCACTGGCTGAATCGGGGGAGGAGGCTCCCAGAGTCAAGCGTTATATAGAAGAAAAATGGAAGCGGCGGCTGGTGAGTCTGTACGGCAGGCTGTGGCGGGGCCTGCGGCAGAGTCTGCTGGCCGGAATTTCCATCACGCTTACGACGCTTCCCATACAACTGTGGTTTGCTTACGAGATACCGGTCTATTCCATACTGTTGAATGTACTGGTACTGCCTTTTATGAGTGTGGTGATGGCAACAGGTTTGTTTGCCATGCTGATTCCGGGGATGGGATTTGTGGGGACTGTAGATGTGCTGATTCTCGCAGGATATGAAAAGCTCTGTGCATGGTTTGGAAGACTGCCCCATCCGATGTGGAATCCGGGGCGGCCCGAGGTCTGGCAGATAGCGGTTTATTACCTGTTGTGGGCCGCGGTGGTGTGCTGTGCGGAGCTGAGCAGACAGCGCGGGAGGAAATCCGTGCAGAAATGTATGCAGTTTGTGCTGCTTGGTGCGGCGGTTCTGGTGTTGGGACTTTCGGGAAGATGCGGCGACAGAGTCACGTTTCTGGATGTGGGGCAGGGGGATTGTATCTGCGTGCAGCTTTCCTCCGGGGAGGTGTATTTATTTGACTGCGGGAGCAGCAGCCGCAGCCGTATAGGGGAGCGGGTGCTGATACCTTTCCTGAAGTATTATGGCATCGGAAAAATTGACGCGGTCTTTGTCTCCCACGGGGATCAGGATCACATGAACGGCATTGTAGAACTCCTGAATTTAAGGGAACAGGAACATATCGAGGTGGGCGGACTGGTGCTGCCCGGCATCGACAGAAGTCTGTGGAATGAAGAATTCGGAGAGCTTCTGGAGGCGGCAAAAGGAACTGCCGGACAGCGGGAAATCCCGGTGAGTGTCATACGGGCGGGAGAGAGCTGGACGGGCGGACGGCAGGGGGAGGATTGTTTCCTGTGTCTGCACCCTTCGGCGGAAGGGGATGGCGGGGGAGGCAATGAGGGCTCTGCGTGTTATTACATAGAGCTGCAGGAGGGGGAGCGCAGAATCTCTTTGATGCTCACGGGAGATGTGGAAGGAGAGGGAGAGCGGGAACTGCTCCGGGAACTGCAAAATCAGGGTATCCGGGATGTTACGCTGTTGAAGGCAGCCCATCACGGCTCCCGTAATTCCACGAAGGAGGAGCTTCTGGAGCAGCTTTCGCCTGCCCTTGCCGTGATTTCCTGCGGCAGAAGCAATCGCTACGGACATCCTCACCCGGAGCTGCTGCAGCGGCTTTTAGAGTGCGATACGCAAATCCTGCAGACGCCGCAGTCCGGGGCAGTCACGCTGCTTTTGCAGTCTGACGAAGTCATGCTGACCGTGCAGTCCCCCTGACATATTACTTTTGACGAGTACAGTATATGCAAAGGAATTGCAATTGTCCGCTTAACCATTTAAAATAGAAACATATGTGGAGGGAGATCGTCAAATGAAGATTTTGTTGGTAGAAGATGATATTGAAATCAGCGATATGTTAAAAAACTTTCTGATGACAGAAAATTATGAAGTAACGACAGCTTTTGACGGAGAAAGCGCCTGTCAGGAATTTTTTGCGGATGATTACAGTCTGGTATTGCTTGACCTGATGATACCGAAAAAAAGCGGAATGGAAGTTATGAAAGAAATCCGGGAAAAGAATACTGTGCCTATTATTATCCTATCCGCCAAAGATACGGATTCTGATAAAACATTAGGCTTGGGTCTGGGGGCAGATGATTATATTACGAAGCCATTTTCGGTTACGGAAGTATTGGCAAGAATAAAAGCCAACATCAGGAGAAATACACAGTATGCGGTACAATCCGCCAAAGAGGAAAGTGTTCTTAAATGCGGCAGCCTTGTCGTGAATACAAACGACTATTCTGTATTAAAAAATGGGACAAGGATTGAATTAACGGCGAAAGAATTTGAGATTTTAAAGCTTCTGATGAAAAACCCCCAAAAAGTCTATACCAAAGAGCAGCTATATTCCCAAGTCTGGAATGACGCTTATTTTGGAGATGAGAATGCTGTAAATGTCCATATCAGCAGACTGCGCAACAAAATAGAGGATAATCCCCGCAATCCGCAGATTGTAGTTACCGTCTGGGGTATAGGGTACAAGTTGGGGGACGTGGAATGAGCGATGGAGCAATACTATTTATTTTGATATGTGTCATAATCATATTACTGTTTATCGTTTTATATCAGCAGTTTATCTACACGAAAGGCATACAGGCTAAGTTAAAAAAGATCACCAGGGAACTGTCTGATATTGTAGAAAGTGACAGCGATCAAAAGGTTATGGTATTTACGGACAACAAGACGCTTATGGATTTAAGCGGACAGATCAACCGATTACTGCAGGATAGACAGAAGATAAAGAGCGATTTCAGGAAACAGGAGATTTCGTCTAAAAAAATGCTTTCTAACATATCGCATGATATAAAAACGCCTTTGACAGTCATCTTAGGATATCTTGAAATAATGCGCCTGAACAATGCAGATGACGAAACATTACAGAAAGTGGAAGCAAAGGCGGGACAGGTTATGGAGCTTATCAATCAGTTTTTTACACTGGCGAAACTGGAAGCCGGTGATATGAATATAGAAATCAGCAGAATCAATATCAGCGAGTCGTGCAGGGAGAGCATATTGGGTTTTTATGATATCCTGTGCGGAAAAGATTTTATCGTAGATATATCCATTCCGGAAAACGATATTTTCGTGCAGGGGGAAAAGGCGGCTATTGACAGGATTCTGTCCAATTTAATATCCAATGCGGTGCGTTATGGAAGCGACGGAAAATACATAGGCCTTACATTGCGGGAAAACGAAGATTATGTGTATATTGACGTAACGGATAAAGGAAAAGGAATCGAGAAAGAGTTTGCCCTAAATGTCTTTGAACGGTTATATACAATGGAGGATTCCCGAAACCGCAGGATACAGGGAAATGGATTAGGGCTTACAATTGCCAAAAATCTTGCCAATCAGTTAGGGGGAGATATTCTCTTAGACAGCGAGCCGAATGTAAAAACAACATTCACGGTAAAATTGAGGAAATTTAAATACTGAAATCAGCACTAAAATTTATCACGAAAGAAATTTGTAAGAATTAGTCAAGAGTTTTGAAAACCTTGACTGCTACAATAGATTTCAAGAGCGGAACATGCTCTCGAAAGGAGGCAGTCAATATGCCATACATTTTACAGACAAATCATCTCACAAAAACGATTGACGGCAAGGAATTGATCAAAGGCGTAAATATCCATGTGAAAAAGGGGGAAATATACGGATTTTTGGGGCCGAACGGGGCGGGCAAAACCACGGTGATGAAAATGATTACGAACCTTTGGAAACCGACGGAAGGTACGGTTGAACTTTTTGGGGAAACTCTTACGCCGACTTCCTATGAGGTTTTAAAAAGAATGGGGAGTATCATTGAATTTCCCACATTTTATGACCATTTAAGCGGAAAAGAAAACCTGCGGCTTCATTGTGAGTACATGGGGTACTACAATCCCGGAAGTGTGGAAAACGCTCTTGAAATGCTGGAACTGACCGAAGCGGCGGAAAAGTCTGTCAAACAGTATTCGTTAGGCATGAGACAGCGGTTAGGCATTGCCCGCGCAATCTTGTGCAAGCCGGAACTGCTGGTACTTGATGAACCGACTAACGGACTTGACCCTGCCGGAATGAAGAAACTTCGGGATTTATTCAAAATGCTCTGTACAGAATACGGTATTACCATCCTTATATCCAGCCATATCCTTTCTGAAGTGGAAAGCATTGCTGATACAATCGGCATCATCAATCATGGAAATATGATGAAGGAAATATCCATGAAAGAAATATCCGAGATGAATACGGCGTATATTGAACTTTCTACCCCCGATACCAGGAGGGCCGCATATGTACTGGCGGATAAATTGGAATTGAATAATTTCAAGATAATGGATGAACATAATATCCGCATCTATGACAGCCGGATTGCCACAAGCGACATATCAAAGGCATTGTCGCTGAACGATGTGGAAATCAGTGCTATCGGTACAAAAGCGGAAAGTCTTGAGGATTATTTCTTAAAACTGACAGAGGAGGAGAGCAGATAATGTTGAAGTTAATCAGACTTGAATGGAAAAAAAATAATATTATAAAATATGTGCGGAATGCCTTTGTCATGGCGGTTATCCTTTTGATATTTATTCTGGCGGTTGCAGGAGAGCTTGAAGCCGATGAGACAAAGCTTGCATATGGAAATAGTATGTTAAAGTCAGGGGTTGAATTATTCACAAATATGTGCGCTATTGTTTTTACAAGCACCATGTTAGCCTCATTTATCGTCAGCGCCTACAAAAATAAAACGATGAATTTAATGTTCTCCTACCCGATCAGCCGAAAGAAAATACTATTATCACAGATGTTGTCCGTTTGGATTTTTAATTTTGCCGTATTGGTCTTAACTAAAGTGCTGCTTTATTCTATACTTGTAATGACGAAAGAATATATGCTTATAACGGCTGCAAATATTGCGTTGGGAAGCGCCATGTTTTATATTGAAATACTTGTGAATTCGGCGGTAATGGTAAGCATAAGTTTTATCGGGCTGCCGATCGGATTAAGAATGAAGTCCTCCAAAGCGACAATCATTGCCGGAGTTATCATCGTGTGTTTTACACAGGGGAATATCGGGGAGTATACATTGCTTGACAATATGCCTTTTCATATAACCTTGTTGATAATATCCGCGGTCGCTGTCTTTCTTACACTCTATAAATTAGAAACAAGGGATGTCTTATAAAATTTTTCAGTATTCCTCTGCCTTGTCCTTCAGCACGGACAGAATCAATACTTCTACACTCATGCGGTCGTTCATGCGGCCGCTTTTTACTGCTTCCTCGGCTTCCACGCACTGTTCCACGGCATTGCGCAGCACGGCGGTCTTGAAGCGGCCCGCCTGGGTGATATATTTGCCTGCGATGAATGGGGGGACTCCGATTTTGGGCGCAATGGCCTTGCTGTCATAGCCCCGGCTGCGCAGCTCTTTTACCTGCAGCAATGTGTTGCACTGGCGGGCGATGAGAAAGAGGATGCGCATAGGCGGCTCCTTCAGTGCCAGCAGATCATAGTAGAGCTGCAGTGCCTGACGGGTATTGCCCGCGGCGATGGCATTGATCATGTCAAAAATATGATTGCTTATGCGATTGGTGCAGATTGCCTCCACATCCTCGGCGGTGACCACCTCCCGGTCCATGCAGTAGCAAATCAGCTTTTCCAGCTCTGTCTGGATATTGTCCATGTCCGTCCCGGTCTTTTGCAGAAAAAGCTGCACGGTGTTCTCCGTGATTTTCTTGCCCTCTTTCCCAAGGATACCGGCAATCCAGCGTTTCAGGGTCTGTTCATCCTGCACGGAAAATTCCGCAGCATGCCCCAGAGACTGCACAGCCTTAAAGAGCTTGCTGCGCTTGTCCACCTCGCTCTCTGTAAAGACAAAAAAGCAGCTCTCACAGGGGGAGCCTAAGTATTCGGCAAGCTTTTCGCCGCCGGATTTAAAGAGTCCGCTGTCGGAGATAAAGATTACCCGGCGCTGCGCCAGAAAGGGCATGGTCTCTGCGAGGTCGATGATCTCACCCACAGGAACATCTTTTCCGGTATAGAAATGTGTATTCATTTGGTCGTCTGCGGCACACAGGGCGCTGCGGAGGCGGTCGGTATACTGTCTCTTCAGATAGCGCTCCTCCCCATACAGGAGATAAGCCTGTTTGAAAGTATGCTCTTTGATATCGTTTTGAATATGCTGCATGAAAATCCTCGCTTTTTATTTCATATACCTTATTATACTCCGTAAAAAGTTTTTTTGCACTATTGAGATTGCAGGGCGCTTATGATACTATTAACATGGTTATAGTTTACAAGACGAAGGAGAATGAAGAGATGGCTAAGGACAAAGGTTTTATCAGCGAATTCAAGAAATTTATCCTGCGCGGCAATGTGATGGACATGGCAGTGGGTGTCATTGTCGGCGGTGCGTTTACCTCGATTGTGACTTCCCTGAATCAGGATATTCTGACGCCGGTTCTTGGAATTTTCGGTGGTATAGATTTCAGTAGTCTGAAAGTGGCGCTGGGCAGCGGAGAGAATGCGCCTGTGCTCTGCTATGGTAATTTTATAACCGCAGTCATCAATTTCCTGATTACGGCGTTTGTGATTTTTTGTCTGGTGAGAGGCATCAATGCACTCAATGACCGGTTCAGTCATAAGCCTGCACCTGCGGCTCCCACCACGAAAAAGTGCCCTTTTTGCAAGAGCGAGATTGCCATAGACGCCACCAGATGTCCTCACTGTACCTCTGAGCTGGACGGGCAGTAGGTCAGCAGGGCAGACGATAACAAGATAAGCAACGGCAAGACAGATGACAATAAGACAGGTAACAATATGATAAAATTACGAAAAAACAGAAGATATGCGGCGGTTCTGTGCGGTCTGCTGGCGGCGGCTCTGCTCGCCGGGTGCGGCAGTACCGGGGGAAAGACTGCGGAGGCCATGCAGCTTTTGCAGAATCTCCAGTATCAGGAGGCTCTTGCCGTATTTCAGACGGCGGAGGAGGAAGGCGAGAATTCCCGGCTGATAGACAGGGGGCGGGGCATTGCCTACATGGGACTGACGGATTATGAGAATGCCATCGCCAGTTTTGAGGCGGCTCTGGCCGGAAGCGACGGTTTTGTGCAGCCGGTGGATTTTGATCTGAATTATTATCTGGCAGCAGCTTTCATCAAAAACGGACAGCCCGCAGAGGCGGAGGAGGTCTATAACGCCATTTTGGCGCTGCGCCCCGAGGAGAAGGACGCCCATTTCCTGCGCGGCAACGTGCGTCTGGAGCAGGGCAATTATGAGGGCGCCAAGGAAGATTTTGACCGGGTGGTGTCTCTGGACGCCAACAATTATGATCGTATGATTCAGATATATCAGGCGCTGCAGCATTACGGCTACAAGGATGTGGGGCGCGAATATCTGGAAAATGCAATGCAGGTCGCCGAGAACAAGATGAATAGCTACGACAGCGGGCGCATGTACTATTATCTGGGAGAATACCAGAAGGCCTGTGTCGCTCTGGAGAAGGCCAGAGAGAAGGGGGATGCGGAAAGCTATCTCTATCTGGGCAGGGCTTATGAGGCCACCGGAGATTATAACTATGCGGCCAGTGTCTACAATTCGTGGATTGCCAAGGATACGGGAAACGCCGCCATCTATAATCAGTTGGGACTGTGCGAGATGGCCATGGGCGATTATCAGCAGGCGTTGGAGGCCTTTCAGGCCGGGATGCAGGTGGAGGGCAACACGCTGATGCAGACCCTTGCCTTTAATGAGATTGTGGCCTACGAATATTTGGAGGAGTATCAGAAGGCTTTTGCACTGGTGGAAAATTATCTGAGAAGCTATCCTGACGACGAGCAGGCCAAAAGAGAACGGCAGTTTCTCTCCACCAGATAAACACTCAAGATAGAATACGGAAATCGATGCCCGGAACGCGCGATATCATGCGGTTCCGGGCATTTTGCTCGTCTAGTACTGACTGAGTCAGTCAATACCAAATATGCCATATGTGACATGTGTGTCGTAGGAAAACCACAATATATTGTAGTTTGCTGCTTTCAGGCCATTGACTTTGCTGTCGCAAAATGCTATAGTAGTATAAATTGCACTTCAGATAATTTTAGGAGGGACAGGGATGTTTCAGGTAATCAAGAGAGACGGCGGAAAGACGGATTTTTCGCTGACCAAGATCAATGATGTCATCATGAAGGCGTTCACGGCTACGCAGATGAATTACAATAATGATATTGTAGATTTGCTGGCACTGAGGGTGACAGCAGATTTTCAGGATAAGGTAAAGGACGATGCCATCCATGTGGAAGATATTCAGGACAGTGTGGAGCGTGTGCTGGGACAGGCGGGCTATGAGGAGGCTGCAAAGGCCTACATTCTCTACCGCAAGCAGAGAGAGAAAATGCGCACCATGAAGTCCACCATTCTGGACTATAAAGATGTAGTGAACAGCTATGTGAAAGTGGAGGACTGGCGTGTAAAGGAGAATTCCACTGTCACTTACTCCGTGGGCGGCCTGATTCTCTCCAATTCCGGCGCTGTGACTGCAAACTACTGGCTCTCTGAGATTTACGATCAGGAGATTGCGGAGGCACACCGCAATGCGGACATCCATATTCATGATCTGTCCATGCTCACCGGCTACTGTGCGGGCTGGTCCCTGAAACAGCTGATTAAGGAAGGTCTGGGGGGAATCACAGGCAAGATTACTTCTGCGCCGGCCAAACATCTGGGTGTGCTCTGCAATCAGATGGTGAATTTCCTGGGCATCATGCAGAATGAGTGGGCGGGAGCTCAGGCTTTTTCCTCCTTTGATACATATCTGGCTCCCTTTGTGAAAGCGGACAATCTGAGCTATGAAGAAGTAAAGAAGTGCATTGAGGCGTTTATCTACGGCGTGAATACACCCAGCCGCTGGGGCACACAGGCCCCCTTCTCCAATATCACTCTGGACTGGACGGTGCCCGATGATCTGGCGGAGCTTCCTGCTATCGTGGGCGGCGAGGAGATGGACTTTAAATATAAGGACTGCAAGAAAGAGATGGACATGGTGAACAAGGCTTTTATCCAGACCATGATCGAGGGGGATTCCAACGGGCGCGGTTTCCAGTACCCCATTCCCACTTATTCCATCACAAGGGATTTCGATTGGTCTGATACGGAGAATAACCGCCTTTTGTTCGAGATGACGGCAAAATACGGCACGCCGTATTTCTCAAACTATATCAATTCTGATATGCAGCCCTCGGACGTGCGCAGCATGTGCTGCAGACTGCGTCTGGATTTGAGAGAGTTGCGCAAGAAAACCGGAGGATTCTTCGGCTCGGGCGAGAGTACGGGCAGCGTGGGCGTGGTGACCATCAATATGCCCCGCATCGCCTATCTGTCCGCCAACCGGGATGAATTTTATGCCAGACTGAATCATATGATGGATATCGCAGCCCGCAGCCTGAAGGTGAAGAGGGATGTGATCACGAAGCTTCTGGATGAAGGTCTGTATCCTTATACTAAGCGGTATCTGGGCACTTTTGACAATCATTTCTCCACCATCGGCCTCATCGGTATGAGCGAGGTGGGCCTGAATGCCAATTGGCTGAGGGCGGATATGAGCAGTGAGAAGACTCAGGAGTTCACAAAAGAGGTGCTGAATCACATGCGCAATCGTCTCTCCGACTATCAGGAGCAGTACGGCGACCTGTATAATCTGGAGGCGACTCCTGCGGAGAGCACCACTTACCGTCTGGCAAAGCATGACAAGAAACGCTGGCCGGCCATCAAGACCGCAGGAAAGCAGGGGGACACCCCCTACTACACCAATTCCTCACATCTGCCGGTGGATTATACCACAGATATTTTTGATGCGCTGGATGTGCAGGATGAGCTGCAGACACTGTATACCTCAGGAACTGTGTTCCATGCATTCCTGGGGGAGAAGCTTCCCGACTGGAAAGCTGCGGCGGCACTGGTGCGAAAAATTGCGGAAAACTACAAGCTTCCGTATTATACGTTGTCCCCTACTTATTCCATCTGCCGTGAGCACGGTTATCTGGCGGGCGAGGTGAAGGAATGCCCTCACTGCGGCGCAAAGACAGAGGTTTACAGCCGTATTACCGGTTATTACAGACCGGTGCAGAACTGGAACGACGGGAAGCTGCAGGAATACGCTAACCGCACCGAGTATGATGTCGAGAATTCTGTGCTCAAGCGCCCGGTGACCAGCGTGGTCAAACTCTCCAATTTTGCGGAGGATGTGCAGATTTCCGTGGAGGAGCCCAAGAATGTAAAATATCTGTTCACCACCAAAACCTGCCCCAATTGTCAGCTGGCGAAGGAGTATCTGGAGGATGTACCTTATGCGCTGATTGACGCGGAGGAGAACATCGAGCTGGCAAACCGCTACGGCGTGATGCAGGCGCCCACTTTAGTGGTGGTGAACGGGGATAAATATAAAAAGTATGTCAATGCTTCCAACATTAAGAAATATGTTGACCAGATGCAGGAAGTTCTGGTGTAGAAAGAGCTATTAGGGAGATTCGCATGATTAATAAACTGATTTCAAAGATTCAGAGTACCAACGCCCCCATTGTGGTGGGATTGGATCCCATGATGAAATATGTGCCCGAGCACATTCAGAAGAAGGCTTTTGAGGAGCTTGGAGAGACCTTGGAGGGCGCAGCGGAGGCTATCTGGCAGTACAATAAAGGCATTGTGGACGCTATTTATGATCTGGTGCCCGCAGTAAAGCCACAGATTGCCATGTATGAGCAGTTTGGCATACCGGGCATGATCGCCTTTCAGAAGACGGTGGATTACTGCAAAGAGAAGGATCTGGTGGTGATCGGCGATGTGAAGCGCGGTGATATCGGTTCTACCTCTGAGGCTTACGCGGTGGGACATCTGGGCAGAGTGACCGTGGGCAGCAAGAGCTATTGCGGCTTCGGCGAGGACTTTGCCACGGTGAATCCCTATCTGGGCAGTGACGGAATCGCGCCCTTCATAAAGGTATGCAAAGAGGAGAAAAAGGGGATTTTCGTGCTGGTGAAGACTTCCAATCCATCCAGCGGAGAATTTCAGGATCAGTTGATAGAGGGCAGACATCTCTATGAGCTGGTGGGCGAAAAGGTGTCCCGGTGGGGCGCAGAGTGCATGCCCGAGGAAGGCAGTTACAGTTATGTGGGAGCAGTGGTGGGCGCAACCTACCCCGAACAAGGGAAACTTTTGCGCAAGATCATGCCAAGAACCTTTATTCTGGTGCCCGGTTATGGCGCACAGGGCGGAAAGGGTGCAGACCTGGTACATTTCTTTAACGAGGATGGACTGGGAGCCATCATCAATTCCTCCAGAGGGATCATCGCGGCATGGCAGCAGGAGAAGTATGCACGCTGCGGAGAAGAAGGGTATGCGGATGCTGCCCGCATGGCGGTGCTGGATATGAGAGAAGATATCGCTCAGGCCCTTCAGGCGAGGGGGTAAAAGATGTTGCCGCAGATATTTTGGGAAATCGATCACAATATTTTGCTGGCCCTGCAGGCTGCGCGCATCCCGCTTTTGGACGCTGTACTCAGCTTTATTACCTCGCTGGGAGACAAGGGCTTTATATGGATTGTGCTGACCGTGCTGCTTTTGTGCAGAAAGGACACGCGGAAGGTGGGAATTCTCTGCGCGCTGGCGCTGCTTGGTTCCCTTCTTGTGAATAATATAATCTTAAAAAATCTGGTGAGCCGCATGCGGCCCTTTGACCGTTATGATGATTTGATACCGCTGGTCGCGCGGCCTGTGGATTTTTCCTTTCCCTCGGGACACACGGGCAGCTCCTTTGCCGCCGCAGGCGTGATGTATGCGAAGCTTCCCCGCAGGTTTGGCGTTTTGGCCATAGTTTTTGCGGCACTGATAGCCTTTTCCAGACTCTATGTGGGCGTCCATTATCCCAGCGATGTGCTGGCGGGCCTGGCGACGGGGCTTATGATTGCTGTGTTCGTATGTCTGGCAGAGCAGAAATTGTATAGACACAAGCGGGAAACCTGAATTATTTGTGCTGATTTCTCCATCCTCGGGGAGAAATTCCGTAGATAGTCTTAAATGCACGTGAGAAATGAAGCTGATTTTCATATCCGACAGCAGAGCCGATCTCTGCGATGGATAGGGAAGTCAGCTTTAACAATTCCGCGGCTTTCACCATCCGGTAATTCATCAGAAATTCCTGGGGTGAACGGCCGATGGAGCTGCGGAAGATTTTGCCGAAATAACTGCGGTTGATTCCGCAGACGGCGGCAATGTCCTCGATGGTTATATTATTCTGAAAGTTCTGCTCGATGTAGTTGATTGCTTCCTTGATATAGTAATCACTCATCCTGCCGCTCGGCGTCAGTCTGGTGGACTTGCACGACTGAAGCAGGTAATCCCAGAAGAGATAGAGATGCCCGATGAGATGGAAAGGGGATTCCTTTGTGTGATGGATGATATACAGCATTTCATTCATCATCTGTTCGCGGATATCTTTGGAATGCGGGTGATACACTGGGGTGTCCGGAGACAGCTCTGTCAGATCCAGAGCCTCTTTTACGCGCAGTCCGTCAAATTCAATCCACAAATATTCCCAGGGAAGGGCCGTGTCGGCATAATAGGTGTTGATCTGTCCGGGAAAAATTAGAAAGCCCTGCCCGCTCTTGATGGAATAGGTCCTGGTCTCCCCTTTGGCATTATCTGCCATGAGCGTACCTGTGCCGGAGAGCACATAGTGAAACAGATAGTGATTTCTGACGGCAGGGCCGAAGGAATGTCCGGGGTCGCATTTCTCATAGCCATATTGATACATGCTCAGATCAATAAAATTTTCATTGGGAAATATATTAAAGAAAATATTGCTCATCGTATGCTCCTCGCGGTAAATATACCAAAATGCGTTATCATATGATATTATAGCACAGAAAATAGCATTGTGGTATAAAAATGAAAAGCAGGGCTATTTATTGCTAGCAAATTGGTATGTTAGAATAATTATATCAACAGCAGGACTAAATTTCACTGAGAGGAGAGGAAAATATGAGGACAGCCGGAAGGTTATCGGTAACATTGGGGATTGCCATGGGAATGCTATGTCTCGCAGGCTGCGGACAGAGAGCGGCGGATGGTAAGATCGAGGTAGAACTGGTGTCTTACAAGCCCGAAGCGGTGGCCGCTTTTGAGCAGATAGAGGAGCGCTTTAATGCAACTCATGATGACATTCATCTGACCATTGATTCCCCCAACGAGGCAATGACAATTTTAAAGACAAGATTTATCAGAGAGGATTATCCCGATATTGTTGGAATCGGCGGAGATATCAATTACTCCGGTTTCCTGGATGCGGACTTGTTCATGGACATCTCGGATCTGGAGGAGATTGGAACGGTGAAGCAATCTTATCTGGACATGGATAAGGAGCTGGAGTTTGTACCGCTGGAGGGAACCTATGCATTGCCCTATGCGGCGAATGCAGCGGGCATCCTGTACAATAAGGATATGTTTGAGGAGCATGGATGGGAAATTCCGGAGACATGGAGTGAGTTTGTGGCTCTGTGTGAAGAGATTGAGGCAGAGGGTATTCAGCCACTCTATTTTGGCTATAAGGATACATGGACCTGTCTGGCTCCGTGGAATGCGCTGGCGGTGGGATTGTCCGATTCTGACACCTGTAATTAGGTGAATATGGGGAATACTACGTTTGCAGCATCCTACCGCGAGGTGGCCGAAAAGATAAGAGTACTGCTGGACTATGCGGAGCCGAATCCGTATGCTTATGGCTATAATGACGCCTGTACCGCTTTTGCAAGAGGGCAGTCGGCCATGTATCCCATTGGCAGTTACGCGATACCTCAGATCAAGTCGGTGAATCCCGATATGAATATCGATGCTTTCCCTTTCCCGGCCAATGAGGCGGAGGAGGATAACATCCTGAATTCCGGTATTGATCTGCAGTTCTGTGTGATGAAAAACTGTGATAAAAAAGAAGCCGTATACGAGGTGCTGCGCTTCCTGTATGAGGATGAGACCATTCAGATTTATCTCGATGATCAGGGTGGCGTTGCGTGCAAGGAGGGAGACTTTGATATTCCCGCAGAGCTGGAAGGCATGAGAGCCTATATTGAGGCCGACCGAATGGCGGACTTCCAGGATCATCACTATCCTAGTGAGATGAGCGTGGACGCTATGATACAGACCTATTTGCTGGATGACAGCGCAAATTCCCTGGATACCTTTTTGACGCGGTTTGATACGGAATGGAAGCGTTATAACAGGGATTTGATCAGAAAGGTGCAGCAATATCAGCAGGAGAGGGAGGGCGTACGATGAAAAAGAAAATGTCAAATCGAGATAAGACGTTCTGGGCGGTTGTCATTCCGGTGTTGGTTCTGTTCTTTACCTTTAACACTCTGCCCATGATAAAGGGTATCGTTTACAGCTTTACGAATTACAGAGGCTACGGAAGCTATGACTATGTGGGCTTAAGAAACTATATCGACCTCTTTACAGACGCCAGAGTGGGGAAGAGCTATCTGTTTACATTCAAGTATGCGCTGGCAGGAACTGTGCTGGTCAATGTGCTGAGTCTGGTTATGGCGCTGGGCTTAAACAGCAGAATTCGATTTAAGAGCGCGCTCAGAGGAATTTACTTTGTGCCGAATATTCTGGGCGGACTGGTTATCGGTTACATTTTCAGTTTTATTTTCACATATATTCTCCCCGCAGTGGGCAATACATTTCATATCGGATTTCTGCAGAACAGTATCCTGGCCAGCGAGAAATATGCGTGGGTCGGCGTGCTGGTCGTGGGCGTATGGCAGGCGGTGGCAATGAATACCATCATCTATATCTCGGGTCTGCAGACAGTTCCCCAGGATGTGTATGAGGCCAGCATGTTGGACGGAGCGGGAAAATGGAGAGAGTTCTGGTCAGTGACCTTCCCGCTGGTGATGCCCTTTGTGACTATCAATCTGGTGTTGAGCACGAAGAATTTCCTGATGGTATTCGATCAGATCATGTCCCTGACAAAAGGAGGGCCGGCGCAGAGTACGGAATCCATTTCCTACCTCATCTACCGCAACGGAATGGACGGAGGACAGTTTGGTTTCCAGAGTGCAAATGCAGTGCTTTTCTTCGTTGTGATCGTGGCAATTTCCATTTTCCAGATGACCGTTATGAATAAGAAGGAGGAACAGTTATGATAGAGAGAGCGCGTAAGACAAATTGGGTGCTGACGGTCGTGCTGATCTTAGGAACCGTCACCGTGTTTTTTCCGCTGTATATGGCGTTTATCATTGCGTTTAAGCAGCCCAGCGAGATGACCAACGATGTGGCAGGAGCGCTGGCGCCGCCCGCCAGATGGAGTATAGACAACTTCAGGCAGGCCATGGAGGTCACGGACTTCTGGCGTTCTCTGGGGAACAGCCTTCTGATTACGCTGACCACCATTGTGCTGGCTGTTTTGATTCACTCCATTGCCGGCTATGTGATCGGCAGAGGCATGGCACATAAAAAGAGCTTTCGTTTTATCTACTTGTATATTGTCAGCGGTATGTTTGTTCCCTTTTCCATATTGATGATGCCTCTGGTGAAGCAGACGGCGCAGATGGGACTTGGAAATCGTGCTGGCGTTATTCTGTTATATCTGGTATTCTATATGCCGATGAATGTATTGCTCTATACGGGTTATCTGAAAAATATCCCGGTGGCGCTGGAGGAGGCTGCCGATATTGACGGGGCCAGCACATGGAAGACTTATTGGAAAATCGTTTTTCCCATGATGATGCCCATGCATGCCACTGTGGCTATTCTCACAGCACTGGGCACATGGAATGATGTCATGACACCTCTGGTGATCATGTCCGGAACAGGACAGAACACACTGCCTCTGGCACAGCTCAATTTCCAGACGCAGTTCGGCACCAATTATAACCTGGCTTTTGCATCGTATATCCTGGCATTGATTCCCATTCTGCTATTTTATATCATCTGCCAGAAACAGATATTAAGCGGTGTTGCCAATGGAGCGGTAAAAGGGTAGTATTAAAGTGGCGGCATTAATCATATCGAAAGGTTAGGAAGAAAAATATGGCTATTTCAGTGGAAAACGGCGTGTTCTATTTGGAGACCGCGCATACGCTTTATCAGATGAAGGTAGATTCCTTTGGGATTTTGAATCATTTGTGGTATGGGGCAAAGACTGATTGCTGCATGGATTATCTTCTGGATTATCCCGATGTGGGATTTGCGGGCAATCTGTACGAGGCGGGGAACCGGAGAACTTATTCGTTGAACACACTGCCGCTGGAATATGCGGCGGGCGGCGCGGGAGATTACCGCGTCCCCGCCGTCTCTGTGACTCATGCGGACGGAAGCAGTGCGCTGGATCTTCGGTTCCGGGAATATCAGATCAGGAAGGGAAAGTATGGAATACCGGGCCTTCCCGCGGTGTACGCGGATGAGGACGAAGCTGAGACTCTGGAGATCATATTGCAGGACGCCTTGTCGGCGGTGGAGATAAGTCTGCTGTATGGAGTGCTTCCCCGGGCGGATGTGATCACCAGAGCTGTGCTTGTGAGGAATAACGGAGATTCCGGCATCACGATCAACCGGGCCCACAGCCTGTGTATGGATATTCCCTACGGAGAGTGGGAATGGGTACACTTTCACGGCAGACATGTCATGGAGCGGCAGATGGAGAGGGCATCTCTGATTCATGGCATTCAGGAGAGCAGCAGTACCAGAGGAACCTCCAGTCATCAGCAGAATCCCGCCGTGCTTTTGTGCGAGAAGGATTGTACGGAGACAAATGGCTTCTGCATGGGCGCTGTTTTTATGTACAGCGGCGGATTTCTGACACAGATTGAGAGGGATCAGTTGGATCAGGTGCGCGTCGTAATGGGGCTGAACCCCGACACCTTCGCGTGGAAATTGGATTCGGGGGAATGCTTCTATGCGCCGGAGGTGATTTTGTCCTGCTCTGAGCACGGCATGGGAGAGCTGTCGCGTCGTTTTCATCATGTCATCCGCCATCATGTGTGCAGAGGAGAATATAAGCTCTCTGAGAGGCCGGTTCTCATCAATAACTGGGAGGCGACTTATTTTGCCTTCGATGAAGAAAAGATTGAGCGGATCGCAGAGCAGGCCGCTGAACTTGGCATCGACATGATGGTGCTGGACGACGGGTGGTTTGGAAAGCGGGATGATGACATATCGGGGTTGGGCGACTGGTTTGTAAATGAGACAAAGCTGCCGGGAGGCCTCGGCGGACTGATCGGGCGGATCAATGGAATGGGCATGAAATTCGGCCTGTGGTTTGAGCCGGAGATGGTCTCCGAGGACAGTGAACTGTACCGTGAGCACCCGGACTGGGCGCTCCGTATTCCGGGAAGAAATCCCGTCAGGGGCAGATATCAGCTTGTCCTTGATATGTCCAGGGCGGAGGTCGTGGAGTATCTGTATCAGGTGATGAGCCGGATATTGAGAGAAAATCATATAGAATATGTGAAATGGGATATGAACAGAAGTATCTGCGACTGGTATACGGCAGAGCTCCCGGCAGACCGTCAGGCGGAGGTGCCGCACCGATATGTTCTGGGACTGTATGAACTGCTGGAGAGACTTACCGAGGAATTCCCTCATGTGCTGTTTGAGGGATGCAGTGGGGGCGGCGGAAGGTTTGACGCGGGAATGCTGTATTACTGCCCGCAGATATGGTGCAGTGACAATACGGATGCCCATGACAGAACCCTGATTCAATACGGTACAAGCTTTTTCTATCCTGCTTCCACAATGGGGTCTCATGTGTCGGCGGTTCCAAACCATCAGACCGGACGTGTCACCACCCTTCAGACCCGGGGGACGGTCGCTATGGCCGGAAGTTTTGGGTATGAGCTGGATTTGAACAGGCTGAGCGCGGAGGAGAAAGCCGAGGTCGCCTGTCAGGTGAAGGCCTACAAAGCGCATCAGGAACTCATTCACAACGGGCTTTATTACCGATTGAGCAATCCATGGGAGGATAATATGTCCGCATGGGCGTTCGTTTCACAGGAACAGACGAAGGTATTGGTTCAGGGCGTGGTATTCCGGGCGGCGGCAAATGTCCTGCGCCTGCGCCTCAGACTGGCCGGCCTGAAGGCGGATGCAGTATACAGGTCATCGCAGGATGGGCAGACCTACACGGGGCGGGCGCTGATGTCGGGCGGGATTCTGCTGCCGAAGCTCAAGGGGGATGATGCAGCCTTTGAGATATGTCTGGAAGAAAAAAGTTTTGCAAATGCGAAAGTTAATTTTGCAATTTGATTGACTATTTTTGAGCGTGTGATACAATTAATGTAATCAGTTTTATTGATGCCCGCTTCAGCGGGCAGGAGGTATGGGTATGGCAGTATCATATAATGGCTTATGGAAATTATTAATTGATAAGAATATGAAAAAAATGGATTTAATTGAAGAAGTAGGAATCAGCAGTAGTACATTGGCTAAAATGAGCAAGGGGGAGACTGTATCACTGACGATATTGGAAAAAATATGCGATAAGTTAGACTGCGATTTTGGAGACATCATCAATTACGAGAAGAATAAGGCTGAGAACCAATAGTTGTAAGTCCGGATTGATTTATCGGGAAAAAGAAATTGATGAGGTTGATGGAGGTGTTCTGCAATGCGATTACAGGAGCTGGCATTAATAAATTTTCAGATATTTACAGAGGAAAAACTTGATTTAGACGGTAAAAGTACAATTATTTTCGGAATAAACGGTACCGGAAAATCAACAATATTGTCTGCAATCATTTATTTGAACCGGGTATGGATTAACCGTCTGAATCCATCACAGGGTAAGGCTTTTATGTCATTTTCTGATGACTTGATTACAGTAGACCAATCGGAGTTATTTATTCAGGGTAAGATAGAAATTGACGAGATGATTTATCCGCTGCTGAGGTGGCATGGACGAGCAAAAAAGAATCAGCGAAAAGGTATGATATCTTATCACAGCGGTTATTATGCTAAATTTACAGAAAATTTTGAACAGCTGTTTTTACAGGATGAAACGGCAAACATGCCGATTTTTGCATATTATGGCACGAACCGCTCCGTGTTGGATATTCCTGACAGAATCCGTACAAAACATGATTTTGATAAACTATCTGCTCTGGAAAGAGCAATGGAAAACAAATTGGACTTCCGTACATTTTTTGAATGGTATCGTGACCGGGAAGCGAATGAAGTAATTGAGGCGAGGGAGAGTGATGCCTTAATATACCATGATCCGTTGTTAAAATGTGTTCGCACTGCAATAGAAGCAATGATGGGAAGTGTTACCAATTTAAGAATCAGGAGAAATCCTGTAAGAATGGTGGTAGACAAGTCCGGGAAAGAAATACGGGTCGATTTATTATCAGACGGAGAAAAGTGTACACTCGCTATGTTTGGGGATTTGGCAAGAAGACTGGCGCTTGCCAACCCAAGTCTGGAAAATCCTTTGGAAGGCAGAGGTATTGTATTAATTGATGAAATTGAACTGCATATGCACCCATCATGGCAAAGAAAAGTGTTAGGAATTTTAAGAGATACTTTTCCGAATATTCAATTCATTATTACCACGCACTCTCCACAAATTTTGGGTGAAGCGGATAATAGTTATAATATTTTTGTGTTATCAGAAGGGGAAGACGGCGGATGTGAGGTCAAATCCATAGAACGAATGGATGGTTACGACAGCAATATGATTCTTGAAAAATATATGAATACAGATTCCAAGAATGCAGCTGTAAAAGAGATGATAAGTGATATTAATCGTCTGATCGGGCAAAAGAAATACGCTGAAGCGGAAAATTTGTTACAACGTCTGGAAGGAATTTCGGGAACTATGGATGAAGAGTGTATTCTGGCCAGGGGATTTTTAAAGAGGAGTAAGATACTGGATGAGAAGAATAAGTAGAGAAGAAGAACCGGATTTTTGGATGGAATACAAACGATTACATCCGAAAGAACGATATAGCGATTTGAAAAACTCCACAGCGGGAAATGAAGTCAGGCATAATCTGCGCAGATTTCTGCTCCAGTCTCAATATGGGCTCTGTGCATACTGTTGTCGGAAAATCGGAATGGAAAATTCTTTAAATGAGCATATCAGACCCCAGTCGGTTTTTCATGATGAATCAATGAATTATGACAATATAATTGTCTCCTGCCGGACGGAAGATGTAAATGCTACATGTGGCGTTAAAAAAGAAAATGAGTATGATGAAAATTTATTTGTATCGCCATTAGAGCAAGACTGCGAAAGTCAATTTATCTTCTATCCAAACGGACAGATAGAGGGATTGGGAGAGCGTGGAGAATATACATGCCGCATTTTAAATTTGAATGCTTATGAATTGCAGAATGCAAGGAAGGCACAGTATAAAATATGCGAAAGCTATCATGATGCCGAGATGATACATAAGTACTTTCTTGTACCGTCCGAAGACGGAATGCTGGAAGCGTTTGCTGACATGATTCAATATTTTTATGAGCGCGGTGATTTTGATATTGTAACCTGATAAGTTTCTTACATAAAAGGCAGAGTAGTAAAGCTATCCTTTTTTAGAAAAGAATTGATAACCTGTCTGGTTTATGGTAATATATAGAAAGTATCGGGGGTTCCTGAGAAGTGAATCTCTGGGAAAAAGGAGGTTTTAAGGCGGATATGGAGAGCTATAAGCAGGAATTCATTGAGTTCATGGTGGACAGTCAGGTCTTGAAGTTCGGCGAGTTCACTTTGAAGAGCGGCCGGAAATCTCCCTTTTTTATGAATGCGGGAGCTTATGTGACGGGATCGCAGTTGAAGCGTCTGGGAGAGTATTATGCGAAAGCGATTCATGACGCTTACGGGGACGATTTCGACGTGTTGTTCGGGCCGGCTTATAAGGGGATTCCCTTAAGTGTGGCAACAACCATCGCCTACAGTGAGCTCTACGGCA
The DNA here is from genome assembly GCA_029055435.1 of Acetatifactor sp. GTDB lineage: Bacteria > Bacillota > Clostridia > Lachnospirales > Lachnospiraceae > Acetatifactor. Next base: position 60,692 of record JAIDDH010000091.1, read on the forward strand.
GAGAGATCCGCTACTGCTCCAACCGCAAGGAGGCCAAGGATCACGGCGATGTGGGAATCCTTCTGGGCAGTAAGCTGCAGGACGGCGACCGGGTGGTGATTATAGAGGATGTGACTACTTCCGGTAAATCCATTCAGGAGACATTTCCCATTCTCAAGGCGCAGGGTGATGTGGAGATCAAGGGTCTGATGGTGTCCCTGAACCGTATGGAGAAGGGACTTGGCGGTGAGAAGAGCGCGCTGGCGGAAATCCGGGAGACCTATGGGTTTGAGGCAAATGCCATTGTGACCATGGCAGAGGTGATTGAACATTTGTATAACAAGCCGTACAAAGGGCAGATTTATATTGATGATGCGGTGAAGGCCGCTCTGGATGAGTATTATGCAGTATACGGCGCATAGGATACGGCACATAAAAGAGATATGACCGGCACAATCCGGCACAAATAGAAAAGCAACGGGAGGAATGAGTATGGAAGAAAAAGTGTATAGGATCATGGGTGGAACCGGAGCCTGGAATATTGTGCTTGGCATTGTGGTGCTGGTGGTGGGAGTGGCGTCAGGTGTGCTGCTGATCATCGGAGGAGCAAAGCTTCTGGCGGGCAGGAGTAAAGTTTTATTTTGATGTGAGTGTATGACAGGGGCATTCCGCGGTGTGGCGACATCGGGAGTGCCCTTAAATTATGGAGGATTAGAACGGCGTGAAACGGAAAAACTATATCTTTACCAACAGAAAGCATTCGCCCCGGGCCATCATGTCCACGGTGTTGGGGCTGATCAGCAATGTCTCCATGGGAATCGTGCTGTATATGGCTTATCTGAGCGGCGGGAATGTGCCCATGAGCTATGGGATGACAGGGCTTCTGGCGGCTCTTTATTCCACGGTGGGACTGATTCTGGGGATGCTGACCTTGCGGGAGAAGGATATGTTTAAATTGTTTCCTGTGTTGGGGACATTGTTGAATCTTGTGGCGCTGGGAATTTTGATATTTCTGGTGCAGCTGAGTTTATAGGAGGCAGATTGATGCAGGAGGAGAGAGAAATTTTGTGTGAGCGCCATGAGCTTGTCATGGAGCGGATACGGGAGATGAAACAGGAAATTGCGAAGGAGAAGAGCTGTGGGGAGGCGTTTGCCTCCTATTTTGACGAGGTGGCGGATTTCCTGATATGTCTGGAGGATGAGAGGAAGTTTCTGATTGGAGGAGGACTGAAGACGGCTTCTCTGGAGGAACTGCAGGCGCGTAATCAGGCATTGTATGCGGACATACTGCCCGCAAATTACGAGGGGAGCTACGCCAATCCCGACTGTGCTGTGGAGAGACTCGGAGAGAAATTCGGAGTCATGCTTTCTTTTTTGTACTGTGAGATGCGCAGTCTGATACCTTTTGTCTATGAAGGACGGCTGGAGGAGATTGTCATTCGACTGGAGCTGTTTGTGGAGGTCTATACCGCGTTTGTCTATGCATGGCAGGAGACGGATGGACGTGGCGGAGCGCCCGGGACAGACGATGCGGGGCTGGCGGAAAATGTGCGGCAGATTCTGTACTGGTTTGTCAGCGATTACACGGAGACGGCGGTGGAGGAACATCTGAGGGAATGGCTGACGTCGGAGGATAATTTTGCCATAGACATTATCATGAATGCAGATCTCTCGGATGTGCGGTATCTGTATGCCTACGGGGAATATGTGAGTGAGAACGAGCTGGAGCTTGCGCGGTTTATGGCAAAGCTGCCGGAGGAACAGATCAATATCATGGCGGATACCTACACGGAGGGGTACCGCAAGGGATTTGAGGTGGCAGGAAAGGATCTGTCCAAAAAGAGGACGGTGGAGATTCGCTATCGCTTAGGGTTTGAGCGCATGATGCGCCGGGCGGTGGAAAACTTTGAAAAGATGGGGCTAAAGGCGGTGTGCTATCGAGCGCCCGAAAGCATTCTTTATAATCCGTCGATTTTTAAGGCCGGATATTACGGGGGAGAGGCCAACAGGCAGTATGATTTTGACCACAAGGACGACAAGGCGCTGTTTTTTGACAGGAATTATCGGAATCACAAGCTGGAGGTGACCCGCACTGCCTTTGAGAAATATAAGAAGGAGGCGGCAGTACACGCAGGCCCCGCCGTGCTGGAGACCTTCGGGGAGCGGGATTTTGAACCGCGCAACAAAAAGTATGCGCCCCGCATGAGCGAGGAGCAGAACAGTCTTTGGGTGGAATACCGCACCCGGGCCGGAGAACTGCAGCGGCAGTATATCCCCGAGGAGGAGCGCAGCTTCACCATCATCGCTTTTCCCGTGCCTGAGATACAGGAGCGCTTTGACGCCGCACTTTTACAAAGGCTGGGCATGGAGAGCGCTGCGGAGTGCTATCGGGCCTTCTTTGAGGAGATTATCCGGGTCAACACCCTGGATTATCAGATGTACCGGGATATTCAGCAGTGCATCATCGATGTGCTGGACACTGCGGACTACTGTGAGATAACGGGCATGAAGGGGAATCGCACGAAGCTGCGGGTGAATCTGTGGAAACTTGAAAATCCTGAAAAGGAGACGATTTTTGAAAATTGTGTGGCGGATGTGAACATTCCCGTGGGTGAGGTGTTCACCTCCCCGGTGCTCGCGGGCACGGAGGGGCTGCTCCATGTGAGCCGCGTATATCTGAACGGATTGGAATACCGGAATCTTGAACTGGAATTTGAAGATGGCAAAATCAAGCGCTATAACTGCTCCAATTTTGCCACTGAGAAGGAGAATCAGGAGTTCGTCCGGGAAAATGTGCTGTTTCGGCACAAGACGCTGCCTCTGGGAGAGTTTGCCATCGGCACCAACACCACCGCCTATGTGGTGGCGGAGAAATACGGCGTGCAGGATAAGTTCCCTATTCTCATCGCGGAGAAGACGGGTCCTCATTTTGCGGTGGGGGACACCTGCTATTCCCACGCGGAGGAGGTGCGGGTGTACAATCCTGACGGAAAGGAGATCGTGGCCAAGGACAATGAGGTGGCAAGACTGCGGGATGAGGCTCCCGACAAGGCATATTTTAACTGCCACACGGATGTCACGATTCCTTATGATGAGCTGGGAGAGCTGGCGGCGGTGCGAAAGGACGGCAGCAGGGTACTCATAATCAAAGAAGGGCGGTTTGTGCTGCCCGGCACGGAGGAATTAAACAGAGCTTTTGAAGAAGCATAAAAAGCAATTTTTTCAGGTTACGGAAGGGGAAGGGCGAATAGAATGAGACGCAGAGACAGAGAAATCGTGGATTTTGAGGAGTTAGTGGCGGTGATGCGGCGCTGCGATGTGTGCAGGCTTGCGCTGAACGCTCAGGAGGTGCCGTATATTCTGCCGCTGAATTTTGGCATGGAGGCGGAAGACGGGCAGGTCGTGCTCTATTTTCACGGAGCCGGAGAGGGAACCAAGCATGAGCTGATCGCCCGGGACAATCGGGCCAGCTTCGAGATGGACTGCGGACATACATTGATTTTGGACGATGAGAAAGGAACCTGCTCCATGGTCTATGAGAGTGTAGTGGGACGGGGCCTGGTTGAGACAGTGAGCGATAAGGAAAAGCTGCGGGCGCTGCGGCTGATTATGGCGCACTACAGACAGGAGGATTTTCCGATTCCCCAGGAGATGATCGCCGGAACTTGTGTGCTCAGGCTCGTTGTGAGCGAGATGAGCGGGAAGAGACGGGGGAAGCGGCCCGGAGAGAGGGAGGCATAGAGGGGAAATTTTTAATTTTTTCATAAATTTCCAGATAAATCTTGCATACAACATGCATATCGAGTAAACTAGATATGGTGGTATAGATACCACTTTTATCGGATTTGACACAAGAAAAGAAGACGAGGAGGATATCATGGCAGAGACAGCGGTGAAGCCTTTGGTCGGCATTGTGATGGGAAGTGATTCCGACATGCCGGTCATGGCCAAGGCAGCAGAGATTTTGGAGGAGCTTGGCATCTCGTATGAGATGACGATTATCAGCGCTCACAGGGAGCCGGATGTATTTTTTGCCTACGCAAAGAGTGCGGAGGAGAAGGGCTTTAAGGTGATTATTGCGGGGGCCGGCATGGCGGCGCATCTGCCCGGCATGTGTGCGGCGATCTTTCCCATGCCCGTCATCGGCATTCCCATGCACACCACATCTCTGGGAGGCCGTGATTCCCTTTATTCCATCGTGCAGATGCCCTCGGGCATTCCCGTGGCCACTGTGGCTATCAACGGAGGCGCTAACGCAGGACTTTTGGCGGCCAAGATTCTGGCCACCTCGGATGAGGCGCTTTTGCAGAAGCTGAAGGATTACAGCGCGAAGCTGAAAAGTCAGGTGGAGGCGAAGGACGCCAGACTGAAGGAAGTCGGCTATAAGGCATACATGGCGGAGCAGAAAAAATAGAAAAAGCGGGCTTTGACAGGTACTGGGATTAGATTGCGGAGGTAGAAAAACGATGGATTATAAGAAGGCAGGAGTAGATATCGAGGCCGGTTACCGGTCGGTGGAGCTGATGAAAAAGCATGTGCGCGAGACCATGCGCCCCGAGGTGCTGGGGGGACTGGGAGGTTTTTCGGGCGCTTTTTCCCTGAAAGCGATAAAGGATATGGAAAATCCCGTGCTCCTCTCCGGAACGGACGGCGTGGGCACCAAGATTAAGCTGGCATTTCTGATGGATAAGCACGACACGGTGGGAATTGACTGTGTGGCCATGTGCGTGAACGATGTGGCGTGCGCGGGGGGAGAGCCCCTGTTTTTCCTGGATTATATAGCATGCGGCAAGAACTATCCCGAGAAGATAGCCGCTATTGTGAAGGGTGTGGCCGAGGGTTGCAAGCAGGCCGGGGCCGCGTTGATCGGCGGAGAGACGGCGGAGCATCCCGGACTGATGCCCGAGGAGGAGTACGATCTGGCCGGTTTTGCGGTGGGAGTTGCGGATGAGAAGGATATCATCGACGGCTCGACGATCGCGGCGGGGGATACCCTGATCGGTATCGCATCCTCCGGCGTGCATTCCAACGGATTTTCTCTGGTGCGCAAGGTGTTTGAGATGACGAAGGAGAGCCTTGACACCTATTATGACGAGCTGGGGACGACTCTGGGCGAGGCGCTGATTACGCCCACCAGAATCTATGTGAAGGCTATGAAGTCCATCAGGGACGCCGGCGTGCGGGTGAAGGGCTGCAGCCATATCACAGGGGGCGGATTCCAGGAAAATATTCCCAGAATGCTTCCCGATGGCGTGCGTGCCGTGGTGAAAAAGGACAGCTATGAGGTTCCCGCCATCTTCCGCCTGCTGCAAAAGAAGGGCGGCATTGCGGACGAGATGATGTACAATACATATAATATGGGTCTTGGCATGGTGCTGGCAGTGGATCCGGCGGATGTGGATAAGACCATGGAGGCCGTCAGAGCGGCAGGGGATATTCCCTATATCGTAGGCAGCTGTGAGGCGGGCGAGAAGGGAGTCACTCTATGTTGAGAGTCGTGGTGTTAGTCTCCGGCGGCGGAACCAATCTGCAGGCAATCATCGATGCGGTAGCCGCGGGCAGTGTGACCAATACAGAGCTTGTGGGTGTCATTAGCAACAACAAGACAGTGAAGAGTCTGGAGCGGGCGCGCAGCGCGGGGATTCCCGCCGTCAGCGTCTCCCCGAAGGACTATGCGGACAGAGATCTTTTTAATGAGGCATTGTTGGCAAAAGTGGATGAACTGCAGCCGGATCTAGTGGTGCTGGCAGGTTTCCTGGTGGCGATTCCGCCCGCCATGGTGGAGCGGTATTCCGGTAGGATCATCAATATCCATCCCTCGCTGATACCATCTTTCTGCGGCGTGGGCTATTACGGCCTGAAGGTGCATGAGCGGGCGCTGGAGCGGGGCGTGAAGGTCACCGGAGCCACGGTACATTTCGTGACGGAGGGCATGGACGAGGGCCCCATCATCGCCCAGAAACCTGTACTGGTGGAGGAGGGCGACACGCCGGAGGTATTGCAGCGCAGGGTGATGGAGCAGGCGGAGTGGATTCTTCTGCCCCAGGCCATAGACGATATCGCCAACGGGCGCATCCGGATAGAGAACGGCAAAGTCGTGCAGGCGCAGTAAACAAATACAGAGATAGAATTGAGGGATAAATATGAAGGTATTAATCGTGGGCAGCGGCGGACGTGAGCATGCGATAGCCGCCAGCGTGGCAAAGAGCGCAAAGGTCGATAAAATCTATTGTGCGCCGGGCAATGCAGGCATCGGACAGATTGCGGAGTGTGTGGCCATCGGGGCTATGGAATTTGATAAACTGGTGGCTTTCGCCAAGGAGAAGAATATAGATTTTGTCATTGTGGGCATGGACGATCCGCTGGTGGGCGGCCTTGTGGATGAGATGGAGGCCGCGGGCATCCGTACCTTCGGGCCCCGCAAAAATGCGGCGATTCTGGAGGGCAGCAAGGCTTTCTCCAAGGATTTGATGAAAAAATACAATATTCCGACTGCTACTTATGAGAATTTTGACGATCCGGAGGCGGCTGTGGCCTATCTGAAGGAGAAGGCGGATTATCCCATCGTGCTGAAAGCAGACGGGCTGGCTCTGGGCAAGGGCGTGCTGATCTGCAATACCATGGAGGAGGCGCTGGCAGGCGTGGATTCTATCATGCGGGATAAGAAATTCGGCAGCGCGGGAAACCGCATGGTCATCGAAGAGTTTATGACCGGAAGGGAGGTCAGCGTGCTGTCCTTTGTGGACGGCAGAACCATTCGCATCATGACTTCCGCTCAGGATCACAAACGGGCCCAGGATGGAGATCAGGGACTGAATACCGGCGGTATGGGTACTTTCTCCCCCAGCCCTTTCTACACGGAGGAAGTGGACGAATTTTGTAAAAAATATATTTATCAGGTCACGGTGGATGCCATGGCGGCAGAGGGGAGACCTTTCAAGGGCGTGATCTTCTTCGGACTGATGCTGACACCAAACGGCCCGAAGGTATTGGAGTACAATGCCAGATTCGGCGATCCTGAGGCGCAGGTGGTGCTGCCCCGCATGAAGAACGATATCATCGAGGTGATGGAGGCCTGTGTGGATGGTACACTGGACAAAATAGATCTGCAGTTCGAGGACAATGCCGCCGTGTGCGTGGTGCTTGCCAGCGAAGGCTATCCGGTGTCTTATGAAAAAGGTTTTGTCATTCACGGACTGGAGAAGTTCGAGAATGCGGAAGGATATTATTGTTTTCATGCGGGCACTAAGCAGACGCAGGAGGGCATTGTCACCAACGGTGGACGCGTGCTCGGCGTCACGGCCAAGGGGAGCGATTTGAAGGAGGCAAGGGCGAACGCCTACGCGGCCACGGAGTGGGTGCGTTTTGAAAATAAATATATGCGGCACGACATCGGGAAAGCGATAGACGAAGCATAATCGGGCGGAATTTGTGGGAAAAGAGGGATAGTATGGATTTTAGTCTGTTTGATTACTATCATGTGCCATGTAAATGTGCGGAGTGCGGCGGCGTCATGGTGTTTAAGGGTGTGGGCGAGTATCACTGCGAGGATTGCGGAGCGGTGGACTATGACGATTACGGAAAGGTCAGGCTTTATCTGGAGGATCACAAGGGAGCCAATGCGGTGGAGGTAGAGAGTGAGACTGGCGTATCCCAGAAGTCCATCCGGCAGATGTTGCGTGAGTCCAGACTTCAGGTGGCGGAGAACTCTAGAACTTTCTTGAACTGTGAGATATGTAAGAAGACGATTCGCAGCGGAAGGTGGTGTCCCGAGTGCGAATTGAATGTACATCGCAATGCGGAGGAGCATATGCGCCGGGCAAAGAATCTTCAGGGATTTGGTTTCAATCAGTCCGGAGAAAGCGGACAGAGGCGTTTTATGCGTGAAAACGACTGATAAGGATTACAGAGAGGAAAAACTTATGAAAAAGAGTAACAGATTATACCAGTGGCTGCAGGTGATGGCGGGAACCTTATTGTTGTTTGCCGCTCTGGCGGTGGGATTGTCGGCAGATGCGTTTTCTATCGTCAGCCATGCGGAAAGCGCAGGAAAGGTGACTGCAAGCAGCGCTAACATCCGAAAGGAGCCCAGTACTTCCAGCGAGACGCTGGCCAGTACCTCACAGGGCGCAGCTTTGAATGTCAAAGGGCAAACTACGGGAAGTGACGGCTATACATGGTATCAGGTGAGCGACGGCTCCGTGACGGGATATATCCGGTCAGATCTGATGGAGATTACAGATGGAAGCACGCCTTCCACCATTGTAACGCCCACTTCGCCCTCCACTACATCGACGCCTACCACATCGACGCCGGATGAGCCTTTGGTGGATGTCACGGATGTGGAGCCGGTGAGCGGCAGCGTGTCGGGCGGTTCTCAGGTGCGAGTGCGTCAGAACGCCTCCACTACCAGCCGGATTGTCAGCACTGCGCGCAGCGGTCTTGCTGTGACTGTAACAGGGACGGCCACCGGAACGGACGGCGAGCAGTGGCGCAGAGTCAGCTTTATCTCCGGCAGTTCCGAGGTGACTGGTTTCATCCGCGCGGATTATGTGACTGTGAGCGGTGATCTGGTGCCTGTGGGTGCAGGGGGGACAGAGCAGCCCGAGGGCGGGCAGGAGCCGTCCGTTGAACCTGAGCCCGAGGAGGTCAAAGATTGGGACACCTATTATGAGGGTGAAAAATGGCATCTGCTGGACAATACGACCGGAAATACATGGGATATTGCTCAGATTTTTTCCATTAATGTGGAGAATGCAAACACACTGAAGGCAATGTTGAATAAAAACAGGACACAGCAGATTATTATCATTATTCTGGTTATTTTATTGATGGTGATGGCAATCGGTATCAGTTTCCTGATTTTCAAGCTGAAAGATATGACAGATTCCGCATACTTTAACGAGGTGGAGCGGGAGACCGTCCGCAGGAGAACGGCGGACCGGCCGGCGGAGAGGACTGCCGGAAGGACGCAGGGCGGCCAGAGAGTCATGCAGACGATGGGCGAGAGACGTCCCTCAGGCCAGGGCCAGGCAGGGCAGAGACCAGCCGGCTCTCAGGCGGCAAGACCCGGCGGCAGCACACAGCGTCCTGCGGGTCAGAGACCGACAGAACAAAGAGCTGCGGGAACTCAGACTGCAAGACCCGGCGGCAGCATGCAGCGTCCGGCAGGTCAGAGACCAGCCGGTTCTCAGACCGGAAGACCCGGTGACAGCACACAGCGTCCTGTGAGTCAGAGGCCAGCCGGCTCTCAGACCGGAAGACCTGACGACAGCGCGCAGCGCCCCGTGGGTCAGAGACCGGCAGAGCAGAGATCGACCGATCAAAGACCTGCAGGAGCTCAGCCTGCCCAGCGCCCCGCAAACCGTCAGTCTGACTACGCATCGGATTATGATTATAATTCCGATTATGAGCAGGAGGCTCCGGTACAGGAGGCGGCGCCTGCGCAGCCTCAAAAGAAGACCGGATGGAAGGCCAAGAACTTTATCAACGATGATGAGTTTGAATTCCAGTTTTTAGACTGGGAGGATGACCAGAAATAAAAAGTCACAAATGGGAAATCAATAATAATATAAGTTTTTGTTGTCCAGAATATGTAAAAAAAGGAGAGACAAGACTATGGGATTTCTGGAAGGTAAAACAGCGATTATTACTGGGGCGGGGCGGGCCGTTTTGAGTGACGGCAGATGCGGTTCCATCGGATATGGAATTGCCACCGCCTATGCGAAAGAGGGAGCGAATCTGGTAATCACCGGACGCAATGTGAAAAAGCTGGAGGATGCGAAGGAAGAGCTGGAGCGTCTGTACGGCATCAAGGTGTTGACGATACAAGCGGATGTAAATGCCGGGGCGGACAATGAGGCGGTGGTGGCCAATGTGGTGAAGCAGACGGTAGATACCTTCGGCGGAATTGATGTCCTGATCAATAATGCTCAGGCGTCTGCATCGGGAGTGCCGCTTGCGGAGCACACCACGGAGCAGTTTGATCTGGCGCTGTATTCAGGGTTGTTTGCTGCATTTTATTATATGAAGGCATGTTATCCGTATCTGGCGAAGTCCAAGGGGGCAGTTATCAATTTTGCCTCCGGGGCGGGTCTGTTCGGCAATTACGGACAGAGCGCTTATGCGGCGGCAAAGGAGGGAATCCGCGGATTGTCCCGTGTTGCGGCTACAGAGTGGGCGAAGGATGGAATCAATGTGAATATTGTCTGTCCGCTGGCGTGGACGGCGCAGCTTGAACAGTTTGAGAAAGCTTATCCGGATGCCTTTAAGGAGAATGTCAAAATGCCTCCTGCCGGGCATTACGGCGATGCGGAGCTGGAGATCGGGCGCGTGTGCGTTCAGCTTGCATCCCCGGATTTCAAGTATATGACGGGCGAGACCATCACGCTGGAGGGCGGAATGGGACAGAGACCGTAAATGCGTACAGGAGGGTGTACGGATGATAAAAATCCGCTGTGTGGTGGAGAGAATCACATATCAGAATCCTGAAAACGGCTATTCGGTGCTCAAGGTGCGTGTCAAGGGATATGATGATCTGGTGCCCCTGGTGGGGAATCTGGTGGATGTGAATGTAGGTTCCGTGCTCCTGGTGGACGGTAATTGGAAAGTGGACGCCAAGTACGGGCGTCAGTTTGTGGCGGAGTCATGGGAGGAGACCATGCCCGCCACAATTTATGGTATCGAGAAATATCTCGGCTCCGGTCTGATCAAAGGAGTGGGCCCCAAGTTCGCAAAACGGATCGTGCAGTGTTTCGGGACAGATACTCTGGAAGTGATTGAGATGGATGTGGGGCGGCTTCTGGAGGTTGAGGGCATCGGCCGGAAGCGGGTGGACAGGATCGCGGAGAGCTGGGAGCGGCAGAAGGAGATCAAAAATGTCATGCTCTTTCTTCAGGATCACGGCGTCAACACATCCTTTGCCGCAAAAATATATAAGCAGTATGGAAACGAGAGCATAGAGATAGTCAAAAAGAATCCTTTCCGCCTGGCTGACGATATCTGGGGAATCGGTTTTAGGACCGCGGATCAGATCGCGCAGAAACTGGGAGTGGAAAAGGAGGCTTTTGTGCGCCTTCGCAGCGGTATTATGTACACTCTGAGCAATCTGGCGGACGAGGGCCATGTCTATGGGGAGAAGGAGCAGTTGATCAGCCGGGCGGCAGAGCTTTTGGAGGCGGACGAGGCGCCCGTGGTCATGACTCTGGATCAGATGCTGAAAGATAAGGATTTGATTCAGGAGGCGGATGCAATTTATCTTCCGCCCTTTTATTATGCGGAAATCGGCGTTGCCAATAAACTGCGGCGGCTTCAGGAGGAACCGGCCGCAGACCGGCTGTGGAGCAGACTGACAGAGGCGAGACGCCAGACGGGGAATGAGAATCTCTCCGTAGATATTGCCGGAATCCAGCAGTCGGTTGGAATGACCTACGACGAGGTGCAGGCCAATGCCATCAGGCAGGCCGCGGTTTCAAAGGTGATGGTGCTGACCGGCGGGCCCGGAACCGGAAAGACGACTACGACGCAGGGAATCATCGCCGCATTTCGAGCCTACGGGTTAAAAATCCTTCTGGCGGCCCCCACAGGGAGGGCGGCACAGAGGATGACGGAGGCTGCGGGGGTGGAGGCAAAGACCATCCATAGACTGCTGGAGTTTAATCCGTCAGAAGGGTATCAGAAAAATGAGGAGCAGCCGCTGGAGGGAGATGTGCTGATTGTGGACGAGTGTTCCATGATTGACATCGTCCTCATGAATGCCCTGCTGAAAGCCGTTCCGCCGCAGATGCGCCTGATTCTGGTGGGGGATATAGACCAGCTTCCCTCTGTGGGCGCGGGAAATGTGCTGCGGGATATTATTGACTCCGGGTGTTTTCCGGTGATCCGCCTGACCCGCATTTTCAGGCAGGCCCAGAGCAGCCGCATCATTATGAACGCGCACAGGATCAATGAGGGAAACATGCCAGATATCTCAAACGGCAAGACCGCGGACTTTTTCTTCCTGCAGCGGGAGGAGCCGGAGCAGGTATTATCGGAGATTGTGCGACTTGTGAGAGATAAGCTTCCCGGATATTACCGCGTGCCGTCGGCGCAGATTCAGGTGCTGACGCCGATGCAGAGAGGAATTGTGGGAGCCACCAATCTGAATCTGGCTTTGCAGGAGGCTCTGAATCCCCGGGGCGAGGGGCTGCGCAGAAGCGGCTCTGTGTTCAGGCCAAACGACAAGGTGATGCAGATTAAAAATAATTATGACAAAGAGGTGTTCAACGGCGATATCGGAGTGGTGGAGAAAGTGGATATGGAGGAACGGACTCTCACCGTTCAGTTTGACAAGCGCCCGGTGGAGTATGATATAATGGAGCTTGATGAGTTGACACATGCATATGCCACAACCATCCATAAGTCTCAGGGATCCGAGTATCCCATTGTGGTCATGCCCATTTTGATGAATCACTATGTGATGTTGCAGAGAAATCTGATCTATACCGGCATCACGAGGGCAAAGAAAATCTTTGTGATGGTGGGGACGAGGAACGCGCTGGCCTATGCGGTGCGCAATGTCACGGTGCATAAGAGGAACACCATGCTGAAGGAGCGGCTGGTCTCAGGGCTGAGCATTATATGATGCGGATTTCGGGGAAAGGGTATCTGATTTATGCTGAAGCAGATTAAATATTTTCAGGCAGTGGTCCGCTGCGGGAGTTTTACGGAAGCGGCAGATGAGTGTTACATATCCCAGTCGGCCATTTCACAGCAGATTCAGGCTCTTGAACAGACGCTTGGAATTAAGCTGTTAGACCGCAGAAACCGAAAATTTTCGGTTACGCCTGCCGGCGAGTATTTTTACAGGAAAAGTCTGCTCTGGGTGGATGATTTTGAGAAGATGTGCAGGGAGACAGTCCGGATTGCCCATCGGGACGAGCCTCAGCTTCACATAGGCTATTTGAAATGCTATAGCGGCGGCGAGTTTCAGCAGGCGGTGGCGGAATTTGCGGAAAAACATCCGGATATTGCGATTCATATTATCAACGGCAATCACGAGGAGCTGTATGATGAATTGCGTCTCGGAAGAGTTGACCTGGTATTGAGCGATCAGAGGAGGGCTTTTTCTGACGAGTATGTGAATTTTGTTCTGACTGCCAGCGAGTGCTGTGTTGAAGTTTCAGGGCGCAGCCCCATTGCAGAGCTGGAAAGTGTAAATGTTCAGGATCTGACAGATATTCCGTGTATTCTGGTCGCCTCACAGAGCCAGCGTGAGAATGAGAGGAGTTATTATCACGATGTGGTGGGAATCCGCGGAGATTTTCTGTTTGCGGAGAATCTGGAGGAGGCGAGACTGTTGGTCGCCGGAGGAAAGGGATTCCTGCCGGTGGAGGGCGGAAGACAGGCGATGCAGTTAGGGACAACTCTGCGTCATGTGCCGCTTCTGCGCAATGGCAAATCGATCAGGAGGAATTATTGTGCCTTTTGGAAAGCCGATAATTCAGGGTATTATATTGAGGAATTTGCCAATATTTTGAAATCAAAATTTGAAGTATAAGTTTTTCTTATATAAATAAGGATATTTTATGAAAATAAAATTATTAAATGTTAAAACGGTACTTTCAGCAGTATTTATTATCGCATTATCTGTTTTAAGTGCCTGTGGCAATGATGCGGGCGAGCCGTTATTGATTACAGAAGATTATGAAGCTCAAATATCTCTTGCAGATGTTACATGGGAAGATTTTGATGATGGGGTGTATGAGACGGTCCTTCATTTTTCTTTCAGTAATGGGAACATAGTAGATAAAGAAATTCCATATCCGAGTATCGTGAAAAATATTGAATACAGGGATATTACCGGTGATGGAGAAGATGAAGTTATTATCTACAGGGAATTTATGAATAACATACATGATGATTATATCGTGATAGATTTTTTTGAGATAGAGGAGGATACGGTAACGGACATTTCTCCTTCGACGGATATTTCAGAATTGTCAGAATGGGATACGGAAGTAGTGAGCGATCACACGGAAGGATATACAATTGTCCTGAAAATGGAATCTTATGGAAAGACTGCCGGTATTTTGTACACAGATAAGAAGATGACAGTTGGCTATGACAAAGAGCACTGGAGGGTGATAGAGCAGCAGGAAATAGCGGACTGGAAACTTGCTTATCTGAACTATCTGGTGACGGATACAGATGCTGTTTGGGCTGACAACTGCCTTTTCTGGCTGGCGTACGTGGATGAGGATGAGGTTCCTGAATTATTTTTCGGTGCAGATGATGGGCAGTTCATTGTTTCTTTACTTTCCTGTGAAAATGGGAAAATAGAGAAACTGAGAGACTTTGGCGGACAGGGAACCGCACTGTGGTATCAGGAGAAAGAGGGGAATCTATTGTGTGTTGGCGACATGATGGAGAATCCGGAATTGGCAGTATATCATTTCCAGGACGGTGAGCTGAAAGAAGGAACTTATGCTTATGCAGATATATCGCCTGATATGGATGAAGACCCGGCAAACTGGTATTGGGAGGAAGAAAAAGTCAGCAAAGAAGAATATGAAAAGAGGAGCAAAGCAGTGACCGGTCAGATGACGCACAGAATTCAATATGAAAATGGAATGGATTTTAATGAACTGTGGAGCATATTGGGGGAGAGTTGAAAAGGAGGAAATTTATGATGAATGAAAAAAAGAAGAGCCCTGTTTTTAATTTAACTTTGTCTGCCATGTTCATGGCAATTGGTCTGGTGCTGCCGTTCATGACCGGACAGATTCCGCAGATTGGCAATATGCTCCTGCCCATGCATATCCCCGTATTTTTGTGCGGACTGATTTGCGGCTGGCAATATGGTCTCGTGATTGGGTTGGCGCTTCCGCTTCTGCGCTATTTCCTGTTTGGGATGCCGCTGCTCTTTCCCACGGGAATAGCCATGGCTTTTGAGCTTGCCACCTATGGACTGATTGTCGGACTCTTGTATTCACATTCCCGCTGGCAGTGTGTGATTGCGCTGTACCGCAGCCTGATTACCGCGATGATTGCGGGACGCGTGGTATGGGGATTTGTCCAGGTAATGCTGCTTGGCCTGAGCGGCAGCAGTTTCACATGGCAGATGTTCATGGCGGGAGCTTTTCTAAATGCGATTCCCGGGATTATTCTGCAATTGCTTTTGATTCCGGCGATTATGATTGCCCTGAATCGCACGGGACTTGTAAGATTCAACAGGCATACGGCGCCGGTTCGGAATGCGAGGAATTAAGGTATGGAAGATGGAGTTTCTGTGATTTTGCAGCAAATTCGCGGCATCAGCGACCGGCCTCTGCTGATTGCCATTGACGGGAGATGTGCTGCCGGGAAAACGACATTGGCTGCCCGGCTGCAGGAAGAGCTGGATTGCAATGTAATACATATGGATCATTTTTTCCTGCAGCCAAAGCAGCGCACGGAAGAACGCATGCAGGAGCCGGGCGGAAATGTGGATTATGAACGGGTTCTGGAGGAAGTCATGCTTCCTCTCAGCCGGGGACAGGGATTTTCTTATCGGATATATGACTGCAAACGGATGGAACTGTCATCCGCAGTCCGAGTGGAGCCCAAAATGATCACGGTCGTGGAAGGCTCCTATAGCTGTCATCCCGTCTTATGGGATTTTTATGGTTTAAGGGTGTTTCTGGATGTCGAAGCGGCGGAACAGCTTCGCCGGATACGCTGCCGGAATGGGGAGCAGGCCGCGGCGAAGTTCCGCGACTGCTGGATTCCTCTGGAGGAGCGCTATTTTGCCGCTTATCAGATACGAGAACGCTGTGATCTGACACTTAGATTGTGAAAGGAGTATGGTAAGAGATGGAACATTATTTTGGAGAAGCTACACCGAAACTGGGATTTGGTCTTATGAGACTGCCGAAGGAGGCATCCGGGAAAATCGATATAGAACAGACGAAAAAGATGGTGGATCTGTTTATGGAGGCGGGGCAGAATTATTTTGACACGGCGTATGTCTATGACAGCGGCGAGTCAGAGCGGGCGGCAAAGGCGGCGCTGGTGGACCGGTATCCCCGTGAGAGCTATACGCTGGCCACCAAGCTCTGCGCGTGGATGGGAGCTCATGATGAGAAGACTGCCAAGCAGCAGTTTTATACCAGTCTGGAGCGCACCGGCGCAGGATATTTTGACTATTATCTGCTCCACGCCCTGCAGGCCGGAAATTACAAGACATATGAAAAGTATCATATCTGGGATTTTGTAAAAGAGCAGAAGGAAAAAGGCCTGATTAAGCATTGGGGATTTTCATTCCATGCGACGCCTGATATTCTCGACGAGATTCTGACGGATCATCCTGATGCGGAATTCGTGCAGCTGCAGCTCAATTATGCGGACTGGGAGAATCCCGATGTGACCGCCAGGGCAAATTACGAGGTCGCAAGGAAGCACGGAAAGTCTATCGTGGTGATGGAACCCGTCAAAGGCGGCGCATTGGCAGACCCGCCGGAGGCTGTCAAAAACATTCTGGACGAGGCCGGAAAGAACGCATCCTATGCGTCATGGGCAATCCGCTATGCGGCCTCACTGGACGGAATCATCACAGTCCTCTCTGGGATGTCCAATATGGCCCAGATGGAAGATAATCTCTCTTATATGAAGGATTTCAAGCCCCTGGATGAAATGGAGCAGGCGGCAATCCGAAAAGCCCAGGAGGCAATCAACGGCGTGAAGTCCATTCCCTGTACCGCATGCCATTACTGTACCGCAGGATGCCCGAAGCGTATCCCGATTCCGGAAATCTTTGCGGCGCGGAATAAACAGTTGGTGTGGGGACAGCTTGAGGGCGGCAATGCGGCGTATGCGCAGGTGACAAAGGATGCCGGGACCGCTGCGGACTGCATCGCCTGCGGCCAGTGCGAGAGAGCCTGTCCGCAGCAGATCAAAGTGATTGAGAGATTGGCGGATTGTGCGAAGACGTTTGGAAAATAGCAGTCCGGCGAAGCTGACGGATTACAGGGGGACTGGATATGGAGCGGTGTAAATGGTGCCTGTGTAATGAAAAGATGATAAAATACCATGATGAGGAATGGGGAGTTCCTCTTCATGATGACAGGATGCAGTTTGAGTTTCTGATGATGGAAGTCATGCAGTGTGGCTTGAACTGGAATATGATGCTCCAGAAAAGGGAGATTTTCAGGGAATGTTTTGACGGGTTTGATTATCAGAAGGTGGCGGCTTATTCGGAGGCGGATATCCAGAGAATATTGGGAACGGAAGGGATGATAAGGTCACGGAGGAAGATAGAGGCGGTCATCCATAATGCAAGGTGCTTTTTGAAGGTGAGAGAGGAATTTGGCACCTTCAGCGATTATTTATGGGCATTTTCAAAAGGAAAGATCATCCTGTACATGGGTCACCAGAAGGGTGACATTCCGGCAAAGAACGCACTTTCAGATGCAATCAGCAGGGATCTGAAGAAGAGGGGCTTCAAATATCTTGGTTCCGTCACTGTGTATTCCCATCTGCAGGCCTGCGGGATAATCAATGACCATACAGAACAGTGTTTTCGGTATCAGGAAGTTATGGAGAAAGGCCAGACAGTCCGCAAGCGGAGGGAGAAATACTATGGATAAATTTGCAGTAATCGATACTGAGACAAACTGGAATGACAGGGTCATGTCGATAGGCGTAGTGGTCGCTGATTCCGAGACAAAGCAAATAATTGATTCCGTATATTACATAATTGCTCCGGAATATAAGGTCGGGGGAATGTACTCGGATGAACTACGGCTGAATGAAAAAAAGGCTTGTGTTACAAGCAGAAAACAGGCTTTAAAAGAGATCAAAGAGTGGATGGATATTTATGCCGTGCAGAAACTTTTTGCGTACAATGCGTCTTTTGATAAGAAACATCTGCCTGAATATTCCGAGTATGAATGGTATGATATCATGCGCCTGGCTGCATATCGCCAATACAATTTCGCGATACCGGATTCTGCGGATTGTTATAAGACGGGAAGACTCAAGCGGGGATATGGCGTTGAGGATGTATTGCAAATGCTCCGTAAAAATAAGCAGTATAGCGAGACACATAACGCGGTTTTAGATGCACAGGATGAACTGGAAATCATGCGATTACTGGGTCATGGGATTAGAGAATACGATGTTGCGCTCATATAGTAGAGGAAGATGTAGATGGCTGTGGTAATATACCGCAGCCATTTTTGATAAGATTTCAAAGTATATGGTCATTGCATATATCCGATGTGAATGGTATGCTATAATAGAGATGTGGTAGTCTGTATATATTTGCGGAGGAGAATCGTTTATATGCTGGTGCTGGTTAAGACGTCGGTTACATGTCTTTTATTTATGATATACATGATTGGTTTTTATTATCGGAAGCCGCATATTCCGGTTAAATCTACCAAGTTATTTCAGAGGCTGATAGTTGTAGCGCTATTGAATTCTTCCTTTGACCTGATTACAATTTGCACGGTGAACCACCTGGATGTGGTTCCTGAGTTTGTGAACCTGATTGTTCATACTATTTATTTAATGTCTATATTGGGATTTATTTATCTGTTGTTTTTATATATGAAAAGCTATCTGGAGACGAATCTGAGCTTTCCTAAGGCGCTGAAGGTATTTCATTGTCTGCCTTTTATTGTGTCAACGGTGGGGATTCTGACACTGCCGATTACATATGTCCATGGAAAAACAACAAATTATTCTTTGGGCCCCAAAGCCTATGCGCTGTATGGGAGTCTGGTGATCTATCTGGTTCTGATTCTGTATTATTGTCTTCGCTATTGGAAGATTCTGGACGGAGAGAAAAGGATGGCGATTATACTTGCCGTGCCGCTCTTTGTGATTACTGCTGTGATTCAGATGATGATTCCTGAAACATTAGTGGTGGTAGTCTGTTCAACGCTTATTCTTCTCGGATTGATTCTGAGCAATGAGAATACGGAAAAATATGTGGATGAGAAGACCGGATTATTTAATCGATACTCTTTTGAAAAGGTGTTGGAAGAATTTGATTTCGATAAGCAGAAACCTGCTATAGCGATTATTTGTTTTTGCAAGACCGAGAACAATCTGGATTGGAAACAGGATGTCCTTATTCTGAAAGATATTTACAAAGAGATAAAACAATATAGGCTGTATGGATACCGGGTCTGCGAGAATGGCGTGGCATTTATCGGCAATGCCGAAGAGAAGCTGCGCATGGTGTTGAAGCGGGTTAAGAGTAATATTGAGGACAAGTATGGCAAGGAAACCATAAGTATTGAGACGAAGCTCCTGACAGGAGACGCCACTGTTACGAAGTACAGTTGTATGCAGAATATTATTGCTTTCTGTACAGAGACAGGCAGCCGCATCGCCTATATTGATTACCTGACAAATATCTATAATCGCAATGCTTTAGAGAGGGATTTGAATAAACCGCAGGACAGGGACGCTTTATACTATTTTATTGCAGATATGAATAATCTGAAGATAGTGAATGATACAATGGGTCATTCAGCCGGTGATCAACTGCTGCAGAGCTTTGCCCGCCTGCTTACTGACGCAGTCGGAGAGGACGGAAGAGCATACCGGCAGGGCGGAGATGAATTTGCAGTTTTATATAACAAAGATGCGGAGAACTTTATCCGCTACCTGGACGAGCGGTGCAGAGACTATAATCAGTCCTGTGCGGTTCCTATCAGTTATGCCATCGGCTATTGTCTGCTTGAGGATAAAAATTTCCGGGATTCTGCAGATCAAATGATGTACGAGGACAAGAGGAGAAAAAAAGAGGTTAAAAAGGATATAAATTAGTAAAACTAATGACACAGAACGAATCGGGGAATACGTATGAGCGAAAAATTAAAATACCCTGTGCTGCTGGTTCATGGTATGGGGTTCAGGGATGGCAGATACATAAATTATTGGGGAAGGATTCCGGCAAAATTAGAGGAAAACGGCTGTAAGGTTTGTTATGGAAATCAGGACAGCAACGGGACAGTTGAGTCGAATGGCGCGTTTTTGGCTGAGAAGATAAGAGAGATCATAGAGGAAACAGGGGCGGCGAAGCTCAATGTGATAGCGCATTCCAAAGGCGGCCTCGACATAAGATATGCGATTTCCTCATTGAAGATGTCCCCGTACATCGCCTCTCTTACGACAATCAGCACGCCTCATCACGGCTCACTCACCGTAGATAAACTGCTTCGGCTGCCGGAGTTCATGATAAAAATTGCAGCAGGCTGCGGGGATATCTGGCTGAGAATCTGCGGAGACAAAAATCCCAATACCTATGAAGTGTTTAAAACCTTTACAACAGCGGCAGCAGAGGATTTTAACCGTAATAATCCTGACGACCCCGAAGTGTATTATCAAAGCTATGCATTTATCATGAAGCATGTTTGGAGTGATCTGTTCATGCTTGTGCCGGGCATAGTGGTAAAGTTCTTTGAAGGTCCGAACGATGGTCTGCTTGCACCGAGGGCTACTATGTGGACAAACTTTCGGGGGATTGTCACCAGCAGTTCAAGCAGGGGAATATCACATTGTGACGAAGTAGATATGCGAAGGAGAAAATTCACCAATAAGCAGGGCGAAGGAATTCGTGATATCACGGATTTTTATATAAGCATCATTAATGATTTGCGCGATAAGGGATTTTGAGCCTTAAGAGGATTTTCAAGATTTCTTGAAAGTAAATCCCTAATGCACTATAATTAGATATATATTGGTCATTACTTTTTGGAGATAGGAATCATGGAAAAAAGAACAACACGTTTTCTGAATATAAGTCTTGTTCTGGTATCATTTTTCTGTATATTTATATTTATCATCCAGGCAATCTGTGTGAATCTTATGGGAGAAGATGCCATTAGAGATCTGGGTGTATTTTATATGTCAGGAATCAGTGAGCAGGTATCATCCCATTTTGGAACTGCCATTGAACTTCGGCTGTCTCAGGTAGAATCGCTTGTGGATTCTGTTCCGCCGGGACGCGTTACGGGAGAAAGCTCCATGCGGATAGGGCTGAGCTATAATGCGCGCTCTGCAGGCTTTGAATATCTGGCTCTTTATACGGAGGACGGAAACTTTCATATGATATATGGCTCTCAGGTGACGGCGGATGTCCCGGAAGATCTGCACCAATCTGTTCAAGAGGGTAAATATAATGTCTGTGCCGGAAAAGACGCGGCAGGAACGCCGGTTGTTTTAATGGGCGTACCGGCTGTTTATCCCATGAGTGACGGCAATAAGAGTATTGCGCTGGTTGCGGGACTGCCGAGCAGTTATCTCAATGATACATTGGAAACCAATATTCAAAGCGGCAGCATGGAATATTCGATTATCCGCAAGGACGGCAGTTATGTTTTGAATAATAATGCCATAGAAGAAAATTATTTTGAGCGGGTTGAAAGACTTTATGAAACCTATAATGGAAAAGAACCGGCCCAGTATGCAGAAGAACTTCGCGACGCGTTGGAAGCCGGCAGGGATTATACCAGTGAAGTTCTGATTGAGGGGAAATTTTGGAATGTCTATTGCACCAATCTTCCGAATTCAGAGTGGTACCTGATTTTGAAAATTTCCCACAATACGCTGGATGAGACAGTAAATCTTCTCCAGAAAAAATGGGTCTATGTTTCTGTTGGCGGCGGCAGCCTGATTATCTGCGCGTTGCTTTTTGTCTTTTTTGGATACTACCGTCTGACAAAATTGCATATGCGAGCATTGGAGGAAGCGAGGAAGACCGCGGAGCAGGCAATGCTGCTGGCAGAGCGCTCCAACAGGGTGAAAAGTGAATTCCTCTCCAATATGAGTCATGATATCCGCACGCCGATGAATGGAATTATGGGAATGACATCAATTGCCATCGGCAGTCTGGATAATCCGTCCCGGGTGCGTTCCTGTTTGAGAAAGATACATATATCCAGCCGACATCTGCTGGGTTTGCTCAATGATATGCTGGACATGTCCAAAATTGAGAACGGGAAGCTTATGTTAAATATGGAACCGCTCTGCGTCCGTGATATTATGCAGAATATCGAGACAATCATCCAGCCGCAGATTCAGGAGAGAAAACAGCATTTTAGCATTTATGTACATGATATCTATCACGAAAATGTGTGCTCGGACAGAGTCCGCTTAAGCCAGATTCTTTTGAACATTCTGGGAAATGCGGTTAAGTTCACCCCGGAAAGCGGCACCATTGAGGTTGACCTGTATGAAGAGGCTTCTCCGAAAGGAGATGACTATATACGTTCCCACCTGCATGTCAAGGATAACGGCATAGGCATGTCCAGCGAATTTCAGGATAAAATATTTGATGCGTTTGCCAGAGAAGACAACGCCCGTGTGGATAAAACGGCCGGAGCCGGAATGGGCCTGACCATTACCAAGCATATCGTAGACGCAATGGGCGGTACCATCACCGTAGAAAGTGAACAGGGAAAAGGAAGTCATTTTCACATTATTCTGGACATGGAAAAAACATCGCGCCAGGAGAAAAAACTGCTTTTGCCCAGGCAGAATGTCCTGGTTATCGATAACGATGAAAAAGCAGGAAATCTCGCCGTCTCCACGTTGGAATCCATCGGGCTTAAGGCGGAGTCAGCAACAGATATCAAACAGGCTTTCCGGATGATAGAAGAGCGCTGCAGCAAAAATGAGTGCTATCACATGATTCTGGTGGATTGGGATGTACAGGGGCAGGATTGGATAAAGACTGCCGAAGAGCTGTCCGGCCGTTTCAGTCAGGAGCTGCCCATCATAGTTCTCACTGACGGCGAATGGGATGAATTAGAGGTAAAAATAGAAAAAACCAATGTCTGTGGTTTTATTTCAAAACCTCTGTTCCGCTCCAGTCTTTATTATGGTCTGCGCCAGTTTACGGAAACGGAGGCACCGCAGCCGGAACAGAAAGAAGAATCTGACGATGGATTAAAGGGCAGACGGATACTCGTAGCAGAAGATAACGAATTGAACTGGGAAATTGCAAATGCAATGCTTTGCGCATTTGAACTGGAAGTGGAGTGGGCAGAAAACGGGCAGCTATGCGTGGAACTGTTTGAAAAGTCTGATCCGGGATGGTATGACGCCATATTAATGGACCTCAGAATGCCTGTTATGACAGGTTTTGAAGCGGCAGATGCAATACGCAGGCTAAAACGGAAAGATGCCCAGACCATCCCGATTATTGCAGTCAGTGCAGATGCATTTAAAGACGATATTCAAAAATGTCTTGACTGTGGTATGAATGCTCATATGGCAAAACCTCTGGACCCACAGAAAGTTCATTCCCTGTTAGAACAGTATCTTCATTAAGAATCAATATTAATGGATCCAAATGAATGAGTCAATATTAGTGGAAAGGGAAAGTACAATATGAAAAGAATATATGCTTTGACATGCTTTCTGTTGTCTGCGGTTCTTTTGTCTTCCTGCGGCGGCAAAACTTCAGATATTGAATCGGAGGACAGTAATGGCGGCAGCGAAGATACGGAACTGGTTTTCTGGACTTATCCGATAGGAAACTGGGGAAACCCGACGGCGGTAGGCAGCATGTTGGCTGATTTTCATAAAAAACATCCCGATATCCATGTTTCTGTGGAATATTTAAATTACGATAATGGAGATGAGAGAATCAATCAGGCGGCTGCAGACGGATGTTTGCCGGATCTGGTTCTGGAAGGGCCGGAGCGCCTTGTGGCAAACTGGGGTGAAAAGGGCTGGATGGTTGATTTGTCCGACCTGTGGGAATCTGATACGGCCGATGCAGTATATGATAACATAAGAAAGGCGTGCCGGCACAGAGACGGAGATTATTATGTATTTCCAATCTGCATGTCCGCACACTGTATGGCCATTAATTATGATATGTTCCAGGAGGCCGGAGCCCTTCAGTACATTGATGAAGAGACACATACCTGGACGACGGAGGATTTTATTGAAGCGGTTCAGGCTCTGAATGCTTATGAAACTGCTCAGGGACAGAATAGGAGCGCGGGTGTTTTATACTGTAAAAATCAAAGCGGCGACCAGGGGACACGCGCTCTGGTGAACAATCTGTATGGAGGCACTTTTACCGATGCAGAGCACACATTTTATACAGTTGACAGCGAAGAGAACAGGAAAGCCCTGCAGCTTCTTTATGATTTAGAGGGTATCACCTTTGAACCTGAGTTTACCGCTACCGATGCAATTGATTTGTTCTGCAAAAAAGAAACAGCCATGTGCTTTTGCTGGAATGTGTCCATGGAAGTTCAACAGACCATCAACCACCCGGATTTGGATTTTGAAGTTTTTCCGATGGCTTTTCCGACTGACGCAGATGCGCCGAAGCTTCAGGGTGGTATCTGGGGTTTTGGTATTTTTGACAATGGCAGTGAAGAACGGATTATGGCAGCGAAAACCTTTATCCGCTATATGACAGAAAATGATGTTCCATACACCCGGGCAGTAAGGGCGTCTTCCTACTGGCCGGTGCGGGATATGGATAATATATATGAAAATGATATGCTTATGACGGAATACAGCATTTTTACGCCATACATGGGTGACTATTATCAGATTACTCCCGAATGGGACAAGGCGCGTGCTGCATGGTGGCAGATGCTGACGAAGGTCGGGGCCGGGACCGATATTTCAGAAGCGGTGAAAGACTTCCCTTCTCCGGACTGACTATCGGTGAAAGGCTGAGGGAGCTTAAAATATTTTGGATTGGAGAGATTCGATATGCTTTTTTTTAAGCAGGCAGGAAAGAAAAAAAATGAGTCGGAGAAAAGCAGGTTCCTTACGCCGGATGATCGACACATTTCCAAGAGTGAGGACGGGAACCGCACTGTAGCGGAGGAAACGACGCCCGACCAATCTAATGAGGGAATCGTCAGGGGGGAACCGATTATTGTAAACGGTTCGGATTATCTCCTGCGCATCAACGAAACACGGATGGAGGCCCTGCTTACTTTATATCGCTGCTTTTCCGCAGAGGAGCTTCGCGGTCTGTTAAAGGAGAACGGGATTGTTTCTGGTATCAGAGAAAAAACATTGGAAGAGCTTGCACAGGGGCAGCAGAATTATGAGGAGACCATCATTGCGACCGGCACTGTCGCAAAAGACGGCCGTGACGGCTTTTTTGAATACCATTTTAATCCACAGCCTGAAACAAGGCCGATCATTCTGCCGGATGGCTCGGTAGATTACAATGTATTGGGGAAGATAGAGCTTGTGACAGAAGGGCAGCTTCTCGTCACTTATCATTTGGCCCGGCCGGCTGTGACCGGCAGGGATGTCCTGGGGAATATCATTGAGGCCTATGAGGGAAAAGAATTGCCGCCGCTGCAGTGTAACCGCTGTGAGCCGGATGAAATCGGCTGCCAGTATTATGCCGGCACTGAGGGGAATGTCACGCTGGAAGGGAACTGTCTGACCGTAACGCCGATCTATGTGATAGAAGGCAATTTGGATGCCGCTACCGGGGATGTGGATTTTCATGGGGATGTGCTGGTACAGGGCAATGTATTCGCAGGTGTTACCGTGAAGACAACCGGAAACATTACCGTAAACGGACATGTGGAAACGGCGAACCTTTTTGCGGGAAACGATGTTATCTTAAAAAACGGGATGCAGGGTTCGGGGAATGGCGTCATTCGTGCAGGCGGTAATGTTATGGCACGTTTTTTAGAGCAGACACAGGTTTTTGCCGGAAATGAAGTCAACACAGGAGCCATATTGAATTGTGAAGTGGAATCGGGACAGAGTGTGGTCATCGCCGGTAATCGAGGCACTATCATTGGAGGCACGGTTACGGCGGTGGAGCAGATTTCGGCGGCTTCTATCGGAAACCGTGCCGGGTTAACTACGCAGCTGGTTATCGGTCTGGACCGTGAATTCAAATACAAGATGGAGGAAATCGACCGCATGGCGAAAGAATATGAGGATAACATGACAGATGCCATGCGCATTCTGGATCGCATTACCTATCAGCTAAAGAACCAGCCTGCCACCCCTGACCTGAATCAGCAAAAAGCGGAGCAGATGCGCAGGAAAATCAAATACCAGCTAAAATTAAAGGAGATTTCTACGGAGCGGGAGCGGCTTATCGATATCAACAGACGTTCTGCGGAGGGGAAAATTATCGTTGGCGGGCTTGCCAATGTGGGATGTGTCATTATCATAAATGGTGTGCGGGAGACACTGCATTCCGAGTATCGGGATGTAACATTTAAAAAGAGCAGAAAAGAAATACGGATTATATCGAATAGGGAGTAAAGGACCAGGATGGAAAACACAAATATAAAGAAAAACCGAATTTACCACATTATCTATATTATTATGGCCGCCCTTTTTATTTTCATGGTGATATGGACTGCAGTGACAAACCGTGGGCAGTCGCCGGCGGATTTGCTTTCTGAGGGCAATATCGCCTTTGATGAGGGGTGGTATCTGGAGGATGGCAGTGCGGCGGACGTCAGCCGTTTAAATAAGCTTCCCTCTGTGGAGCCCTATCGGGAACAGAGCGTCTATCGCAGATTGCCGGATGACCTGGGGGAGGGGCTTTCTCTGTGTTTCCGGACAAAAAACATCAACTATCAGGTGTATGTGGACGGACAGCTGCGATATGAGCCGAAGCTTAGGGAGAGCAGCGTCTATAATAAATCCTCCGGCACAAGGTGGAATTATGTCCCGCTTTACCTCAGTGATGCGGGCAAAGTTGTGGAGTTGCGTTTTCATACCGTGTATGCGAGCGGCCGGGCATGTATGGACAATCTTTATCTGGGAGCAGCGGCCGGGGAGATCGTCAGTACCTTTACCGGCAAGGCGGTGGCTTTTTCCACCTGCCTGCTCATGCTGTTTGCGGGGCTGCTGCTGATTGTTGCCGATATCCCGGCTAATCTGCAGATGCATAAAAATCACGAGCTGCTTTATCTGGGACTGTTCGCCATAAGCATTGCCACATGGTGTCTGGTGGAGACAAATCTGCTGCAGTTTTATACGGACGACAGCAGGCTTCTGCAGCTTCTGTCCTGCTGTTCCCTGATCATGATTCCCATTCCGCTGGTGCTTTATCTGGATGCGGCTTTCGGTTTTAAACACAAAATGGTGGTTCCGGGGATTTGCGGACTGTCCGTGGCGGAGTTTATCATCTGCGCTGCCCTGCATTTTACAGGGGTGTTGGACTATCATGAGACACTGACCTTTTCTCATATTGTGCTGGTGCTCTCGACGTCCCTCCTGCTGTATTCTATCCTGAAGAATGCCTATCGGGCGGGGAAAAGCAAGATCAGGAACGTCTATAAGGCGTTGAGGACCATTGGGCTCATGGGAATTTGTTTCGCCACAGTGATCGATATCATGAGGTATTACATAGGCAGCAACGGCGACAGCGCCATGTTTGTGCGCATCGGCCTGCTGATTTTCATACTGTGCTATGGAAGCTCCAGTCTGGAGAAGATGATCAATGCAGTAAAACTTGGAGTGCAGTCGGAGTTTGTCAGCCAGCTTGCCTACCGGGACGGTCTGACGGGCATTGGCAACCGGACAGCTTTTCAGGAGCGGCTGGTGGAGCTCGAAAAAGAAAAGCAGCAGCTTCCCGGAATTGCTATTATTATGTTTGATGTAAACGACCTGAAGCTTGTAAATGACAATCAGGGCCATCAGAAGGGGGATGAGCTGCTGGTATGCAGCGCCGAAATCATCAAGACGGCAGTGGAAACCGCAGGAGGCACCTGCTACAGAATCGGCGGCGATGAGTTCGTAGGCATCCTGTGCGGCGAGGATGTGATCGACCGCTGTGAAAAGGTAGGCATCTGTTTTACAAAGGCTATGGAAGACTATAACGCTGTGAAGGGACAGCCCTTCCGCATCAGTATCGCCAGCGGCTATGCGGTCTATGACAAGCTCCAGGAGAAGGAAATGCTGATGGACGTATATCAGCAGGCAGATGTCCGTATGTATGAAAACAAGAAACTGATTAAAGCAAAGAAGGCTTCGTGAAAAAGAGAATATAAGGCTAATGGCAGTTAAAAGGTTGATAAAAGTGGTTGTCGCTTTAACGAACATGATTCGTGCGGCAGCCGCTTTGTTTTTGTGATAGGGGTAGTCTATCTAAGCCGGGAAATGTCATGGACAGTCGCGGGAAGGATTGAAATATCAAGGGGGAGGGCTTGGGGAGGGATAGGATTAAAATACTTTTAGCTACGGCAGTATCTTGATACTTGAATGCCAAAGAAAATGTAGGATTCAGCCAACTTTTTCTTTGGCATTTTTTCTAAGAAGTAGTATGATATTTATGAAACAGTTTGTTTTTCTGCATGGAAAACAGACAACCGGAAGCAAGTCTGTCAAACTAAATTCCGCTTGTCTTTCTGAATGGAGATTCCGTTGCCGTGCAGTATGTCTGTTTCCAAAAATGTTTAACGCTGCTTTAGCAG
>JAIDDH010000092.1 GCA_029055435.1 Acetatifactor sp.
TCTGGTGACCCGGATTGACGATTCCGCGTTTGGCAATTGTTCATCCATGACGAATGTTGCCTTGCACAATGTGGAGGACATCGGCAACGGTGCATTTAGAAATTGTACTCAGCTGGCTTCTATTGGTTGGGGCGAGAAGCTTAAGGAGTTAGGCGATTTTGCATTTTCGGGAATCGGTATTAAAACAATCGAACTGAATAATAAATCAGGCGCAAGCATTACAACATGGGGTACTTCCGTATTTGAGAACTGTACCTATCTGGCTACTGTGCGGCTTCATATGAATATGGCCGTAATACCTGCCAGCATGTTTAAGAACTGTACAAAGCTGACCACCATTGAGATACCCAGAGATTGTACGGTCATCCGCAAGGAAGCTTTTTTCAACTCCGGTTTGAAAAAAATTACTGTGACTGACAGAGTGAATGCCATCGAGAGCGGCGCCTTTGCGGACTGTCAGAATCTCACAGAGGTCACTATCAACCAGAAGGGCAGCAATTCCGCCGGTGAGAGTGACATTGTCATAGCGGAGGATGCTTTTAATCAGAAGACTTTGACCCTGAAGGGCTATGACGGAACAGTTCAGGATTATGCTAATGCGAAGGGTTATACCTTTAAAACATTGTTCCCGTCCCATAAGATTACCATTAAGCCGAACAATTATGCGGACAAGGGAGCTGTGGAGCTGTCCAAGAAAACTGCAAGAGCAGGAGAGATTATTGAGGTGAAGGTCACTCCCGTGGAGGGGCAGCGCCTGAGAGCTTACGGCTTTACCTATAATGGTGAAGAAATCACCACACTGAAGGAGGAAGTTACCACAGGCACCGCAAGCAGAACCTTTACGTTTGAGATGCCGGACGAGGATGTTGAGCTCTATGTACCTTTTGAGAGTACCTCCACATCTTACAGTGCTTTGAGAACAAGTTTTGAGCAGACTGATTCGCAGATGCCCTTTGACTGGGACAGCAAGGGCAAGCTGCTCATATTTGATAAGACAGGCATGTCCTGCAGACTTGTGATAGAGGGTAAGAAAGCCAGCACTTACTACGAGCTGGGCGCTTGGGCATTTACCTATAACAGCAGCAAGACTACAGTTGCCACCGTGGATTCCAAAGGTGTAGTGTATGCCCGCGGTAAGGGTACTTCCACCATCACTGCGACCATGAAGGACGATACCAGCAAGAAGATCACCTTCAAGGTGCAAGTAGATCAGGAATCCAATATCGATTATGACAATATTTATCTGGAGTACACCGATTTAAATCGGGCGAAAGTGACCTCGGAGACTTTTGATGGCGAGGACATTACAGTAGTTCAGTATACCAAGAGTAATCTGAGCTCAGCAGAGCAGCACTTTACTGTCAATCTGAAGGCCACGGAGGTGAACGATACCAGAAATCTCTATGTGCGTTCTGAGTGGAAATCCGCTAACGAAGAGCTGGCTTACGTGGACAATGAGGTTGTGGGCAACAATTCCAATGTTATCCGTGTAAAGCAGGGTGTTGTGGGCGAGACATCCGTGACGGTTTCTGTCACTAACGGAAAGACCGGCAAGAACAAAGTGACTTATTATGAGGAGAATATCATCATTCGTGTGATTGATGTCACTCCCAGACTGGTTCAGAGCACACTGACTGTCAATTCCAATTGTGATCCGGGAACCGGTATGGCATTTGATTTGTTGTCTGTGTATGGCTATGAGGTGGATTTGGCCAGTCTTACAGTTGTGGAGCTTGTCAGCAACAAGAAGGTCGAGGACTTTGCTCCGCTTGATTATGTCTCTATTGGACTCCGGGACGGCAGGCCTTTCATAGAGCTTACGCAGGAAGGGCGCAATTACCTCGACGGCAGGAGCAGCAAGACTTATAGTAAAGCATATATTCAGGGTGATTATGTCTATAAGACAGACAATGGCGCTTATGTGACAGAGCAGTTCCGCACGCCCATCAAATCGCTGGTGCTGACGAATAAGGTATTAAAGCCTACTGTTAAGCTCAGCGGCAAGATTAATCTGTTCTTTAACCACTTGGCAGATGCGTCTGATCGCGGAGAGGTAACAATCACTCAGAACCAGAAGACGCTGAAGGTAGAGACATATAAACTGGTGTCCGAGGCAAATTATAAGTCTCCGGGTTCTGAGCCTATAGATCCGCTGGCAAATAATTTTGATGTGGATGCGAATGGTGTCATCAGCCGAAGCGCCAATGAATTGATTAAAGATGCCAAGAACAAGGTGGTTACTAAGGGATATCTGCAGATTAAGTACGAGGGATATGCTCCCTGTTATGTGAAGATTACTGTGCCTACTCAGAACACCAAGCCGGGCTATGTGCTCTCCCAGACAAAGGCGACAGTCAATGCTTATAGTAAAGGCTACGAGATGGAGCTGCAGCTTTTGAACAAGAAGACCAAGAAGCCTATCTCGCTGGAGAATTTGGATGCATTGAGCTTTGATGAGTCCTCCGCTGGCACTACTCTGGGACTGTTTGAAAATTTGGATACGGCTGCGGCAAGGGCTACAGATAAAATTGTTCTGAAGATTAAGAGTGCTCAGAAAGGCAAGGCGGTTGTCAATGTGGAGATGGACACCTGGAATGAGCCTATGAAGTTCACCTTTAATCTGAGTGTGAACAGCAACGCTCCCAAGGCGAAGCTCAAGAAGACAACTCTGACACTGAATAATCTGTGTGTGGGTAAGGAAGAAAGTACGGACGTCAGCTTGAATCAGGCAGATG
The DNA here is from genome assembly GCA_029055435.1 of Acetatifactor sp. GTDB lineage: Bacteria > Bacillota > Clostridia > Lachnospirales > Lachnospiraceae > Acetatifactor. The sequence continues at coordinate 2,736 of JAIDDH010000092.1, forward strand.
TCACCATACTCGATATGGAAAATATCCGATTTGTAGGCAAGGATACACTCTCTTATGATGCAGGTAATATTCACATTGATTATTCTGATACGGATAAGAAGCTGACCGTATTTGCCAGTGCTGTAGTACAGGCTGGAAGCTATAAGTTCAGCATGACGCCGCATGTGCAGTATACAGACGGCACACAGGAGAATGTGAAAGATGTGACTGTCACCGTGAAGGTCATTGACAAGAAGCTGACTGCATCTTTAAAGCCTGCCACTGTGACGCTGAATAATCGTTATGTGGGCAGAGAGACAGCTGTCACCTCCTATACCATCAAGAATATGCCTAGCGGAAATGGTGCTGTAACTATTTTAAGTCAGGGAGTGGTAATTGAAGGTACGAACGCAGCAGCGCAGGAGGCAAGTAATTCCTTTGTGTTTACATTCGATGAAGATGCCACCAAGATTCGTGTGCAGCAGACGAATACTGTTCGCAAGACAGGGAGTTATAAATATAGGATTTCCGGCCTGAAGACAATGGTTGAGGGTGTTGAGGTAGATATTCAGCCTTTCACGATTTCGGTGAAGGTTATCAATTCAGCAGCTAAATTGACAGTAAAGGCCAGCGGAAGCATCAATCCCATCAGTGGCAGCGGCATTGTCTATACACTGAAGGCTGGAAATACCAGTGCGAAGATTGCCGATATCGATGTGAGAGAACTGAACAAAGTCAATGGCAAGAACAATATGATTCCTCTGACGAATTTTAGACTCGGTGAGATTAAGACGGATGAAGAGGGAGGTATTGTAAGTGTTGAGATTTTAGCCAAGGACAATTCAGCACTGGATTCGGGAACGCATAAGCTGCGCATAGGAATTATACTGGAGGGAGCAGCGGAGGGAGAGTCCACCTGGAGTAAAGACCTCTCCATTAAGCCCAAGCAGACGCTTCCCAAGATTAAGACAAATGTAACTTCAACTACGCTGTACGCAGGTGTGGCTGCAAATAGCCCTATGAGGTCTCAGGAGATTCAGATTACCCAGACCACGGAGAAGACGGCAGTGATGAATAATGTCATTCTGTCCGACAGTAATCCGGACAATGTGAAAAAGGCGTTTAGGGTGACGTTTGACCCGACTACGCAGACCGCCAAAGTGACCTTGGTGAGACCTGATCTGCTGATAGCCAACACGGAATACAGTGTGAAGCTGGAGGCTAAGTATCGAAATCAGATGAACAAGACCAAGGGGTCCCAGTTCACTCTGAATGTAAAGCTTTTGAATTAATGAAATTGATATAAGAGTAGACAGATGCCCGGGGCAGCGATTGTGCAGTCCCGGGCATCAAAAAGTAGTGTTGTGAAAATTGGAAGTCGGGAGAGAGTTTATGAAGATACTTGTGGTTGTAGATATGCAGAATGACTTTGTTGACGGCGCTCTTGGTTCTGCGGAGGCTCAGGCAATTGTTCCCCGGGTAGTGGAAAAAATTAAAAATTTTGACGGTATGGTGCTTGCCACCAGAGATACACATCAAAGCGATTATTTAAAGACTCAGGAGGGAAAAAATCTTCCGGTAGAGCATTGTATTGAAGGGACGGATGGCTGGCAGATTTGCCCAAAGGTGGCTCCTCTGCTCAAAGAAGAGCCTATAGACAAGCCTGCCTTTGGCAGTGTGGTGCTTGGAGAGAGACTGAGGGAATTGAATGAGCGGGAAACCATAGAAAGCGTGACGCTCATCGGTCTGTGTACGGACATTTGTGTCATTTCTAACGCAATGATTTTAAAGGCAAATCTCCCGGAGGTTCCGATTCTTGTGGATGCAGATTGTTGTGCCGGGGTGACAGTGGAAAGCCATATGCGGGCATTGGAGGCTATGAAAGTCTGCCAGATTCAGATAGTGGAGGAGAAGTAGATGAGAACGAGCAATTTGACCAGAGAGGAAGCGCTGAAGCTTCTGAAAAAGTATAATAAGGAATCCTTTCATATTCAGCATGCACTCACTGTGGAGGGTGTGATGCGCTGGTATGCCAGAGAACTTGGTTATGGCGACGAGGAGGAATATTGGGGCATCACAGGACTGCTTCATGATATTGATTTTGAGCTATATCCGGAGGAGCACTGCATCAAAGCGCCGGAGCTTTTGCGGGAAGGCGGCGTAGGGGAGGATATGATTTATTCGGTCTGCTCTCATGGCTATGGAATCTGTTGTGATGTAGAGCCTGTGCATGAGATGGAAAAGGTGCTGTTTGCAGCGGACGAGCTGACGGGTCTTATCTGGTCGGCGGCCTTAATGCGCCCTTCTAAGAGTGTGGAGGACATGGAGCTCAAAAGTCTTAAGAAAAAGTTCAAAGATAAAAAATTTGCGGCGGGCTGTTCCCGGGAGATCATTACAACCGGTGCAGAGCGTCTGGGATGGGAGCTGGACGAGCTGCTGGAGAAGACCATTCAGGCCATGCGGGACTGCGAGGCGCAGGTTGCCGCAGAGCTTCCGGCGGTTTTGGAGTAATAGAGGACATGGCAGTTTTGGTACAGGCGTTTTTTGGAACTTATGCATTGACAGTGGACGGCTGGGGAATTGCATCCCTTTTGGTCTTTATAGGATTAGCAGCGGCATTTCGGGTTGTTAAAGGGAGCGGGCTGTGCAAAAACAGGTGGCTTGCTTTGTCGGCGGCTTTTTTCAGCGTCTGCACAGTGGTGGGTAAAAGCTATCAGACCGCCGGGAATTGGAGCCTGATTGTGGGAAGTCCGGCTGTAATTTGCGGGGCGCTTGCGGAGGTGTTGGGATTTTATTTTTTATATCGGGGCGGGGTGCTTTTTATAGTCTGGCTTTTGCGTGGAGAGAAGGTATTCCGTAGAGACTGCCGGGGCAGGGCGGAAGAGCTTTTGTTTGAGAAGCATCCTTTTCTTGTTCCGCTGGCAGTGATGTTGATTTGTTCCCTTCCTGTCCTGATCAGCTTTTTCCCGGGCACGCTGGAGGCGGACGCCTACAGGCAGCTTTCAAATATGCGGTCAGGAGACTGGGACGCGCATTATCCGGTGATGGCATCTCGGCTTATGGACGGAGTCCTTTGTCTGGGTCAGCTGTTGTTTAAAAATGATAATCTGGCCTTTTTTATGTATACGGGCACGCAATATTTTCTGCAATGTCTGGTCTTTGCCTATACGATGTCCGTGCTGGGAAGAATGAGGACGCCCGTGGTGATACGCTGGGGTGCGCTGGTATATTTTTCCTTGTTTTCCGTATTTCAGATGTATGGCTATACCATGGTGAAGGATTCTATGTTTTATATTGTATTCATTCTTTTCGCGGCGCTTTCTGCGGATATCATAGCGCGAGGGGAGGGCGTCGGAACACGGAGACTCACGATTGCGCTGGGTGCTGTGAGTCTATTGCCGGTATTCTTTCGGAACAATGGTCTGCATCTGATTCTTTTTACGGTGGCAGCGGGATTTTTGCTGTGCAGGAAATATAAAAGACTGTATCTGACGATGCTTGCGGGAGCGCTTTTGGGCGTTCTTATCAATAGTGGTGTAATGCATTTGTATGGGGTGGAGGGCGGCTCTGTGCGGGAGATGCTGTCGGTGCCTCTTCAGCAGACAGCGCGATATCTCTCGGAGCATTACGATGAGGTGACGGACGAGGAGCGGAAGGCTCTGGAGGGCATATTTGAAGTAGAATTGCGAGAGGTCGCTGCACTCTATCAGCCTGAGATTTCAGACCCGGTGAAGGATTGTGTGGCATATCGTCCGGACAGGGAGGCGCTTGAGGCCTATCTGAGCGTCTGGGCAAGGCAGTTTCTAAAGCATCCGGGTACTTATGTGCAGGCTTTTCTGAATCATACCTATGGATATTTTTATCCTGACAGGGAGTGTTTCTGGGAGGGAATCGGTGTCTATGGAATCGGTGAAAGCTGGCCATGGGATGGAATGGATTTTAATCCATGGTTTGTGATGGAGAATGGATGGATGAGAGAGAGAATTCAACAGGTTCATCTGTGGATGAGTCATCTGCCTGTTGTCAGCAGTCTCTATAGCTGCGGTATGCACAATTTCTTTTTGATTGGAATGTGTGCATACCTTCTGGGGAGCAAAAAGAGACAGGATTTATTTTTGCTTATTCCTTGTGTGGGATGTGTGTTGATTTGTCTGATTTCTCCGGTGAATGCACTGATACGCTATATGCTGCCGGTGATGGCATGTCTCCCGCTGAATCTCGCGTGGTGTTTCTTTGCCGGAGACAGTGCGAATGCTGTTTCAACAGTGTCGGCGGGAGAAGACTAGGATAGTTTGGCAGGCTTCTCCCGCCTCAACACTGACTGAATATAGTTCTCGCAATGTCTCAGGCTGAACTGTTATAAATTTTAAGATTTTCAAATTATAATGTCTGAATAAAGCGTCCGAAGGCATCGCGCCCTTCGGGCGTATTTTTGTATACTCCGGCACAGGTCAGAACTTGAGCGAAAACCTTGCCGATCTCATTCTGGATAATGGAGTGCAGATTTTCAGGGGTGACGGAGTAGTTTCCGATCCATTCCTCCACCCAGTCTGCATGCTTCTCAATAGAGGGATTTTCCCGGATATTTTTATTGTTCAGGATAGCGTCCTCCAGCTCTGTAATCTCCTGCTTCAGACGGGCGGGGAGCACTGCCAGACCCATGACTTCAATCAAGCCGATATTTTCTTTTTTGATATGATGATACTGCGCGTGGGGATGATAAAGTCCCATAGGGCACTCCGGTGTGGTGATATTGTTGCGCAGCACCAGATCCAGTTCAAACAAATCTCCATGCATTCTGGCGATGGGGGTGATGGTGTTGTGAGGTGTCTCATCCGTGTAGGCATAGATATAGGCGTCCTCGTCCGTGTAAGCTCTCCAGGCTTTTAAAATATGATCTGCGGCATCGGCGATAGCAGCGGTATCCTTTCCCTGAAGCCGGATAACAGACATGGGCCATTTTACGATGCCTGCCGTGATATCGGGGTAATCCTTTAAGGTGAAGTAGGACTCATAAGGCGCTTTTGCCATGGCAAAGGTATAGTTGCCGCCCTGGAAGTGGTCATGACTCAGGATAGAGCCTCCCACGATGGGCAAATCGGCATTGGAGCCCGCCGTGTAATGGGGAAACAGTCGGACAAAATCCAGGAGCTTTACAAATACGGCCCGGTCTATTTTCATGGGAATGTGTTTTTCGTTGAAAATAATGCAGTGCTCGTTGTAATAAACATAGGGCGAATACTGGAGATAGTACGGCTCCCCGGAGAGAGTGATGGGAATCACCCTGTGGTTTTGTCTGGCGGGATGGGTGAAGGTTCCCGCATAGCCCTCGTTCTCCCGACAGAGCAGGCAGGCGGGATAGCCGGATTTTTTGGCCTGACCTGCCCGGGCGATGTCCCGGGGGTCTTTCTCGGGCTTGGAGAGATTGATGGTGATGTCAATGGGGCCGAATTCTGTGTCAGCCACCCATTTTTCATCTCTGGCAATCCGGTCTGTGCGGATATAGTTGGTAGCTTTACTGAAGTGATAATAAAAATCTGTGGCTTCCATGGGAGAAATGGCATAGGCTTCCCGGAAGAAGTTGATGACAGCGGAAGGGGGCGGCGTCAGCAGTCCCATGATTTTCATGTCGAACAAATCCCGCATAGTGATGGTGTCTTCCTCCAAAATCCCCTGTTCTACGGCATATTGTACCATATCCTCTAAAATTTCAGCCACGGGTCTTATAGTCTGAGCGGCAGCATTTCCGCTGTCCGGCTCCTGATATTCATCCAGTCCAAACAGTTCCAGCAGTCTGTTGATGGTGTAAATTTTGTCGGCTTCTTTCACCAGGCCATTCTGTATGCCATAGGCTGTCAGCTCCGCAATCAATTGATTTATCATCATCCTGAAATCTCCTCTCTGAGCTTATAATACTTTCATGCCGCCGTATTTGCGGATTTTTAAGACTTTACAGGAGTCCTCTCCAAAGACGGCGTCCATCGCGTTTTTATATGTTTCCACAGCGGTATTTTTCACGAATGCCTGAATGGTTCCGGCGAAACCGCCCCCGTGGACGCGGCTTGTACCATTGCTTCCCAGAGTGATATCGCTGACGGCCAGAGCCACGGACATGTTCTGGGAGGTGATGTCATGATTGGTATAGACATTCTGCAGATACTGGAAGGAAGAGGCGCCGGAAGCCTTCACTGTCTCCAGAAAGGTCTTGATATCCATGGCTTTCAGGGTGTTTGCTTCTGCCATGACACGTTTGTTTTCCTCATAAAAATGCAGAGCGCGCAGGAGAGCCCGGTCTCCCTGAGCCTCTCGAATCTGCGGGATAGCGGCGAGGATTTCCTGCTCGGAGACCTCGGTCAGTACTTCCTTTCCGAACATGCCGGCAACAGCCTTCATTTCTGCGGGAATAGCCGCATAATCGGCGGTGAGATTTGCATGGGAGCCCTTGGTATCTGTGATGCATAGGCTGTAGCCTGCTTTATCCATGTCGAATTCCACTTTCTCCACAACAGGTTTGGCGGTGTCCGCAAAGTCGATATGCACCAGGCTTCCCACGGAGCAGGCCATCTGGTCCATCAGACCGCAGGGCTTGCCAAAGTAGACATTCTCCGCGTATTGACTGATGATGGCGATCTCGATGGGAGATACCTGCATGTCATTATACAGACCGGAGAGAATGGTACCGATGAGAACCTCGAAAGCGGCGGAGGAGGAAAGTCCCGCACCGATTAGTACATCGCTGGTGACATAGGCCTGAAAGCCGCCGATGCGGAAGCCGTGCTGTTCCATGCCTGCGGCCACACCCTTAATCAATGCGGCGGTGGTTTCCTTCTCGGATTCCACGGGAGCCAAAGCCTTGGTGTCAATGGTCAGCATATCATAACCATCAGATTTTATTCGGATCACACCGTCATCAGTCTGGCCGACTATGGCTATGGCATCCAGATTGATACCTGCGGCCAGAACCTGACCGCGTTGATGATCCGTGTGATTGCCGCCGATCTCGCTTCTGCCGGGAGCAGAGTAAATGGCGGCCTCCCCCTGACCAAAACATTGGACATAGGTATTGACAGCATTGACATAGCGTTCTCTCTGATAGGGAATTCGACTGTGGTCTACATAAATATCTGTAAGCAGCTGATCCTGTGTGCCATCGGCAAATTGCTGTGCTAAAAGTGAAGTATGTGTCATGTTACGCCTCCATTCCGCGCAATCGGTTACGCATCTGTTATGAATTTAACTTATACCAGTTTTGGCAAAAAGTCAATTAAAATGTATGGAAAAATGTGTGAAACGATAACAGTTGGTAACGGTCCAGCCTGAGATATTGCAAGGACCATATTTCAGTCGATGTCGAGGCGGAAGAAGCCCGCCTGCTAAGCCATCCCGGCCTTCTTCCACCGACATTGTTGGAATAGCATTCGCAATATTTCAGGTTGAACTGTTACAACAATTATACATAAAGTGCGAAAAATGTTGACAGTCGGCAGGAAAGTTGCTAAACTACAGACAATTCATTTGCGCAACAAGTTGCTCAAAGCCCAAAAGAGAGGAATGAGGTATATGTCGGAAAATAATGGACAGATTATAAAGGAATCCGGTCGTATGACCATTTCGGATATAGCGGAGGCGTTGAACATCTCCAAAACCACTGTTTCCAGAGCTATATCCGGCAAGGGCAGGATTGGGGCCGAGACCAGAGAGAAGGTTCTGGCGTATATTGACAAATATAATTATCATCCCAATCCCATGGCAAGGGGGCTGGCTCAGCTTAAGACCTACAATATCGCGTGGGTGATCCCCGGGGATTCCGGCGTGACGGACCTGCCGTTCTTTCAGCGATGCATGTTGGGAATCAGTGAGGTGGCGGCTGCCCAGGACTACGATATTCTGCTGACCATGGTTTATGACAGGGACATGTCTCAGCTGGCCCGTATTGTGCTGAATCATAAAGTGGACGGCGTGATACTGGGGCGCACATTGGTGGAGGATGAGCGGGTAAATTTCCTGAAGAGCATGGATATTCCCTTTGTAGTCATTGGAAGCACTCCTGTCCCGGATGTGATACAGATTGACAATGACCACAGGGCGGCCTGTCGGGAGCTGACTTCCATTCTGATAATGAAGGATTTGAAAAAGCTGGCCCTGATTGGCGGGGACAGTAATCATGTGGTAAACGAAACCAGAAAAGAAGGTTTTCTGGAAGGACTTCGGGCAAATGGTGAAATGACTGAAGATGCCTATGTCTATATGGACTGCATAGAGCGGATAGATGTGGAGCATGCCGTGGAGGACTGCCTGCGCAGTCAGGTGGATTGCATTATCTGTATGGATGACCGAATTTGCAGCAATGTTTTAGAAAAGCTAAAAAATGACAGTGTTGTCATACCGGAGCAGGTCAAAGTGGCGTCCTTCTATGACAGCATTCTTTTGGAAAACAGTACCCCTGCTGTGACGTCTCTGCGATATGATCCCAGAAATCTGGGTATGGTGGCGGCGAAGAATCTGTTCCGCCTGATTGCCGGAGAGGCGGTGGAAGAAATTACGTATTTGAACTATGAGGTAGCGCTGAAGGGCTCCACTCAGTAAGATTGTGTTCATTTATCGTTTGCAGCTTCTTCTCTTATTCCACTTTCACTTCCACTTCTACGTTCAACTTGTGCAAACTAGATAAAAACTGATGCCAGAACTTGGAAAAATTGTCAAAAAAATCGAAAAGGATATTGACAGATTTTTCCAGGAATGATAAGATGGGCACACAGAGAACAACCGATTGCGCAAAACGTGTCGGAATGAGAGTGAAAACTCTACAAAATAAGGAGGACATTATTATGAGAAAGAAATTATTATCATTGGTGCTGGCAGGCACTATGGTAGCAGGGCTGCTCGCCGGATGCGGCAACAAGAGCAATAACCCTTCCCAGTCCAGCCAGCCTGGCAGCACCCCTGGGGTTTCCAGTCAGTCTCCCGAGGTTTCGAACGACGATATCATTGCGAATCTGATTGCGAACACCAACGGAACTGTGAAGCTCACCGTGTGGGCGTCCGAGGAGGATCAGGATTTCACTCTGGGACGTATCGAGGACTTCAAGGCACAGTATCCTGATGTAGATTTTGACATCATGCTGGGCGCTGAGTCAGAATCCAAGGCAAAGGATGACATTCTGGTGGATGTAGAGGCTGGTCCTGATGTATATGCTTTCGCAGATGATCAGATTCTTGAGCTGGTAGATGCAGGTGCATTGCATGAGGTGGCTGCTACTTATACTTTCGATGTGAAAAGTGCAAATGCCGCAGGTTCCATTGAGGCAGCAACCATAGACGGAAAGCTCTATGCATATCCCATGACGGCAGACAATGGCTATTTCATGTTCTATGACTCCTCTGTATTTACCGAGGCGGATGTACAGTCCATGGATGCTATGATCGAGGCTGCAAAGAAGGCAGGCAGAAAGATCGCCATGAATGTATCTGACGGCTGGTATATCTACTCTCTGTTCAAGGGCGCAGGTTATGATCTTACTCTTAACGATGACGGCACCAACGGCTGCACATGGAATGCAGCAGGAGGAACTGATGTGGCGCAGGCAATTCTGGATCTGTTTGAGACAGGTGTGTTCGTAGACATGACCGACCAGGATCAGGCTACAGCTATTACAGAGGGAACCATTTGTGCATGTGTAAACGGAACCTGGAGAGCAGAGACCGCTCAGACTGCATGGGGTGAAAATTATGCGGCAGCAAAGCTTCCTACATTCACCGTTGCAGGTCAGCAGAAGCAGATGTCTTCTTTCTCCGGCTACAAGCTTATCGGTGTAAATCCTCACTCTGATTTCCTGGGATGGTCCATGATTCTGGCAGAGTATCTGACCAATGAAGAGACTCAGGTTGCACGTTATGAGGCGAGAGGCCTTGGCCCCGCAAATCTTGCGGCAGCAGCTTCCGATGCCGTACAGAACGATCCCGCTATCTCCGCACTGGCTGCACAGGCAGCATATGCAACTCCTCAGAGAGTGGGTAATCAGTACTGGACTTCCGCACAGACACTGGGACAGATCCTTGCTTCCGGCAATCCCGACGGCACAGATCTTCAGACACTGCTTGATAACACAGTAAGCGGTATTACTGCTCCTGTACAATAAGGACGACAGAGTAAGAACGACAATGTTTTGATATAAGTATTAACAGGGGTATGGACAGTAACGCCTCACTGCATTATGAGGTAGCAGTGAGGCGTTTGCTGACTGAAAAACTGTGTGAGAGGAGAGGGATGGCATGAAAGCGGAGAAGGATCAAAAAAAGAAGATCAACAAAACAACCTTCGCCACTGCATTGGCAAAGGGAGATATTTGGGTGAAGCTGTCCACTGTTATCATGGGGGCGGGCTATTTTGCCAGAAAACAGATTGTGAACGGTATTTTGATGACGGCGGTGGAGATTGGATTTATTCTACTGGTCGTTCTTTTTGGTGTTCCGAGTTTGTCAAAATTTGGGACTCTGGGAGACGTGCAGATGGAGCTGAAATTCGACCCGCTGACCTTGCAGAGCACTATTAATGACTACGACAATTCCTTTATGATTCTGTTGACTTCAGTTATCACATTGTTTTTTATCTTTGTGTTTATTATGCTGTGGATCTGGAATATCAAGCTTGTCTATCGGTTGCAGCTTAAGAAACAAAACGGCGAACATATCAACACCTTCCGGGAAGATTTAAGGGCGCTGGTGAATGACAGATTTCACATTACTCTGTTGGCGCTGCCCACTGTTGGTGTTGTCCTGATGAATATTATCCCCATTCTGGTATTGATTGCGGTGGCGTTTACCAATTATGACCAAAAGCATATGCCGCCCAATTCCCTCTTTACCTGGGTAGGGTTTGACAATTTTAAAAATCTGTTTACCAGCAGCATGACCATCAGCTTTGGCTATGCCTTCAGAAAGATTCTGGGATGGACGTTGCTGTGGGCTGTGTTGGCTACAGTCACCACCTTTATCGGCGGAATTCTGCTGGCAAAGCTCATCAACAGTGCTACCACCAAATGGCCGGCCTTTTGGAGAACGCTGTTCGTGATAGCCATTGCGGTGCCGCAGTTTGTGACATTGCTGCTGGTTAGAAATTTCTTTTCGGATTCCGGTATTGTGAATACCATATGTGCCAACATCGGCCTGACGCAAGTTTTGCGGGGAATCGGCCTGGTGAGAGTGAATTATATTCCGTTTCTGACAGATCCCAACTGGGCCAAGGTTATGATTATTCTCATCAATATCTGGGTGGGTGTGCCTTATCAGATGCTGATTGCAACGGGCGTGCTTATGAATATCCCCACGGATCAGATTGAGAGCGCAAGGCTGGACGGCGCTAATAAATTCCAGATTTTCTGTAAGATCACCATGCCCTATGTATTGTTCGTTCAGGGGCCTGCGCTGATAACGGATTTTGTCAAGAACATCAATAACTTTAATGTAATCTATCTGCTGACGCAGGATGTGTTTATCACTTCCGATCAGCAGTTGGCGGCTTCCAATGCGAAGGAAGTGGATTTGCTGGTTACCTGGCTGTTTCGATTGACCAATGAGTATTACAACTATAAGATGGCTTCGGTAATAGGTATTATTGTATTTATTATCTGTGCAATATTTACGTTGCTTTCGTTCTCCAGAATGATTGCAGGCGGCAGAGAGGAGGAATATAGATAATGAAATTTAAGAAGACCATATCTATGATTGGCACACATCTGCTTCTGACCATATTGGCTGTCATTTGGCTGATTCCTATTCTCTGGCTGGTGGTGACTGCTTTCAGTAGCTTTCCGGGAATTAATACTGCACACTTCTTCCCGACGGGTTATTCTTTGAATAATTTTTACAGGATACTGTTTCAACCGGATTCCGTAGTGCAGTATGGGGCCTGGTTCAAGAACACATTGATCATCGCCATATTCACCTGTATTATTTCCACGATTTTTGTGGTGATGGTCAGCTACGCCATGAGTTGTATGCGTTTTAACGGAAGAAAGGGCTTGATGAGCTTTTCGCTGATTCTGAATATGTTCCCCGGTCCTCTTCTGATGATCGCAGTCTACTTTGTTATGAAGATGATCGGTCTGACTAACAGCCATGTGGGTATGATCATCGTGTATTCCGCAGGTTCCGGTCTGGGCTTCCTGATTGTCAAGGGCTTTATGGACACCATTCCCACCTCCCTGCGTGAGGCAGCCAAGATCGAGGGTGCTTCCGAGGCGGCCATTTTTATCAGAGTAGTGATTCCTCTGTGCAAACCGATCATTGTGTATCAGATTATCAGTTCTTTCCTGATTCCATGGGGAGATTTTGTGCTGGCGAAGCTGATGCTGAACTCAGGTATCTCTTCCGATTTTACGGTAGCCATCGGCTTGTATAATATGCTGGAGAAGAATCTGATCGGTAAAAATTTCTCGGCCTTCTGCGCGGGCGGACTTCTGGTCTCTGTGCCTATCGCCATCCTGTTCGTCATCATGCAGAAATGCTATGTGGCGGGCGTGACAAGCGGTGCGGTAAAAGGCTAAAAAGACGAAAAGATTTTAGTATGGGCCGTGTAAACGGCGGAATGAGAGGAAGTATGGACAACACATTTGTAGTAAATATTATTCATCGCCCGGAGATGGTTCCCGAGTATGCGGAGAAGGTTACGGGGCAGGGAAAGGCGGAGGATATCGGCAGGAAGGCGCTGCTCACTGAGTCGCTGGATATCTTCAAATTTCAGCAGGAGACCGCCCATAAGAATGGTTTAAAGGTCACCATCCAGATGACTTATGCCAGTCTGTTTAACGACGAGGCGGTGGCGCTTGCCAAGGAGCATCATGAGACCTACGGAGATGAGATCGCATTATCGCTGCTGGGACTTCCCTGCACGGAATTCCGCGAGAAGTATAAGACCAAGGATTTCTGTATCTGGATGTTCTCCATGGAGGACAAAAAGAGCATTGTGGATGATGTGTTCGGCAAATTTTATGACCGCTTCGGATTCTATCCGGAATCCACCGGGTCTTATTATATGGATGCGGACCTGACCAATTATATCAAGGAAAAATATCCCATGGTAAAGTGTGCGGTGGCAACCTGTTGGGAGGAGGGTCCCAAGGCGTATCACACCTGTAATAATTCATGGTACACTTTATTTGACGGCGGTCCCTGGAATCCCTGGATTCCGTCAAAGCAGAATACTCATGCGCCCGCAGCCAACGAGGCGGAGGACAGCGGTATCGTAGCGATTCCCCATCTGTCCAGAGATCTGCTGGCCTGCTATGACGGAAACGGTTCCAATTTCGGGACACATCCCCAGAATGTGCTCCGGGGTATGATTTATGACACGAAGACATGGGAGTATCCTTATCTGTATAATCTGATCGATCAGTACAGGCATCTGGAGAAATATAACAATGGCTATGCCTACAATATGATGTTTGTGGGGCCCGGCTGGCTGAATAAAATGGGGCGCTGGGAGCAGCCCTATGAGCTCTTGAAAAAGTCTTATGAGGATGGTATGGCTTATTACGGTCAGCTCAAGAAGGAAGGCAAGCTGGTGGATATGACCATGGCGGAGTTTGCTGATTTTTACAGGGCAAACAAATCCTACACTGAGCCGGAGTGCGCGCTGTGGAAGGATATCCTCTACGGCTCCAACAAGCAGATTTTCTGGTATGCAGACCCCTATATGAGAGCTTGCGTGAATATGGATCAGGGCGGCGCTATCGTGGATTTGCGTCCCTATGCGGCGAAGCTCCGCTGGGAGGTAGGTATCGGCACCAAACATGTGCAGGATGCGTCCTATCCATTCCTGATACAGGAGAAATACCGGGCCGGGTACTTCACGCATTATGCGGGGGAAGGCACGGTGCGCAGCGCCAAGATCTGTCATGGCGGCGAGGAGGTAGATCTGTGCCTGTGCAGAACGCACGCAAGCTTTTCCCAGGAGGGCAAGACGAGAATATTGACTTTGGACCCTGTGGATATTGAATTTTATGATCTGACGGTGAAGCTGCAGACGAGAGTATGTTTTGAGGAGGGAGCTTCCAATATCCGTATTGAGCGCGAGGTGCTTTCGATGAGCGATCCCGATGCCGATGTGACCATCAATGAGTATATGGTGGCGTGCTACGGCACCACGGAGTATCCCGAGGATATGACAGGAATTACCCTGTGTGTGTCCGACGGCGCGAAGTCGGAGGAAATTCAATATGAATATAAATGCAGAGAGGCTTCCATGGCCGGAGGTAAGACGGCGAGCGCTGTGATTCCCGCTATAGAGACGAAGGTTTCTATTTCAACCGACTCTGCGGACGGTGAGGCGTATATCCGGGAGGGATATGCGTTCTCCCCCATGTTCACGCTGGGTTATCAGAAGAAGCTTCACGATAAGGAGGTAGTTACCACATGGCTCAATCTGGAAAAGGCAAATTAAATTTCCGATGTCCTTCCTGTTTCATGCGTGACCTGGATATCGATATGTTTTATGATAAGGACAAGAAAGAATATTACTGCATCCGCTGTCAATACACAGGGACGGAACAGGATGTGCTGGAGAAAAACGAGATGGTGCGGTTTCGCTATCGCAGAATGATGGAACGCATCACGGATTTTGACTGATGGAATTTGTGTGACGAGATCGGTCAAATCAGACAGGAACGGGTGTCGTTGCATTGGCAGGGCACCCGTGTTTTGCCTGTTTGGCAGAAAAAAGAGGAGAGAGACATATGGAAAAGGAGAAGGGGAAAAAGATATTGTTTCCGCAGATAAAAGGTATCCTTCACGGCGGCGATTACAATCCCGAGCAGTGGCTGGACAGACCGGATATTTTGGAGGAGGACATCAGGCTGATGAAGAAGGCGGGGATGAACAGCGCCTCTCTGGGAATTTTCTCCTGGTCTGCCTATGAGCCCAGGGAGGGGGAATATCATTTCCAGTGGCTGACAGACTGCATTGACCGGCTGTATGAGAACGGCATCTACACGGTGCTGGCCACGCCAAGTGGTGCAAAGCCCGCGTGGCTGGATGAGAATTATCTCGAAGCGCTCCGCGTGGACTCCTACGGCGTCCGCTATCATCACGGCGCAAGGCACAATCACTGTATGTCTTCTCCTGTCTATCGGGACAAGGTGAGAAATATCGTCACCAGACTGCACGAGGCGGTGGGGGAGCATCCCGGGGTCATTCTCTGGCATATTTCCAATGAGTTTGGCGGAGAGTGCTACTGTCCGCTGTGTGTGAAGCGTTTTCAGGATTATCTCGCAGAGAAGTTTGACGGGGATATCGACAAATTAAATCATGCATGGTGGACGCCATTCTGGAGTCATCAGTATAATGGATTCGACCAGATTGAGCCCCCCTATCAGAACGGGGAGTTCAGCATTATGGGGCTGAAGCTGGAGTGGCGGAGATTTACCACATGGAGTATGACGGATTACATGAAGTTTGAAATCAATCTGTTGAAGGAGCTCACGCCGGACCGCCCGGTGACCACGAATTTCATGCAGCTCTATGAGGGACTTGATTATCGAGAGATGGCAAAGCATCTGGACGTGATTTCATGGGACTCCTATCCATGCCTGCACAATGATTATGAGTCTTTCGCCTCCACCATGGCGCACAATGCCTTCCACCATGCGGTGATGCGCGGAATGAAGAGGGATAAACCTTTTATGCTGATGGAGAGTGCTCCGGGGCTGGTGAACTGGCATCAATATAATAAATTAAAGCGTCCGGGAGTGCATCGCCTGTTCTCCCTGCAAGCTCTGGCCTGCGGCTCGGACACTGTGCAGTATTTCCAGTGGAGAAAGAGCAGAGGCTCCTACGAGCAGTATCACGGCGCGGTGGTGGATCATCTGGGTACGGGGGACACCCGCATCTTTCGGGAGGTGGCCGGACTGGGGGAGGAGCTGAAGCGTCTGGAGTCTGTGGCGGGAAGTCTGGTGCAGGCACAGACGGCCATGATTGTGGACTGGGACGTGATGTGGGCGCTGGGAGATATGCGGGGACTATGTGATGAGACCAAGCGTTATGCCGACACCTGTGCAGCCATCTATGAGACTATGCTGCGTCTGGGTGTGGATGTGGATGTCATCAGTCAGATGGATGATTTTACAGGATATCGGGTGCTTGTGGCCCCCATGCTCTATCTGCTGAAGCCGGGAGTGGCGCAGCGTCTGCGGGCCTTTGTGGAAAAAGGCGGAGAACTGTTGGCCACCTATCTGACAGGCTATGTGGATGAGAATACTCTGTGCTATCTGGGCGGCTTCCCGGGAGATGGCCTGAGCAGCCTGTTCGGTGTTGTCAGCGAGGAGATTGACACGCTCTATCCCACCGATCAAAACGGCGTGTGCTTTGCGGAGGGCGTCCTGCAGGAGAGTGACTCCCTGCGGGAAGAACAGGTTCGGGATTATGCGGAGCGTCTGCGGGTTTCGGATGCGGATATTCTGGGGAGATATACATCGGATTTCTATGCGGGGGAGCCCGCCGTCACGGAGCGGGTACAGGGAGAAGGGCATGCCTGTTATGTGGGCTGTCGGCTCTCCATGACCGGTATGAGAGCTTTGTTTGCGAGAATGTTTAAGCGTGCGGGAATACATATGAGACAGCTTCCCGAGGGTGTGGAATGCCATGTGCGCGCCGGAGAGGACAGACAGTATGAATTTTATCTGAATATGACAGACCGGGAGACGGCGCTTTCGGATGTGCAGGGAGAGAATCTCTTGACGGGAGAGATGCTGCAGGGCACGCTTAATCTGGAGCCCTACGGCGCGGCTGTCATCGTGTCCAAGCTGTGAGAGACAGAAGAATCTGCACTGGGCAGAATGAGAGAGGAGAGGCGATATGTTTATCAAGGGAATGGATGTATCTACGCTGCTGGAGGAAGAGGCCTGCGGGGCGAAATATTATGATCATGGCAGAGAGGCGGATTTATTTGATATTCTGAAAAATTATGGCGTCAACTCCATCCGGTTGAGGCTCTGGAACGATCCCTATGATGAGAAGGGCAATCCCTACGGCGCGGGAACCAATGATCTGGAGAAGACCATTATCCTGGCCAGACGGGCCAAGGAACACGGTATGGGATGGCTGTTAGACTTTCACTACAGTGATTTCTGGGCGGATCCCGGAAAGCAGATCGTGCCCAAAGCGTGGAGAGGTCTGGACGAGGCGGGACTGGAGCAGGCAGTCTATGATTACACCGTGGAGGTCATGAAGCGGCTGGAGAAAGAAGAGCTTCTGCCTTCCATGGTGCAGGTCGGCAATGAGTTGACCAACGGACTGTTATGGCCCACGGGAAAAAAGCCGGAGTATGACAATATGGCCCGGTACATCAATGCGGGCATCCGCGGGGTGCGCTTTGTTGACAGACAGGTTCCGATTATGATACATTTAGATAATGGTGGCTTAAATGAAATGTATGTGGATTGGTTTGAACATTTCATGGAGCGCTGTGAGCCTTTTGAGATCATCGGTCTGTCCTATTATCCCTTCTGGCATGGCACCATGGAGCAGTTGGAGTTCAATATGCGGGATATGGCTAGACGGTATGGGAAACAACTTGTGGTTGCTGAGGTCTCCATGGGCTTTACCATGGAGGACTATCGGGATAGAGAGAAGCTTCCCAAGGATGAGCTGAAGGGTATGGCTACCAGGGCAGAGCTGGTGGAGCATCTGGAATATCCCATGAGCCCGCAGGGACAGGCAGATTTCATGCGGGATATTATGACGAGAATCCAATCCGTACCCGGCGGGGCAGGCTTTTACTACTGGGAGCCGGCGTGGATACCGGTCTATGGGTGCGGCTGGGCCAATGAAGCGGCGCTTATCTATACCGGAGAACAGGGCCCCGGAGGAAACGAATGGGCCAATCAGGCCTTGTTTGACTACGATGGAAATGTGCTGCCTGCGCTGGAGATAATCAGAGACTTATGACACGAGTGTCAGGATGAGATTCCGCAGGGAATCATTGTAGAGGGGAATGCCTATGAAAAAAGTGGCTTTGATTATGGAGAGCTGGATGCGCTATTTCACCTACGCATGGCCCTCGGGGATTCTGCAAAAAGTAAAAGAGTCGAACCTGGACGTCAATTTGTATATATTCAACAGCTCCGCCAACTGGAGCGATGATGCGGCCTACAATCAGGGGGAGTATAATATTTTTCGTCTGCCCGATCTGAAGGAATTTGATGGAATCGTGCTGGATGTGAACAATATTGCGGACACGGACGTGCGGGATGCGCTGGTGCAGAGAGTGCGGGAGTCCGGCGTGCCTGCTGTGGTGATAGCCAACTGGTTTCAGGGCCTGCGCAGCACGGCTGTGGACAATTACGGAGCCATGCAGGATGTCATGGAGCATCTTCATAAGTATCATGGCTGTAAAAGCTTCTGGTTTGTCATGGGGCCGGAGAGCAATTATGAAAACCGGAGGAGACTCAAGGCTGTCAGAGATTATATGAATACATATCCGATAGAAGAGGCTCAGTATTATTTCGGAGATTTCAGCTGCGAGTGCGGACTAAAAGGATTTGAGACTCTGTTTGCCCGGGCCGGTCTGCCGGAGGCTGTGGTGTGTGCCAACGACAATATTGCGGTGGGGGTTTTGGCGGCAGCGGAGCGGCAGGGACTGAAAGCACCGAGAGATTTTCTGGTGACAGGTTTTGATGATCTGGACAAATCCAGATATTATGACCCGCGTATCTCAACAGTCAGCCATGTCCGTGAGAAGCTCGGCTGTACGGCCATGGAGATGCTTGAGGAAATCTGGCGGGGCGAGCCGGTGGAAGAGATTCGTTATACAGGTACGAAGACCATATTCTGGGACAGCTGCGGCTGCAAGTCGGATATAGTCATTGATTTGAAAGCGCATTTGAAAAATAATATATTATATGGCATCGAGACTGAGGATTTTGAAAAACAGCTTTTGAAATTAAAGTATTCTCTTACATACTGCGACTCCGTACAGGAGATGCTGGCGTGTATCTCGCAGTGTGTTCCCTCTCTGCGCTGTGACGGACTGTATCTGGTCACGGATCAGAGACTGTACCGTTCCTCTCAGGATGTTTTCCGTGCGGAGCAGGAAAATTCTGTCCTGGCGGAGGAGCAGTTTGTGGTGCAGGGATATCCTGAGGATATGTGTTTTGCCTTAGCTTATACAAGGGATGGACTGGGGGAAAAGACGAGTCAGAGCAATGGGGGCAATCGAATTTTCCCCATGTTTGAATGTGAGGAATCCGGGGTGGACTTTTTGTTTTTGCCCCTGCATTTTCGAGAGAAATGTATCGGGTATTTTGCCATCCGCAATGCGGTCTATCTCATGGAGAAGCAGTTTTTGTTTGACATTATCAACGCGCTGACCACGGCGCTGGAGAATCTTTATTCCAGGGAGAAGCTCAAAGACATCAATCAGGTGTTGACGGTATTGTACAATCATGACTCCATGACCATGCTTTACAACAGACGGGATCTGGATAAGCTGGGCAATCGTTTTCTGAGAACCATGCATGATATGGGAGATACGGTCTATGTGGTTTACTTTGATCTGGACAGATTAAAGTATATCAATGATCAATTCGGACATAAACAGGGAGATTTTGCAATCAAGACGGTGGCGGATATGCTGAAGAAATATTTCCCGGAGCCCAATCTGATTTTCAGACTGGGCGGGGATGAATTTCTGGTGCTGTGTTCCGGGATGAGCGAGACCGAGCTCGATGAGAGCTGTCAGGCACTGCAGAGCGATCTGGACCGGGTGCGCGAAGAAAATGCCTGTCCCTATGAGCTTTCCGTGAGCTGCGGCTATGTGACGGCCTGTGCCGGAGAGACCGGGACGCTGGCGGAATATGTACATCTTGCAGACGACAAAATGTATGCTTGCAAAACGGCGCGAAAAAAATTATCACATTGATAAATACAGAATGCCTACGCATAATCTTCTTTATTTTCCACATACTAACTCCACACTTAAGATTTGGAAATGCAAATCTGAAAAAATTCAAAATATGTATGGAGGAAGTTATCGTGAAAGCAACGGGTATTGTTAGAAGAATAGACGATCTGGGGCGCATTGTCATCCCCAAGGAAATCAGACGTACGCTCCATATTCGGGAGTCCGATCCACTGGAGATATACACGGACAGAGAGGGGCAGATTATTCTGAAGAAGTATTCTCCCATCGGGGAGATGAGCACTTTTGCGAGACAATATGCGGAGAGTCTGGCACAGGTGTCCGGCCACGCCGCAGTGATTGCGGACAGGGATCAGTTTATCGCGGCAGCGGGAGGCTACAAGCAGCTTTTGAACAAGGCGGTGAGTCGCGAACTGGAGGAGAAGGTCAATAAGCGTGAGACTTTTCTGGCGGCCAGGGGCGATAGAAATTTTATCCCCGTCTGTGAGGACGGGGATAATGATTATCAGCACCAGGCGGTGGCGCCCATCATCTGTGAGGGTGACATCATAGGAAGCGTGGTGCTTCTGGATAATGACAACCGCAGCCGCATGGGAGAGGTGGAACAGAAATTGATACTGTCCGCAGCGGGGTTTTTGGGAAGACAGATGGAACAGTAGGTTATGTGAGACAGGGCGGATTGATGAAGTCCGCCTTGCTTTGCTTTTCAGAAAAATTTATAAAATCATTTATGTAATTTAGGAACTTATGGACTGGCTGTATCAGCAGAGTAGTGTTATAATGGAATTAGTCGAGAACCGTTCAGAACAGTAATCGTTGTTTTACAAATCTACGCTGTTAGGTATGTTTGCCGGCATTGTTGGCAGCTAAATTTGTATCCTTTGTAAGAGACAAGGGTACAGATTTGCCGGGGATTGGGGTGTCCCCAACAAGCCATTGCTTGCAAGTTCCAAGGAAATAAGCCATAATGAAATACATTAAATAGAAATAGTAGGGGCAGGATATGCAGACTTGACTCAATGCGCATAGGAATGAATGTACTGGGGAGGACGAAAGATGCCCACATTAGAATGGATAGGAAAAGAAAAAGTAATAAACCATCACATGGATGTGCCCTATCGTGTACTGAATAGAGTGTACAGTTATGATTTGAATGGTCAGCATAGTGAAGATAATGGAAGCGAGAATAAAATTATTCATGGTGATAATTTGGAAGCCTTGAAATCCTTGTTGCCGGAGTATGTGGGAAGGATTAAGTGCATTTATATTGATCCGCCATATAATACAGGAAATGAGAATTGGATTTATAACGATAATGTCAATGACCCTAAAATAAAGAAATGGTTAGGGGAAGTTGTTGGAAAAGAGGGAGAAGATTTATCCCGTCATGATAAGTGGCTCTGCATGATGTATCCGAGGCTGCGGTTGCTCCATAAATTATTGGCAAATGATGGGGTAATTTTTATCAGTATAGATAACAATGAAAAATTCAATTTGAAATTATTATGCGATGAAATATTTTCGCCAAATAGATTCATTGCTGATATATCCGTTATAAATAATCTTAAGGGACGTAGTGATGATAAATACATTGCCACTGCGCATGAGAGTTTGTTAATTTATGGAAACAAAAATTTTGTTACATATGGAGTTTCTGTTCCAGAAGAGTACGAGAAAGAATATAAGTTATCGGATAAAAATGGAAATTATCGTTTGCAGGGATTGAGAAAAAGAGGTGCTGGATCAAAAAGAGAAGATCGCCCCAATATGTACTATCCTTTTTTTTATGATATAGAGGCAAATGTTTTGTCTATGGAAAGGATTAGTGACAGTATGGTTGAGATATATCCTAGACTGTCAGATGGCACAGATGGGCGATGGCGCTGGGGATATGATACTGCAAAACAAAGAATTAATGAATTGACTGTGCAGAAAGTGAGAGGGCGAGATGAATGGGATGTGTTTCAAAAAGATTATTTACCAGATGATGGGAGTAAGCGTATAAAACCCAAATCGTTCTGGAGCGGATCTGAATTTTCAGCGGAGAAGGGAACGTTGCAAGTTAAAGAAATTTTGGGAAAAGGTGTATTTGAAACACCTAAATCAACTGGAATTATAGAATATTGTATAGAACAGGCAATGGATGCCAATGCGATTATCCTTGATTCTTTTGCAGGTTCTGGCACCACGGCTCACGCGGTCCTCAACATGAACAAGGCGGACGGTGGCAATCGAAAATTCATTCTCATCGAGATGGAGGATTATGCGGATAGTATTACCGCCGAACGTGTGAAGAGGGTGATCAATGGATATGGGGAAGGCAAAAGTGCTGTGGAGGGTACAGGCGGAAGTTTCAGTTTTTATGAATTAGGTGAGCAGCTGATGCTTGAAAATGGTACTTTAAATCCTGACATGGATATTCAGAGTATTCGAGGGTACATATGGCATACGGAAACGAAGAAGCCGTTGCCTGATATCGGACAGGCTGATAATAAATACTTTCTGGCAGCAGACGGGGATGTGGCATATTACTTTTGCTATGAAAAAGATAGGGCTACAACTCTGGACAGACCTTTTTTGAGGACGATTAAAACAAAGGCTGAAAGCTATGTCATCTATGCTGATCAATGCGCAGTATCGGATCAAGAATTACAGAAGCACAATATCTCTTTTAAGAAAATACCAAGAGATATCATAAATTTGTAATCGTGTTTTGGGCTGAGGTACTTGGAGGTAACCTATGGAACTGAAAACCTATCAGAAGAAAGTTATGGGAGATTTGGAGCGGTTTTTAACCTTGCTGACAGAAAAGCAAAATATAAAACTGGCTTACAACACATTGTGGGAAGAAAAAGGTGTGGAAGTCAGTGTACTCGATCTTCCCGGAACTATGCCATGTTATAAAACGACGCTCCCAGGCGTTCCCCAAGTATGTATAAAGGTGCCTACAGGCGGCGGGAAAACATTTCTAGCGGCAAATGCTATAAAGCCCATCTTTGATTCCATGCCGGGCAAACACCCGAAAGCGGTGGTCTGGCTCGTGCCGTCAGATGCTATACTGAAGCAGACAATCAAGTCACTGCAGGCCAGCACTCATTTTTACAGACAGAAGATAGATTTGGATTTTTCCGGTGCAGTTGAAGTATACGAAAAAGAGCAGCTTATGACCGGACAGAAATTTAATCCGACTGAGGTAATGGAGCATCTGTCTGTTTTTGTGCTGAGTTACGATTCCTTCCGGACAAGTAAAAAAGAGGGACGAAAAGCCTATCAGGAAAATGGCAATTTAGTTTCTTTCAGCAAATACCATGCAAATAAAGCGGATCTGCTGGAGGGGACAGATGAGACAGCGCTGATCCAGGTGATCCGTCAATTGAATCCGGTTGTCATTGTGGATGAGAGCCACCATGCCACTTCCACATTGAGTATTGAAATGCTCCGGAATTTTAATCCGTCGTTTGTGCTGGATTTGACAGCTACGCCGAAGCAGGGCAGCAATATCATATCTTTTGTGGATGCAAGACAGCTGAAAAAAGAAGAAATGGTCAAGCTGCCTGTTATTGTGTACAATAGAAAAAGCCAGGGCGATGTGCTGCTTACGGCTATTGGCCTGCGCAAACGGCTGGAGAATGAGGCGAAACGGCTGGAAGACATGGGAGGTAAGTATATCCGCCCGATTGTGCTATTCCAGGCCGAAGCGAATACGAATGAGAACAGTACCACCTATGAGAAAATAAAAAGAGAATTAGTGGAGATGGGGATACCGGAGGAAGAAATTGCGATAAAGACTGCTGACAAGGACGATATCAAGAACCAGGATCTGATGTCACGGGAATGCCCGATCCGTTACATTATAACAATAAATGCATTGAAAGAAGGCTGGGACTGTCCGTTTGCCTATATTTTGGCTACTATAGCGAATAGAAGTTCTGCGGTTGACGTGGAGCAGATCATAGGAAGAATCCTCCGGCTGCCTAACACAAAGAAAAACGAAAGCGCAGTGTTAAATTTGTCTTATGTCATCACTTCCTCGGCGGATTTCTTTGCCACATGCAACAAGGTTGTGGATGGATTGAAGGTTGCCGGATTTAGCGATAAGGATTATAGGGCAGAAGATTATTCTCCCATGGTAGAGCAGGAACCGGGAACTCTGCAAACGGAGCTGGAGCAGATGACGTTTTCGACAGAAGAAGCAGAAATTAAGCCAGAGCATGAATCGGGACAAGAAGCAACGCCATTAGAGGGATCAATTTTATATACGGATATATTAAAAGAGAAGATCACTCAGGCATTGTGCGAGGATACCGTTTTTGAGGCAGATCAAAAGGAGCCTGTTTCTGGAATTTCTGCTGAATTGGATGATATTTTCCAGACGGCAGAGAAAGAGGAAAGTGCTTGTTGGGAAGATATCACCGCACATGAAAAAGATTCCATGGAGGATGTTCCGCCAGAGGTGAGAGATATCATGAAAACATATCCGATCAGGGCAGAGTTCAGGGATGAGGCGATTGCTCTCAGACTGCCTCAGTTTGCGTTACCTGATGCACCAAGCCTGTTTAGTTCAGAAGAATACAGTATACTGCAGAAAGAGGACTTGTATGTCGGTTTTACGCTCTTAGATAAAGATACGAAAATTGATTTCTCTATGTTGGATGTGGAGATGGCGCAAGTGGATGTGGAAGAAAGCGAGAACTCCAATCCCAAGGCATGGCAGCTGCAGGGCTTTGAAAGCGCCTATATGAAGGAATGGTTTGATTCCCAGCCTTCGGAGAAGAAAAGGAGAATCTGCAAAGAAAGGATTATTAAGCGTATTTCCAAGATTAATGCAGTGAATGATGCTGAATTAGATGTGTATGTTTCCAGAGTTATGCAGAATATGACGGAGGATCAGTTGACTGATTTGGAGCAGTCGGATTATCTGTATATTCAGAAAATATATGATAAAGTGGGACAGTTACTGGCTGCTCATGCGCAAGATACTTTCGAAAAATGGATTGAGCAGGATATGATATCATGCCAGCCCTTGTATTCCTTCCCCGCTGGTATTACCGCGGTAAAGGTGAACGATGTTATCCCAAAGTCTCTTTATACAGCGGAGGAAGATGTGAATGGATATGAAAGCAGGGTTGCGTGGGAATTGTCTGCCCTGCCCAATATCAGATGGTGGCACCGTAACATATCCAGAAGGGGCTTTGCTATAAATGGGGCTGTAACAGCATATCCTGACTTGATTGTAATGACAGAAAAAGGGAAAGTACTCTTGGTAGAAACAAAAGGCGATCATTTGAAGAATGACGAATCAAAAGAAAAGGCAGAAATCGGAGCAACATGGGCGGCAAAGGCTTCCCAGTTGGGTAGGATATATAAGTATTTTATGGTCTATGAGACAAAGAGACCAGAGTATGCAGGGGCGTACTCACATGAGAGGTTTATGGAGATTGTGAGAGGGTTGTAATTGTATATGCATTGTATGTTGTATAGTGAAATCAAAAGGGATAAAACTATGTGACCTTACCGATAGTGGGATGAACACGCAATTACGATATAAGGAAATGTGAATAATTTTTTGAAGAGGTTAGAGGATATGGATGATTTAAAAAAGATTGTTCAATCACTATTATCATCCGTGAGTGAGGAAGAGTGGTACGAGTACAAGGAGAATTGGTACGATGCGGTTGGAATCGGAGAATATATTTCTTCCCTTTCCAATGCGGCGGCTATGTGTGGAGAAGAATGTGCCTATTTAATTTGGGGAGTCAATAATGCTACTCATGAGGTGGTGGGCACAACATTTAATTATCACATGGATGTTAAAAACGAACCATTACAGCATTTTCTTGCACGACAGGTAACTCCGGATGTCGGATTTAGTTTTGCCGAGATTACGATGAAGGGGAAACGTGTGGTTGTACTGACGATACCCGCAGCGAGACAGGTGCCAACTTCTTTTAACGGAACGCGCTATCTGCGTATTGGTTCAAGTAAGGTAAACTTGAATAAATACCCGGAAAGAGAATCACAGCTATTTGATATTTTGCGCAACGGGTTTCCGACTATCGAAAACACACAGGCATATACGCAGGAACTTACATTTCGGAAGTTGTTTTTATATTATGAGGATAAAGGAATCACTCTTAATAAAAAGACATTTAAGAAGAACTTGGGATTATTATGCAAAGATGGCAGTTATAATCTTTTAGCGCAGCTTTTATCTGATAATAGCCAGATTCCAATCAGGGTTTCTATATTTAGGGGATCAAATAAAGCGTCAAAGCTTTATTCTGTCAGGGAGTTTGGGAATAATTGTGTTCTTGTTTCATTGGATAAGGTTATAGAATATGGTGATGTGCTAAATATTATGCAGGCCGACGAAGCAGAGCGAATCGTGACGAGAAAGGAGGTTCCACTGTTTGACACACAGGCATTTAAAGAGGCAATAATCAATGCATTTGTGCACAATCTATGGGTGGATGGTAATGCACCGATGATTACAGTGTATAGTGATCGTCTGGAGATTTTGTCCCGTGGAAAGTTACCGCCAAAGCAAACGATAGCTGGGTTCTATTTGGGTGAATCGGTTCCTGTGAATCAGAAACTTTCGGATATTTTCCTGCAATTACACATCAGTGAGCGTTCTGGAAGAGGTGTGCCTAAAATCACAGATGTCTATGGAAGAGAGGCCTTTGAGTTTAGAGAGAATTCAATTGTTGTTACAATACCTTTTAACAAGATTGATGGTGAAACGGTAGATAAAGTGATAGATAAAACGGTAGATAAAGTGATAGATAAAACAAGAGAAGGACTGAGTGAAGTAAATATCCGCATTATTGAAGAGATGCGTTATAATCCTGGCATAACACAGCCACAGTTAGCGGAAAAATTAGGTGTAGGGAAAACAACAATTCAGAAGAATATTTCTTATTTAAAGAAAAATGGTTTTATCGATAGAGTTGGATCAAATAAAACGGGTGTCTGGAAGATATTATAGAAGCGGAAGTTTTTTCTTTTTGCGTGTATTCGAATAGTATCAGAACCACAATACTCATGCTCGAATTTTTTGTATTCTGTATGAGTAATTATTTAAATTGCAAAATAATTTACAAAACACTTGACAAATACCGAGTGAATGATAAAATGGGTATAAGAATGAACAAGTGTATTTACTAATTTGTTAATGTTTATGGAGGAATTCTTATGAATTGTAATGTGTTGGAGTTTGTTGATGAGTCTTCGATAATCAAAGTAATCATAAAAGCTTTACAAAAAGCCTACGGAATTGACTATAGGCAACAAAGGGAAAATGATGAACTTGTAGCTCATATGTATACAGGGTCTTGGAAAATATGCAGGTTCGATACGAATCTTACTGAAATGTTGAAATTTGATGGTGCTGAGGTGTCTTGTTTTGGCAGACATGGGTGGAAGGTCTATTTTGTCGCAGACCATCAAAATAGGCGCACGTTTAATATTATTTCAAAAGCGACATTGCAGAGAGTACGTCGTAAGCGGGGTGGTAAGGTTCCACATTATACCAGAACCTTTTTGTATGTTGAGAATTCAAATGTGCAGGCGATAAATCATCAAATGACTTTATTTGATTATGGAGTTGAGGGTACTGAATTGGATGATTTCACGAATGAAGAATTTCTCGATGATTATGAGCGTATCACAGAGGGAATAATTGAGTCGAATGTACACTATGACCATTTTATAATTGTTTATGAGGCAAATGAAAAAGGAATTAAGAATTGTTCTATTCAATATTTTAATCCGATGTTCGAGGTGGCGGAAGAACTGTCATTGATGAAGTTTATAGAGCCTGACTATACAACACTTACAGCGCCTCCTGAATCTCTGAAAGAATCTGCGGATAAAGGCTCTACTGTGGTCAAACTTAAACCGGGACTTGAAAAGAGATATGAGCACGAACCTAACAAAAAACAAACAGCATCATTACGTAAAAAGGCGCAACAAAAAGATAAATAATTTTGATTATTTCTCAGAAAAATTACATGAGGAGAGGGCACATTATGAAAAACGATCAATTTAATGGAAATAGATTGAGGGAAGCTCTCCAGTATCGTGGTAAGCGTATGGCAGATCTTGTAGAAGAAACAGGAATATCAAGGCAATCTTTTTCGGCATATGTCAATGGAACAAACAGACCATCACAAGAAAATGTCTGGGCTATTGCAAAAGCACTTGACTTTCCGATTGAATATTTTAAACAAGCAGATATGCCTTGTATGCGTACTGAGACGACTTATTTCAGGTCTCAGGCATCTGCAACCAAAATGAGCCGTGAAGAACAAAAAGCAAAAATGAAACAAGCAGTGGCATTATTTGATTTTTTAAATCGAAAATATATTGATTATGATGATTATATAGAGCCAAAGCTGGACACAAAGCTGACCGAAATAGAAGATAACCCGGATATGTATATGCAAATAGAGAAGATTGCAGATGAGTTAAGAGTACAATGGAATCTCGGAAGAGGGCCAATTGAAAATGTGCAGAATGTGCTTGAACTTCATGGAATAATCGTGACAGGGTTTCCGGTGTCAGGTAACGGCAAAATTGATGCTTTTAGTCAGAAGCTTAAGACCGAAGAAGATAAAGATGTCTTTATTGTTGCGTTGGGAATAGGTCAGAAGCCTATTCAGAGGCTTCGTTTTGATATGTGCCATGAACTGGGACATATTATTTTACATTCTTGGGAAGATAGTGAAGACGAATTGCATAGGGATAGGTTTAATCTTGTGGAAAAACAGGCAAATATATTTGCTAGTGCTTTTTTATTGCCACGTGAAACATTCCTTAAGGCTGTTGGAAATCATGCTACGGATCTTGAACATTATAGGATATTAAAAAAAAGATGGAATGTGTCAATGCAGGCTATGGTATACAGAGCATGGCAGATAGGAATTATAAGTTCAACGCAGTTTCAGTATATGATGCGTCAATTTGCAAAGAATGGCTGGCGAAAAAAGGAGCCGGGAGATCGTCCGGCAGACATTAACGATACTGTATATAAGATGGCAATCAAGTTATTGTTTGATGGAGGATATCTTACTCCAGAGCGATTTAAGGAGGAACTTTATAAAGAGAATATTGGCTTGGGGAATAGAGATCTTGAAGAATTGATGCATTTAGATAAAGGAACTTTGGATTCAACTGATGTGCCCAATAAGATAATAGATATCAAAAGTATTTTGAAAGGATGATATTTTGAGTGACGCAAATGCAAATTGAATTTGTGATGATGAGGGATAAAAACTATAATAAAACCCTCTTTTTTGAATTGACTAGAAAGACAAATTCTTGAGATGCTGACAAAAACCTATTTTGTTATCTTTTTAATTGCCAGTGAAGTCATAAAGATTTAAATCTTCAAGCACCCTTCAAAACGTCAAATCAAGATTTTGGAGGGTGTTTTATCAATGGATTTAGCACTGAGTATCATCAGCTGATTTTGAATAAATTAGATGCTGAAGATGGCATACGTCAAGGCAGGAGCATTATGGTTAATTGACTTAGGAATTGACTCAATAATTGACTATGGAATAGCTGTTTAGTCAATTCAAGTTATTTGATATTACTGGAAAATGGGTTGTGAATATAAGGATTTTTATTAACTAAATCCAACAGAACTTTTGCACACGTGCGTGCAAAAATTTGCTTTTATTGTCTTCGTGAATAATAAAAAGCAGAATGGTGTGTTGCAAAAGGTATTGTTGTCATAATACTTTTTGACAAGATTGATAGTGAGGCGGCAGATAAAGTGATAGATAAATTTGGAACTTACAAGTGCCAAAAGAACCTTATTTTCCAATGGAAGAACTGAAAAAAGAACTGCCTGACATAGAGGAACTGAAAAATGTTGGCAAATGAAGAGAAGTAGAATAATTATGGAAGAAAGATAAGCGCCAATGAACATAGAAGCATATAATCTTGATTCTCTTCGGAAATTAGTGCGGGACTTGCAGAAAGAGAATCGAAAGCTGAAAAATCAACTCGATAAAGCCAATATAGCTTACGACTCTGAAAGCATATTTGATGAGAGGATAGAAAGTGCTGTCGAATATGATCCAGATCAAGGAGAGCGGATTATCGGCAAATATATTACGGAAGAACTGGCAAAAAAGTTCTTTGCAATGTTTTGGGGCAGGATAGATGTATATGCGAAGCGAGGTAAAAACGGTGGATATTTTCCGCAGTGTAACCACCGCTGGAATGACCGAATTTGTCCGAAACAGCGTGGGGAGAAGATAGCCTGCGAAAATTGTGAGCATACAGAGTGGACAGCTCTGACTCCAAAGAAAATAATGGAACATCTTCTCGGTTATAAAGAGGACGGCTCAGATGTGATAGGCGTATATCCTCTGCTGCCGGATGGAACATGCCGTTTTCTTGTTTTTGATTTTGATAATCACGAAAAAGGCGCGGAGAAGACGGATTTTGCGAATGCAGATGAGGCGTGGCACGAGGAAGTGGATGCGCTCAGGTTAATCTGCCAGAGCAATGGCATTGTGCCACTGGTGGAAAGGTCAAGATCCGGAAGAGGCGCACACCTATGGATATTTTTTCAAAAGCCTATATCAGCATCTCTTGCGAGAAATTTTGGTTTTCTTTTGCTGGACAAGGGTTCGGCATCGATTAATCTGAAATCCTTTCATTACTATGACCGTATGTATCCGTCTCAGGATGCAGCGAGCGGCATCGGGAACCTGATAGCACTGCCTCTTCAGGGAAGGGCGCTAAAAAGTGGAAATAGCGCCTTTGTTGACGAGAAGTGGAATGCTTATCCGGATCAATGGGATATTCTTTTAAGTCATACGCCCAAAATTTCTGCGGAAAATATTGAAAAATGCATGGTTAAATGGCAGGCAGAGTTGGCAGACGGTCGGCAGTCGGCGGTAGCAGGGGGAGTACAAAACAGACCGAAGCCTTGGAAGAAAAAAGAAGGGTTCACGAAGTCGGATGTCGTGGGCAAGATGCACATGGTTTTGGGGGATGGTGTCTATGTGGATACCCTCAATCTGATGCCGAGACTGCAAAACCAAATACGGAGTATGGCGGCATTTGATAACCCGGAATTTTATAAGAACAAGAGATTGGGGTATTCCAATTATTACAATTTCAGTGCCGTTTATATGGGTAGAGATGAGGAAGGCTATATTTGTCTTCCACGGGGATTGCGGGAGAGTCTGATTGAACGTTGCGTACAGGCAGGTATTGAATATGAGCTTGAGGATGCGCGGGAGAAGGGCAGACCGATTCGTGTATCCTTTAAGGGCGATTTGAGAATGCAGCAGGATTTAGCGGCTGACAGACTCCTTGCTTACGATCACGGGGTACTCAGCGCGGCTACCGCGTTTGGGAAAACGGTTGTCTGCAGTTATCTGATTTCCGAGAGAAAAGTAAACACGCTTATCCTGCTTCACAATAAGGATTTGATAGACCAGTGGGCGGAAGAATTAGATCACTTTTTGGAAATAGATGAGGAACCGCCTGTATACAAGACCAAGACAGGACGGGAAAAGCGAAGGGAGAGCGCTATTGGAATTTTGCATGGCGGGAAGGACACTCTGACCGGAATCATTGATGTGGCTATGGTAGGTTCCCTATATGGTAAGGGTAATTACCATGAGCGCATCAATTCTTATGGAATGGTTATTATGGATGAATGTCATCACTGTGGCGCAAAACTTTCTGTGCAGGTCATGCAGAAGGTGAATGCGCGATATATTTACGGTGTTTCTGCAACGGTAAAAAGAGGAGATAATCTTGAGCCGATCATTCATATGCTTATAGGGCCGACCAGGCACAGCTATACGGCGAGAGAACGCGCAGAGGAA
Source organism: Acetatifactor sp. (assembly GCA_029055435.1). Lineage (GTDB taxonomy): Bacteria > Bacillota > Clostridia > Lachnospirales > Lachnospiraceae > Acetatifactor. The sequence continues at coordinate 34,485 of JAIDDH010000092.1, forward strand.
CAGGGAATAGGTCACTTTGTCTATCCAAGGTATACAAGAGTGGTTGATACAAACGAGAGCGGAGATGACATTAACAAGGCTTATGCGCTGATCAGCTCCAGCCTTGTGCGAAACGATATGATTCTGGGTGATGTCAGAGATTGCGTAAAGGAGGGAAGAACTCCGGTTATTCTGACAAAATACAAAGAGCAGGCAAAGTATCTTTTTGAGCAGCTTCAGGAAGCGGCAGAACATGTATTCCTTCTTTATGGAGATAACAGCGACAAAGAGAATTCTGAAATGCGCAGGAAAATGAATGAGGTTCCGGCAGACCAAAGCCTGATTCTGGTGGCCACAGGGCAAAAGATTGGAGAAGGGTTTAATTTTCCGAGACTTGACACACTGATGCTTGCCGCGCCGGTGTCATTTGAGGGCAGATTGGAGCAATATCTTGGAAGGATGAATCGGGACTATGAAGGAAAAACAGAAGTCATAGTCTATGATTATATCGATTCTCATATTCGATTTTTTGACAATATGTATGCCAAGCGGCTGCGCACCTATAAGCGGGTAGGGTTTTCACTGATTTCGGAGAGAAAAGCTGCGAAGCAGACCGCCAACGCAATCTATGACTCGGACAATTATGGTGATGTCTTTGAACGTGATTTGGTAGAGGCAGAAAAGAGTATTGTCGTTTCCAGCCCGGAACTTGTCAGGGACAAGGTTGACCGATTCCTTTATCTTGTGAAAGCCAGACAGGAGGCAGGTTGTGAGGTTACTGTCATCACGCTGGAGGCCGAAAACTCACGTTATGGCAACAATTTGTTTACCGGTGATATGATTCGGGATATGCAGAAAGGGGGAATCAATGTAGTGGTAAGAGATGAGGTCATAGAGCATTTCGCGGTTATTGATGATGCGCTTGTGTGGCATGGAGGGATGAACCTGCTAGGCAAGGAGGATGCATGGGACAACTTAATGAGAATTCAATCCTCACAGGTTGCTGCGGAATTGTTGGCAATAGCGTTCGGAATACCGCAAACACCCTAAAACATAGATTTGATGTTTTAGGGTGTTTGGGAAATCAATTGAGTCACACAGTGTTGTCAGCTGATATATTCCTATTTGTTCAAAGTACCTTACCACTATAAATATCAGGATTTATTTGGAGAAGCTGTAGGCGACAATACCGAGTCTGGGGATACGCAAGAAACTGGCTATCAGGGAGAGACTGAGCAGTATTTGACAAACAGGATGCGAAAGAAATAAACTGGAAGAAATAAAGTCGCTCTATCTTTATGTAATTTATGTAATTTGGGAATTATTTTTATTGTAAAAGGAATTGAAAAGTGGTAAAATTGCATCTGTGTAGTGTGCGTCCGTCAGATATCGGGCGTACCAATATGATAAAGGCAGGTGTGATAAGATCATGGAAATAAGACAATTGACACAAAATGACAGCGAAGCGTTCTTTGAACTGATTGACATTACGGTGAATTCATTGGAAAATCCGGAATTTTGGCTGCCGATTAAGGATGAAGTGAGAACACATTTTTTTGATAAATCATGGACTGTTTTATTCGGGGCATTTGATGGACCTGCTTTGGTGGGAGCGGTGGGACTGTTTCTCAATGAGAGCGAGTACAGTGAATCTCTGAGCTATCTGTCAAGACCTTATGAAAGTCCCGCGAAGGTGGATAGACTTATGATTCATCCCGATTACAGGGGGCGGGGAATCTCGGATGAACTGATGAAGGCGCTTATTGACGAGGCCAGAAGGTTAAAGCTTCAAAATCTCCTTGCAACGATACACACGCAGAATACCGCTGCAAAGAAAGTTATGGAGAAAATAGGCATGGAGCTCATGTGTTTTTACAGGAATAGGGATGGATATTTAAGAAATGTGTTTGTAATGACGATAAAGGAGAAAAAGAAAGGGTTTTTTGGCTTGATATAGAGGATTGGTTTCAGTCTTCCCATAAAATTATTAGAAAAGGTTGAGGAGCAAATTTTCCTCAACCTTTTTGATGTGCGCAAAGCCGCATATGGAATTTAGCTGCTTTGCAGCATGCGGCTCGCGTGTTATTTCTCGCTCATTTGATCCAAAAGTTCCAGTTTCACATCATACAGCTTTTTGGACAGATCCACATAAACCTTGTGGGGATTTACCAGTCTTCTGGTCTCGTCCCATAGGGTGTTTAATTCTTTTTGACAGTAGGAGCGGATATCCATGACACTGGGGGAGGTGTAGATACACTGACCGCCCTCAAAGATGTGCTCCATGACAGGGCGCAGGGTATAGGAACCGCCCTTTAATTTTGTCTTTTTCCAAGGCTCCAGGGGATCGAACAAAAGCAGATCATCCGCCTCGTTGTAGCTTTCGTCCACCAGGCAGATCAAATCGGCTTTAATCTTGCCGGAATCCTTCTCGTAAATACGGTAAATCATCTTGTCGCCGGGGTTGGTGACTTTCTCGCTGTTCTCGGAGAGCTTGATCTTGGGTACAAATACGCCGTTTTCATCCTGAATGGCGGCCAGTTTGTAGACGCCGCCGAAGGAGGGATTATCTTTGGAGGTAATCAGGTTGGTGCCCACACCCCAGGAGGTGATGGCCGCGCCCTGCACCTTCAGGCTGTCAATCAGGAATTCATCCAGATCGTTGGAGGCGGAAATCACCGCGTCGGGAAAACCTGCCGCATCCAGCATCTTGCGCGCCTTTTTGGAAAGATAAGCCAAATCTCCGCTGTCCAGACGGATGCCGTAGAAGGTCAGCGGAATGCCGGCCTCCCGCATCTCGGTAAACACCCGGATGGCGTTGGGAACGCCGGATTTTAAGGTGTCATAGGTGTCTGCCAGCAAAATGCAGGCAGAAGGGTACATATCCGCATAAGTTTTGAAAGCAGTATATTCGTCGGGAAAGCTCATGATCCAGCTGTGCGCATGGGTTCCCTTTACAGGTATGTCAAAGAGCTGGCCCGCCAGCACATTGCTGGTGCCGATACATCCGCCGATGACTGCCGCTCTGGCGCCGTAAGTGCCGGCGTCAGGTCCCTGTGCACGGCGCAGGCCGAATTCCATGATGCCGTCTCCCCGGGCCGCAAAACAGACTCTGGAGGCCTTGGTGGCAATCAGACTCTGATGGTTGATAATATTCAATATAGCGGTCTCCACAAGCTGAGCCTCCATGATAGGCGCAATCACCTTGATCATGGGCTCTCTGGGAAACATGACGGTTCCCTCGGGAATCGCCCAGATATCGCCGGAAAAACGGAAGTCTCTCAGATAATCCAGAAAATCCTGTTCAAACAGGCCGAGAGATGACAGATAGGCGATATCCTCCTCCTCAAAACGCAGCTCTTTGATATACTGGATAAGCTGTTCCAGTCCGGCGCAGATGGCGTAGCCGCCATCGCAGGGATTGTTCCGGTAAAAGGCGTCGAAAATAACCGTTTCGTTGCGGTCTTTGTTCTTAAAATACCCCTGCATCATGGTCAGTTCATAGAGGTCGGTCAATAGTGTAAGATTTTGACGATCCATAGATTCCTCATTTCTGCTGTCTTTTAATTTGAAAAGAAGCGTTATATTAAATGTGCTATACTGCAGTCTCTGAGGGCAGCCCCCGGACAATCTGATTTCTCCCGTGGGTTTTGCCATAGTAGAGTCTGTCGTCCGCCTGGCGCAGCAGCTGTACAATATCTGTGGTGTCTCCCGCAGTCAGGCCGAAGGTCATGGTCACTTGTATTATGTGATTCTCGTAAGTGTTCTCCATGGCACGGATGTCGTTCAGCAGCGCTTCCAATGCCTTATAAGCTTCAGTTATCTCCGTGCGTTCGAATACCAGAAGGAATTCTTCGCCGCCCCAACGAGCCACAAATCCGTTGGAATACATGTGGGACTTGAGCTTTGCGGAGATATTTTTCAGAACCATATCGCCACAGTCATGGCCGTAGGTGTCGTTGACCTTCTTGAAAAGGTCGATGTCGCCGATAGCAAGACAAAAAGTGGCGCCCTGAGTCTCGTACTTATTGATGACCTGTTTCAGTTTCCGGTCGGCGCAGCGGCGATTGTACAGTTCAGTCAGTGCATCCTGATCCACCATAGTGCGCAGGGAGCGTTGCATGGCTACCGCAGAGCGGCCGATATCGCCGAATTCGTCATTGCGTTTCGATACTGTCGGATTCAGCTCAGCAGTCAGATCGCCTGTGGCCACATCCGCCAGAAAATTGCGGATGTGATGCAGTGCTGCCATCAGCTTCCTTGTATAGAAAAACAGGAAGAAGGAAATGGCAATCGTGGTACATATAGTGGTAAGAATCAGCGGATAGAGGGACTGCTGTACGGCGGCATCCACATCCTTAGTGGGTTTGCCCACAAATAACATACCGGCAGTCGTACCGTCGGAATTAAGTATTGGCATATAATAAGAAAAATAATTTGAGCCATATATCAGAACATTGCTGTAAAAACGGTCCTCGCCGCCCTTTAATACGTCTTCAATGATAGTGTCAGGCGCACCGGTTCCCACAATACGGGCCCCCGATGTGTTATAGAGAGTGGTCAGTATGCGGGTATCCTGATAAAAAAGCGTGATTTCCAAATCGGTGTCCGACTTGATCCGGTCCACCAGTTTAAAGGCGTTGGTGATGTCCGCATCACCCTTGTACAGCTTGAAGGAGCTTTCCCCTTCCAGTCTGTAATCTCCGGGGTATGCCGTCTCCATGAGGGTGTTTATATTGCGTGCCACATATTGTAATTCACGCCGGACTTCACTGTACATGGTACGGGAAAACCACTGATAGCTCAGGAGCACAGTGATGGCGCAGAAGGCCAATAGTGGAATAATATTGATCATCTGAAGAACCTGTCCGATTTTTCCTCTGTTTTTTGATTGCATAGCACATCTCCCAATCTAGTATCACTCCATATTATACTCTTATGCGTGATAAATGGCAAGGAAACAGAAAGATTTTGTTGACGTAAGCGGCAGCATTTGTTACATTAATATTAGTTAGCTATTTACTTTTTACAGAGTGGAGCATATCAACCAAAGCAGAGAAATGAGGGGACTATGAAGAAAAAATCGATAATGTTACTGATGGTTACTGTTCTTGCAATGTCGTTGACGGCATGCAAGCCGCAGATGCTGAAGGAGGCGATGAATACTGAAGATAAAACTTCAGAGGAGTCTTCTGGCGAAGATGTGTCTGGCGGGAATGTGTCGGACGGGACGGAGGAATCCTCCGAGGGACAGAAGAAACTTCCGGGGATGATGTTTGGCAGTGAGTTTAATGAAAACGAGCTGGATTTGGAATATCTTTATGCCGAGGTTTTGAGAACGGAATCCAAAGAGAATCCTCAGACGGGTAAGATGGAAAGCAAGCAATTGCAGATTTTACTTCCCCAGGGAGATTACAATACGGTAAACAGGGACTATGCATATGGGGAAAAACTGGGTGTGCGTGTGCGCGTGGAGCTGAATCCTTATCTGCGAAGCCATCACGAGGACTATACCTTGAAGGAAAATCTGGATTATGTGTTGAATCAGGACTTTGACGCTTTCTATCAATCCGATTACAGAGATGTGCAGATATCTGAGATTGAGGGGGATGAGGAGCAGGTCACGGCAGAGGTGTTATATCTTGATTATGACAAATATGATGATGAGTATGTTCCTTATCAGATGACTTATCAGCTCTGTGATTTTGGCGACGATATGATGGCGCTGGTTAAGATCACGATCTGTGCGGAGAATACTACCGGAAAGACTCCGGCCATACTGGAGGAAATCAATGCTTTTTACGGCAGCGACATTCAGTGGGATGCGGATGCGGCTGAGGCGAGAAAACAGAAATTCCTTGCAGGCAATAATACCGATGTGTTGCAGGTGTCTACAGGCTGGCTGATGTTCGACCTTCCGAAAACCTGGGCACAGGACTGGAAGAACAATGATGATTACACGATGAGCCTGTACGCTCCTGATGGAGATATGCGCAAGTCAGGCTGTTATATCAGTGTGGGCAGAGAATGGCAAACCTATGGCTCCGAGATTGATATTGCATCCATCGCAGGCAGTGAGTCCGATATGGCTATTCTCAAGGCGGCAATCGCACAGGCGGCCGATTTGAAGGAAGAGGATGTCACGGTCAGCGACTATGGCATGACTGTGCTGGGACAGGCGCTGGAATTTTCTTATGTGATTACAGAGGAGGGAATCTCCTACGAGGAGCACAGATGGTGGATTTCCGATAAGAATTATATTTATCAGATTACAGCAGGCCAGATTGACGGAAGTAAGGAAGATGCGATTGCGATAGCAAAGGAGATTCTGGAAAAAGGTCAGGTAAAGGGCGCTGATCTGTAGTTCCCGCTTGACAAACGAGTCAGGCCGGCGCTATAATCAGAGACAGATTATTTACAAATGCGATGACGAAGAGAGTAACCGTCTTTTGAAAGGCAAAGCGAATCGGTGATGGTGGAAGCCCGAGCGAGTAGAAAAACGGTGAAAATCACTTCTGAGCAGCCGATGCGAAAACATGTGACACATGAGTAGCTTCGGACGGAAATCCTCCGTTATTGGGTACCATATCACTCCTGAGGAGGGTATGTTGTAAGAGGTGGTTTGCGAAGAATTGAGGCTTCGTCCTGTTACGGGACGAAGCCTTATTTAATGCGCAGGAGCACATAATGGATTGTCCCGCGCGGCGAGTAGGAAAAGCTGGAAAAGTAGGAATAGGAAGGAGACTTAAGCGAGATGTACAAACCGGTAGACAAAAATTTAAATTTTGTGGAGCGTGAGAAGGCCGTAGAGAAATTCTGGGCCGACAATGACATTTTTCAAAAGAGTATGGACAGCCGTAAGGAAGGCCCGACCTACACTTTTTATGACGGGCCGCCCACCGCAAACGGCAAGCCTCATATCGGTCATGTGGAGACCCGCACCATCAAGGATATGATTCCCCGCTACCGCACCATGAAGGGCTATATGGTGCCTAGAAAGGCCGGCTGGGATACTCATGGCCTGCCTGTGGAGCTGGAGGTGGAAAAGCTTCTGGGGCTGGACGGCAAGGAGCAGATAGAAGAGTATGGCCTTGCTCCCTTTATCGACAAGTGTAAGGAGAGTGTGTGGAAATATAAGGGGATGTGGGAGGATTTCTCCCGGACGGTGGGTTTTTGGGCCGACATGGACAATCCCTATGTGACCTATGACGACGATTACATTGAGTCCGAGTGGTGGGCGCTCAAGACCATCTGGGACAAAAAGCTTTTATATAAGGGCTTTAAGATTGTGCCCTATTGCCCGCGCTGCGGAACTCCTTTGTCCAGCCATGAGGTGGCGCAGGGTTATAAGGAGGTGAAGGAGCGCTCCGCAGTGGTGCGCTTTAAAGCGGTGGGCGAGGACGCTTATTTTCTGGCATGGACCACCACCCCTTGGACGCTGCCCTCCAATGTGGCACTGTGCGTGAATCCTGAGGAGACTTATTGTAAGGTAAAGGCGGCGGACGGACGGACTTATTATATGGCTCAGGCCCTTCTGGAGCAGGTGCTGGGCAGTCTGGCCGAGGAGGGAAAGCCTGCCTATGAGGTGCTGGAGACTTATGTCGGAAAGGATTTGGAATACCGTGAGTATGAGCCCCTCTTTGCCTGCGCGGGCGAGTCGGCTGCAAAGCAGAAGAAAAAGGCACATTTCATCACTTGTGACACTTATGTCACCATGTCAGATGGTACAGGAATTGTACACATTGCGCCTGCTTTCGGTGAGGATGACGCCCAGGTGGGAAGAGTTTACGACCTGCCCTTTGTCCAGTTTGTGGACGGCAAGGGCGATATGACTCCCGAGACCCCTTATGCGGGTAAGTTTGTGAAGGATGCGGATCCTGAGATTATCCGGGATCTGGATGTGGAGGGCAAGCTTTTCTCTGCGCCCAAATTTGAGCATGACTATCCTTTCTGTTGGAGATGTGACACCCCGCTGCTCTATTATGCGAGGGAGTCCTGGTTTATCAAAATGACCGCGGTGAAGGAGGATCTGATCCGCAACAACAATACCATCAACTGGATTCCCCAATCCATCGGCGAGGGGCGTTTTGGAAACTGGCTGGAGAATATTCAGGACTGGGGTCTGTCCAGAAACCGCTATTGGGGCACACCCTTAAATATCTGGGAGTGTGCGTGCGGCTGTCAGCATGCGGTGGGCAGCCGTGAGGAGCTGTACCGGATGAGTGAAAATGAGGCGGCCAAGACCGTGGAGCTTCACAGACCTTATATCGACGATATCACCATCAAGTGTCCGGAGTGCGGCGGACAGATGCGGCGTGTGCCCGAAGTGATTGACTGCTGGTTTGACTCCGGCGCAATGCCTTTTGCACAGCACCATTATCCGTTTGAAAACAGAGAGCTTTTCGAGCAGCAGTTCCCCGCGCAGTTTATCTCCGAGGCAGTGGATCAGACCCGCGGCTGGTTCTATTCCCTGTTGGCTGAGTCCACTCTGCTCTTTAACAGAGCCCCTTATGAGAATGTCATAGTCATGGGACATGTGCAGGATGAGAACGGCCAGAAGATGAGTAAGAGCAAAGGCAACGCGGTGGATCCCTTCGAGGCGCTGCAGACCTACGGCGCAGACGCCATCAGATGGTATTTCTACACCAGCTCCGCACCCTGGCTGCCCAAGCGTTTCTCGGGAAAGGCAGTGCAGGAGGGCCAGCGTAAATTCATGGGTACTCTCTGGAACACCTATGCGTTCTTTGTGTTATATGCAAATATCGATCAGTTCGACGCCACGAAATATACGCTGGAATACGATAAGCTGGCAGTTTTGGACAAGTGGATTTTGTCCAGATTGAATACCGTGGTGGGCGAGGTGGACGCCAATCTGGATGCTTACCGCATTCCTGAGGCCGCGAAGGCAATGCAGGATTTTGTAGACGAGCTGAGCAACTGGTATGTGCGTCGCAGCCGTGAGCGCTTCTGGGCAAAGGGTATGGAGCAGGATAAGATCAACGCCTATATGACCCTCTACACGGCGCTGGTGACGCTCTGTAAGGCGGCAGCTCCCATGATTCCTTTTATGACGGAGGATATTTACAGGAATCTCGTGTGCAGCAATGACGCCAATGCTCCTGAGAGCATTCATCTGTGCAACTTCCCTGTGGCGGAGGAGCGCTTTATCGACAAGGAACTGGAGGCAGATATGGAGAACGTGCTGGATGCGGTGGTGATGGGACGCGCCTGCCGTAACGATGCGGCCATCAAGAACCGCCAGCCCGTGAGCAGGATGTATATTCGCTCTGATTTCACATTAAATGAGTTCTGCACGGCCATCATAGAGGATGAATTAAATGTGAAGGAGGTAGTGTATACCGATGATGTGAGAGAATTTACCTCCTATACCTTCAAGCCGCAGCTGCGCACCGTGGGTCCTAAATATGGCAAACAACTGGGCGGCATTCAGAAAGCGCTGGCAGCGCTGGACGGCAATACGGCCATGGATGAGCTGAACGGGCAAGGCGCTCTGAAGTTTGACATAGACGGTGTGGCCGTGGAGCTCACCAAAGACGATCTGCTCATTGAGATGGCGCAGAAAGAGGGCTATGTGTCCCAGGAGGACAACCGTATGACGGTGGTTCTGGACACCAATCTCACCGAGGAGCTGGTGGAGGAAGGCTTTGTGTACGAGATCATCAGCAAGATTCAGACCATGCGCAAGGAGGCGGATTTTGAGGTCATGGATCACATCCGCGTCTCTCTGAACGGCAATGAGAAGCTCTCCGGGATTGCAGGCAGAAACAGCGAGGCGATCTGCGGCAAGGTACTGGCCGATGAGCTGAAGAGCGACGAGACCTATGCGGTGTCGAAAGAATGGAATGTAAACGGAGAAAACGTAACCATCTCCATCGAAAAGAAATAAAAAAATTCTGAATGAATAATATTACCCCCATCATGAAACAATGATGAGATAATGATGAAATAATCAAACAACAAAATCGGTGCCCGGAGGAGACCTCGGACACCGATTTTGTCATCTGATCGTAGAGCGTTTCGCGCGCAGCAGATTGGGGGTGGCGGCAATTCGGAAAAATCAGAATAAAGCGGAACGGCATCCACGCCAGACATGCGGAGTCGGCAATCAGATACTGCTTATGGCACTCTTTCTTGTCATCCTTACCGTGGCGCAGATCATGATTCATCCCGGCTTTGAAGATGATTTGATTTTTGCGGGATACTGGGAGCGACGCCCCCATCTGGAATTTTTAAAACTGCGCTACCGGACCTGGACCTCCCGGGTGATCATTGAGGCGGGACTGATGGCCCTTGCGGCGGCAAATCCGCTTATCTGGCGCATTCTGAACATCGCTGTAATTCTGCTTTTGGTGTGGATCACAGCCGATCTGTTCGGGACAGAAAACAAACTACAATCCCAGATATTATTTTTTATCATCATATGGCTGATCCCCCTTGGTTCCCTGTGCAGCGCGGGCTGGATTACCACCACGGTTAATTACCTGTGGTGCCTGACCTTGGGACTGGTGGCGATGCGCCCGATCAAACATTGGCTTCTGGGAGAGCACGTGCCCGGCTGGGAGTATGTGATCTGCCCGCTGTGTATGCTGTACGCCGCCAACATAGAGCAGATGTGCGCAATCCTTCTGGGAGTCTATGTGGTGTTCGGCATATATTCCGGGATTCGCTATAAAAAAACAAAAACAGTCGCCCTCCCCGGCATATTTTATATACAGCTATCGCTTGTGCTTGCACAGCTGTGCCTGATTTGTGCGGCTCCGGGAAACCGCAACCGTATGCTCTACGAGACCAGCCGGTTTTTTCCGGAATTTACGCAGATGCATGCGGGCGAGAAACTGCTCATGGGATTTTTGGAGAATGCACATTATTACATTGCGGGAGGACATGGACAAGTCTGCTACCTGCTCGCCTGCCTCTGCGGCGTTTTATTTTTATGCCTTATGACGCAATCTGCTATGCCTGCAAACCGGAAACTTCTGCGGGTGTCGATTGCCCTATGTCCTTTAGCAGCCTACTGGCTGTGCGCACACGGTTTCCGTTTTTTATTATACGGTCTCAATGTGCCGCGGGGACGCAATCTGCTTAATGCCCTTGCCGAGAACCGACAGATTGCAGGACAGGGAAATTTTTCCGCAGTCATGGTGGGCATCCAGGTGCTTATTTATCTGGCTGTCTTGACGTGTATCGCTCTGACAATTTACTTTCTCCACGGCGCAAGCGGAGAGACTGCACTGGAACTTCTTGTGCTGGACGCAGGTTTTTTATCCAGAGTGATCATGGGCTTTTCGCCTACAATCTACGCATCCGGAGACCGGACAGCCCTCTTTTGTTCTATGGCAATGTTGATTTTGATGCTGAGAAATTTATGTATCTGGCTGCGAAGGAACCCCGGAATCCGGCAGCAGGTGGCGATGGGAGCATATGTGGGAGCCATGATAATCTGCAATCTCCTATAAATTTGAACCCACCAGTTATGCATAGTTCCTGAAGTCCGCAAAAAATAGTTGGAATTTAATGCTTTTCTTGTTATAATATACCCATACGTTTTTGTTTATATGGAAATGCTTGGGAATGATAAGTAAGCGAAAGGAGATAATAAATTGAAAGTTACAAATGCGACTACAGGTAGCACCAAAAAGAAAGCGGCGGTTAAGTTTGACAAGGAGCTTTTTAAGAGGAGCGTTCTTTACAATGTAAAAACTTTATATCGAAAGAATCTGGAGGAAGCCGATCCCCAGCAGATTTTCCAGGCGGTTGCCCTGGCTATGAAGGATCAGATTGTGGACAACTGGATGGATTCCCAGAAGGCTTACGAGAAGGAAGACCCCAAGATGGTGTATTATATGTCCATGGAGTTTCTCATGGGTCGTGCATTGGGCAACAATATGATCAATATGCAGGCGTACAAGCCCGTGCAGGAGGCCATGGAGGAGCTCGGGCTGAATCTGAACACCATCGAGGATCAGGAGCCCGATGCGGCTCTGGGCAATGGTGGTCTGGGACGTCTGGCAGCGTGCTTCCTTGATTCCCTTGCGACGCTGGGATATCCCGCATATGGCTGCGGCATCCGTTATCGCTATGGTATGTTCAAGCAGGAGATCAGAGACGGCTATCAGGTGGAGGTGCCTGACAACTGGCTGATGAACGGCAATCCCTTTGAGCTGCGCAGACCTGAGTACGCAAAGACAGTTAAATTCGGCGGTTATGTGTCCGTCCATACCGATGAGAACGGACGTAATGTGTTCACACAGGAGAACTACCAGTCCGTCCGTGCCGTTCCCTTCGATCTTCCGGTTGTGGGCTATGGCAACGGCATTGTAAACACCCTGCGTATCTGGGATGCAGAGCCTGTGGAATGCTTCCAGCTGGATTCCTTCGACAAGGGCGACTATCAGAAGGCAGTGGAGCAGGCGAATCTTGCGAGAAATATCTGCGAGGTGCTCTATCCTAACGACAATCATTACGCAGGTAAGGAGCTGCGCTTAAAGCAGCAGTATTTCTTCATCTCCGCGTCCGTGCAGGAGGCAGTGGAGAAATATATGAGAAAGCATAGCGATATCCGCAAATTCCACGAGAAAGTGACTTTCCAGCTCAATGACACGCATCCCACTGTGGCTATCGCGGAGCTGATGCGCGTGCTGATGGACGACTATTATCTCACATGGGATGAAGCATGGGAGGTAACCACCAAGACCTGTGCCTACACCAATCATACGATTATGGCGGAAGCATTGGAAAAATGGCCTATCGAGCTGTTTTCAAGACTTCTTCCCAGAGTTTATCAGATCGTGGAGGAGATTAACCGCCGCTTTATCATTGAGATTGAGAACAAATACAACAATGTGCCCGGTGTGAATGTGCAGGATAAGATCCGCAAGATGGCCATTATCTATGACGGACAGGTGAAGATGGCGCATCTGGCAATCGTGGCCAGCTATTCCGTGAACGGTGTGGCGAGACTGCACACAGAGATTCTCAAAAAGCAGGAGCTTCGGGACTTTTACGAGATGTATCCCGATCGCTTTAACAATAAGACCAACGGTATTACTCAGAGAAGATTTCTGCTCCACGGCAATCCTCTTCTGGCAGACTGGGTCACCGCTCATGTGGGCAACGACTGGATTACCGACCTGCCTCAGATCAGCCGCCTGAAGATTTATGCGGATGACAAGAAGGCGCAGCAGGAATTCATGAATATCAAGTATCAGAATAAAGTGCGCCTGGCTCAGTACATCCTGGAGCACAATGGCATAGAGGTAGACCCTCGCTCTATCTTTGACGTGCAGGTAAAACGTCTGCATGAGTACAAGAGACAGATGCTCAACATCCTGCATGTGATGTATCTCTATAATGAGCTGAAAGAGCATCCCGAGATGGAGTTCTATCCCAGAACATTTATCTTCGGAGCTAAGGCCGCTGCCGGTTATCGGAATGCGAAGCTGACCATCAAGCTGATCAATTCCGTTGCGGATGTAGTCAATAATGATGCTTCCATAAACGGTAAGCTCAAGGTAGTCTTCATTGAGAACTACAATGTGTCTAACGCAGAGATTATCTTTGCGGCGGCGGATGTGTCCGAGCAGATTTCCACTGCCAGCAAGGAGGCATCCGGTACCGGTAATATGAAGTTTATGCTGAACGGCGCACTGACGCTGGGTACCATGGACGGCGCAAACGTGGAGATCGTGGAGGAAGTCGGAGGAGAGAACGCCTTTATCTTCGGTCTGTCCTCGGATGAAGTCATCAATTATGAGCAGCATGGCGGTTACAATCCCATGGAGATATTCAACAACGATCAGGATGTGCGCAAGGTTTTGATGCAGCTTATCAACGGTACTTATGCGCAGGATACGGAGCTGTTCAGACCTCTGTACAATTCACTGCTCAACACCCAAAGTACCTCCAAGGCGGACACTTACTTTATACTGAAGGATTTCCGCTCCTATGCAGAGGCACAGAAGAAGGTGGAGCAGGCATATAAAGATGAGGCAAACTGGGCAAAGAGCGCTATCCTGAACGTGGCATGCTCCGGTAAGTTTACCTCCGACAGAACCATCCAGCAGTATGTGGATGAAATCTGGCACTTAGACAAGGTGGTCATCAAGAAGTAATATGATTTCGGGTAATATAAAAAGATACCTGCCGGGAATGTGCGCAGCGCTGCTTCTGTTTTGCGGTGGCTGCGCACGGCTCAGTCCGGCTCAAAGCCCGGGAACAGGTCTTGAGCCAAATCAGCAAGCTGGTCATAGACAGGAAAGTGATACGGAATGGGAAATGCATATCACAGAGGAGACTCTACAGCTCCCCGGTTTTCAGGGAGAATATGACATCCTGTTTCTCACGGACACTCATGTAGTGATTCAGGACGAGACCGATTCACCTCAAGAGGCGGAGGAGGGAGCTGCCAGACAGGCGGAGTTTAGGAATGCGGAGAGTGTGTCTGCGGCGGAGCAGTTTAAAGACTGGATTGATTATGCCAATGAGCAAGGTATGGACGCAGTGCTCCTCGGGGGCGATATCATCGACTACCCTTCCGCAGGCAATCTGGATTTTCTGGAGGAACAGCTCGGAAGGCTGGATATGCCCTATCTCTACACACCGGGCAATCACGACTGGACTTATCCGTGGGAGTATATGACGGAGTTTGGGAAGGAGAATTATCTGCCCCTTCTGGAGCCATATATGGAGGAGAACACGGACATTCACACATGGGAGACCGAGGACTTGCTGATTATTGCCGTGGATAACAGTCCGGGACAGGTCAGTCACGAGGCGATGGAGCGGTATGAGGAGCTTCTAGATACGGAGAAACCGGTGATCGTGCTGGTTCATGTGCCGTTTCTGACGCAGTCCGTATTGGCGAGGGCGCGGGAAGAATGGGATTCCGGCGTGGTGATAGGCGGCGGGAATTACGGCGGCATCTATGAAAATGATGACAGTAAGCGGTTTGTGAAGCTGACTACTGCCGAGGAGAGTCCGGTGGAGCTGATGCTGGCCGGACATGTACATTTTTATGACAGGGACTATATTGACGGAAAGAAACAGATCCTGCAGGTGGTGGGAGACGCCGGTTATCACGGCAGCGCAGTGAGACTGCACATCTGCGGACAATAAAAACATATACAAAAAGAATTTAGATATCAGAGGAGGATTTTATGATTCAGTTATCACAGGGCGGCGCTTATCTGGTAAACGGGACGGAACTGATTTCCGAGGGACCCGAGGCGGCTGCAGCTATCAAGGCGAAGACGGGAAAAGAGACTACGAAAGAGACGGCAAAGCAGGGTACGATGGCTTATGGAATTCTGAAAAGTCATAATACCTCTGATAATATGGAGAAGCTGAAAGTCCGTTTCGACAAGCTGACAAGCCATGATATCACTTTTGTGGGTATCATACAGACGGCCCGGGCATCGGGACTCCAGAAGTTCCCCATGCCCTATGTGCTCACCAACTGCCACAATTCTCTGTGTGCGGTGGGCGGCACCATCAACGAGGATGACCATATGTTTGGACTCACCTGCGCCAAGAAGTACGGCGGAGTGTATGTGCCCCCTCATCAGGCGGTAATCCATCAGTTTGCCCGGGAGATGATGGCGGGCTGCGGCAAGATGATTCTGGGCTCCGATTCCCATACCCGGTATGGCGCTCTGGGCACCATGGCTGTGGGCGAGGGCGGACCCGAGCTGGTAAAGCAGCTCCTGAACCAGACCTATGATATCAATATGCCCGGCGTAGTGGCCGTGTATCTGAAGGGAACTCCCGTGAAGGGTGTAGGCCCTCAGGACGTGGCGCTGGCCATTATCGGGGCAGTGTTTGGAAACGGCTATGTGAAAAATAAGGTAATGGAGTTTGTGGGTCCCGGCGTGGCTTCTCTCTCCGCTGATTTCCGTATCGGCATTGATGTCATGACGACGGAGACCACCTGTCTGTCTTCTATCTGGACGACGGACGACAAGATTCGGGAATTTTATGAAATCCACGGGCGCAGCGAGGAATATGCAGAGCTGAATCCCGCAGAGATTGCTTATTATGACGGTGTCATCGAGGTTGATTTGGACAAGATTCGCCCCATGATTGCCATGCCTTTCCATCCCAGCAATACCTATACCATAGAAGAGCTCAACGCAAATCTTATGGATATTCTGGACGAGACGGAGAAGCGTGCACTGGTGAGCCTGGACGGCGCGGTGGAGTATTCTCTCAAAGATAAAGTGAAAAACGGCAAGTTTATGGTAGACCAGGGGATTATCGCGGGCTGTGCAGGCGGCGGCTTTGAGAATATCTGTGCCGCGGCCGATATCCTGAAGGGCCGCTATATCGGTTCCGATGGATTTACCTTGAGCGTATATCCCGCATCCATGCCTGTGTATATGGAACTGGTGAGAAACGGCTGCTGTGCTGCGCTGATGGAGACCGGTGCAGTGATGAAGACTGCGTTCTGCGGTCCCTGCTTTGGCGCTGGCGACACGCCTGCCAACAATGCCTTCAGTATCCGGCATTCCACCAGAAATTTCCCCAACCGTGAGGGAAGCAAGCTTCAGAACGGTCAGATTTCTTCTGTGGCGCTGATGGATGCCCGTTCTATTGCGGCGACTGCGGCCAATCAGGGAGTGCTGACTCCCGCCACGGATTTCGACGGCGAATTCGGTAAGTATCAATATCACTTTGATTCTAAAATATATGCAAACCGTGTGTTTGACTCCAAGGGTGTGGCAGACCCTGAGGTGGAGATTCAGTTCGGTCCCAATATCAAGGACTGGCCCGAGATGGGAGCATTGCCCGAGAATCTGGTGCTGCGTGTGGTGAGTGAGATTCACGATCCTGTCACCACGACGGACGAGCTGATTCCCTCCGGCGAGACTTCATCCTATCGCTCCAATCCTCTTGGGCTGGCAGAGTTTGCCCTCTCCAGAAAGGACCCTGAGTATGTGGGCAGAGCGAAGGATATCCAGAAGGCGGAGAAAGCCAGAATGGCCGGCGAGCATCCCTGCCAGGCGCATCCCGATGTGAAACCTGTGATGCAGGCCGTAAAGCGGACTTTCCCGGATGCGAACCATGAGAATACCGGTTTCGGTTCCACCATCTTTGCGGTGAAGCCCGGAGACGGTTCCGCCCGCGAGCAGGCGGCTTCCTGTCAGAAGGTATTGGGCGGCTGGGCTAACATTGCCAATGAGTATGCCACCAAACGCTATCGTTCCAACCTGATTAACTGGGGCATGCTGCCTTTCCTGATTGAAGAGGGTGAGCTTCCCTTCAAAAATCTGGACTATCTCTTTTTCCCCGGCATCAGGAAGGCTGTGGAGGAGAAGACAGAGGTGATCAAGGCCTATGTGGTGGACAGAGAAGGTGGCTCGCTGAAGGAGTTTGATTTGAGACTGGGCGAGCTCACAGACGAGGAGCGCCGGATTATTCTGGAGGGTTGTCTGATTAACTATAATCGTGTTTAAATAAGAGTAAAAACTAAAGATAAAAAAATTTGTGTCGATATAAAAAGTACAGGACGACGGGAGGGCCACCCGGAGTTCAAGTAAGAGCGACACCACGGATGGTATGCTTTGCGGAGAAACGGATTCCTTCGCAAAGCTGCCATCCTTTTTTATGAGGGGACAGGAAGTCGGAAGCTGTGGCTTCACCATAAAAAAGCATGTGGTGATCAGAAAAGGAGAGAAAGGAAGGTTTGAAAATTGATTCCAGTAACATAGGAATGGAGTCCGCACGAAGCTATAGAGCTTCAAGAGCAACATATCGACGCTTTTCGTTAACGGATTATCGGGGAGGGTCACTGACTTACAATGGCAACAGTTTGAACGCCACCGTCACCGACGGGCAGAACGGGAACGGTCAGACCGTTGCAGGAGGCAACCAGAACGGACAGGAGACAGAAGGTACCGGGAAGAAGCTGTACACATTGGAGGATTGGCAGAATAGTCTGTCAATCAGCACAGGGCGTGTGAATATCCGCACAGCCGGCAGCACCCTGGCAGATTTCCGCCAGGCGACGGTGCGCTATATCTTCGATCTGCTTTTTGCAAACAGACGGGGCAGAATGAATCAGTGGATGGAGGAACAGAGTCAGTCGTACAGTAGCAGCAACAGTATTAGCCTGAGTACGAGCCAGACCACTTTGCAGCAGTC
Source organism: Acetatifactor sp. (assembly GCA_029055435.1). Lineage (GTDB taxonomy): Bacteria > Bacillota > Clostridia > Lachnospirales > Lachnospiraceae > Acetatifactor. The sequence continues at coordinate 52,620 of JAIDDH010000092.1, forward strand.
TTTTGTCGCCATTCAGACTAATGTGCCTCAGACGAATGCGAAGGTATTGAGTTACACCGAGGGGACTCTTTGGTCTGAGCAGGAGGCTACCAGTTTTTCCACCGTGGGAACTGTGCGCACCGCGGACGGCAGAGAGATTAATTTCAATGTGGACATCGGTATGAGCAGAGAATTCCAGCAGGCTTTCCAGTCAGAGCTGCAGTTGCCATCTGTCTCCATGTGCGATCCGTTGGTGATCAATCTGGACACGGATGTGGCAGAGTTCTCCGACCAGAAGTTTTTCTTTGATCTGGATGCAGACGGAGAGTTGGATGAAATTTCCCAGCTGGATGCAAAGAGCGGCTATCTGGCGCTGGATAAAAACGGCGACGGCGTTATCAATGACGGCAGCGAGCTCTTTGGAACCAAGAGCGGCGACGGCTTTGCCGATCTGGCAAAGTACGATGAGGACGGCAACGGCTGGATCGACGAGAACGATCCCATCTGGTCCAAACTCAAAATCTGGTGTAAGGACGAGAATGGAAATGATGTGCTCTACCGTCTGGCAGACAAGGGCGTTGGAGCAATCTGTCTGCAGAAGGCAGCCACCGACTTCACCCTGAAGGGAGCCACGGGTCAGACCAGCGGCGCCATCCGCAGCACGGGCGTGTTCCTGTATGAAAACGGAAATGTGGGAACCATACAGCATGTGGATGTAGCCAAATACGAACAGGGGGCTTGATGCGATAAGCTGACGAAAATTCTGTGAATGCGACAAGCGTCGTAAATGCAAGGATGAAAATCCGGTTTCTGAATTAAATTATTGAATGTATTTCAAAAAGCAAACAATCCGATTCAAAAGACTGCGGCGACGGGCTGCAGTCTTTTTATTTGCATTTTACTGATTTTACAAGGGTATAAAACTTTTTCTTTCGGCAAGACTAGAAATGAAAACGAAGGATGGCAAAACGGCATGAGACATAAAACAGGGAATGCCTGGCCAATCGCCAGTTCAAAATAAAGCAGAAAGGAAAAGAAAAGTATGAGGAAAAATAGAAGAGACAGTATCAGAAAAGAACGCATTATTATGGTGACCTCCTCCGCTCTGGTGTTGGCGGCGCTGACCATGACCGGATTGTATATGAGAGGGCAGGAGGCGAAACAGCAGGACGACGGTTACACGCTGGATTTCTCTGCGCTGGAAAACAGTCAGAACAACAGGCAGTCGGGAAACAATTCCGAGCAGGCGAAAAACACTACCGCAGGGAAATCGTTCCAGACAGATCTTGAGAATGATCTGGATTACATGCCCTTAGACGAGGAGTTGTCGGCGCAGGCGGGCTCTCATCTGGTGGAGATTCCGGGATTGACTGACGGAATTCAGAGCAATGCACCCGATGTTCAGGACGCGGGCGATGGAGAGGATGTAGAAAATAAACAGGCGGAGAATTCTGATAACAAGAATCAGGACGGAGAAGAGAAAGAGGACAATCAGCAGGCCGCAGTCACTCTTCATTACAATGAGGATCAGGGGCTGACCAGACCTGTGAGCGGGGAAGTGCTCCTGCCCTACAGCATGGACGGCAGCATTTATTTTGCCACACTGGATCAGTATAAGTATAATCCTGCCACCGTATTTTCTGCGGAGGAAGGTACAGATGTACTGGCCTGTGCGGAGGCAAAGGTCACTAAGGTGTATGAGGATGCGGAGCTTGGACATGCAGTGACTCTGGATCTGGGAGACGGCTATGTTGTCACCTACGGACAGCTCACTGATATCCAGGTGACGAAGGACAGTTATGTAAAGGCGGGAGAGAAGCTTGGCACTGTGGCGGCTCCCAGCAGATACTATTGTCTGGACGGCAGTAATTTATATTTCCGTATGGAGAAAGACGGAGCTCCACTGAACGCGGAAAATCTGTTTTAAGGAGCATCACATGTATATTGTGGACGGCAGAATCATAACTATGGCAGGCCAGAAGTATGAACAGGGCGTGCTCCACATTCTGGATGGCAGGATTGTCGCGGTGGGCAATGTGCGGGATGTGCCCGTGAAGCCCGTGGAGGGAGAACCGGTTCTGCATGTTCCGGGAGCCTGGGTGATGCCCGGTATCATAGAGGCGCACTGCCATATGGGCATCACGGAGGAGAAAAAGGGGATGGAGGGAGATGACTGCAATGAGACAGTTAATCCCATCACTCCCTATCTGCGGGCCATCGACGCTGTGAACACCATGGACGCGGCTTTTGATGATGCGGTGCGGGCGGGCATTACTGCTGCCATGATCGGGCCCGGCAGCTCCAATGTGGTGGGCGGACAGTTTGCCCTGCTCAAGACCCGGGGCAGAAGAATCGACGATTTGATAGTAAAGGCTCCGGCGGCTATGAAGGTGGCGTTCGGAGAGAATCCCAAGGTCAATTATTCCGGGCAGGGCAAGAGCCCTTCCACCCGTATGGCCACGGCAGCCATGCTGCGCAGAGAGCTCTTTGAGGCTAATATATATCTGAAAAAGAAGGAGCGGGCCGAATCGGAAAAGCAGGACTTTGAAGAGGATTTTACGAAGGAGTGCTGGATTCCGGTGCTCAGGGGTGAGATACCCTTGAAGGCTCATGTGCATCGCGTGGACGACATTTTCACAGCTATTCGGATTGCACAGGAATTTGGCCTCTCCATGACACTGGATCACTGCTCGGAGGGACATCTAATCGCGGAAGAACTGGCGGAGGCGGGGTATCCCGCTATCGTGGGGCCGGATCTGGCCAGCCGCAGTAAAATCGAAGTGCAGAACATGGCTTTCAAAACCGCCGGGGTGCTGAACCGGGCGGGAATCCTGACAGCGATTACTACCGATCATCCGGTGTCGCTCATACAGTCTCTGCCAATCTGCGCAGGGCTTGCGGTGAAGGCTGGACTTCCCATGGAGGAGGGCTTAAAAGCCATCACCATCAATCCCGCTGTCATCTGCGGAGTGGCGGACAGAATGGGAAGCCTGGAAGTGGGCAAGGACGGGGATGTGGCTATATTTGACGGCAATCCCATGGAAGTGTTCACGGAGACGCTCTATACCATTATAAATGGCGAAATCGTCTATGCACGGGAGGACGACAGGTGACTGTTCGCCTGATATATTGCGAAGGTTGATTCAGCAGTGTCGGCCGGGGGTATCGGGATGGATTTGCAGCCGGCGTCGGTTGAGTGTTTTCTAATAGTGCTGTTATAGAATATCGTGATTTTACGGGTCGGCTCTAAGGTGCATCCGTGCACCCTAGAGCCTGAAATGCGCCTCCGTGCGCATTTCACCCTCCTCCCTGACGCGCACTATAAGAAAACGCTTCAACCAACGCCAATGCCCGCAAATCCATCCCGATATCCCCCGGCCAACGCCAGTTGAACGTAGTATTCGCAATATATTAGCCTGAATAGCTACTTTGGCGTAAGCCCCTGCACCGGCGAGGAAAAATATCATACTCCATTCTGCCTAAAGCACTGCGATTGCCTCACTTATTCGGTATCGAGGCAGTGGGAGACGGGGACCGATTTGCAGACATTGGTAGAGGTTGGTGTGTTTTCTTATAGTGCGTGCCGGAAAGCAGGGTGAAATGCGCACGGATGCGCATTTCAGGCTCTACGATGCATGGATGCATCTTAGAGCCGACCCGCAAATTGCAGGATTCCATAACAGCACTATTAGAAAACACCCAACCGGAACCGTCTGTAAATCTGGCCCCGTCTCCCATGGCCGACACCGATTAATCCCCTATCGCATGTTTTAGGCTGAAAAAACATTGCTTTATGGGGAATTCGTGTTAAAATGGGTATATGACAGAAACAGGAAAGAATTATGAGAAGAATATGAGAGCAGACAGGTTACAGAATAAAGAGAAATTTCATAGTATGGTAATCAGGAGAGCAGTGCTGCCGGGACTTTGTCTGGCGGCATTTCTGTGCGCCGGGTGTAATCTGTCTTCGACGGTGCTGCCGGATTCGGAGGGGGGCAGGGTGACTTCCATGGAGAGTACCCCCATTGTGGATTATGCGGTACCTAAGCTTGTGCCCAATGTGCTGGTGGATGTGGCGGGGTATCGGTCCGAGGGCTATAAGCGGGCGGCGGTGAAGGGCAGACGGCTTCCAAAGACCTTTGACCTGGTGGACGCGCAGACAGGGGAGATTGTGTTTACCGGTGCGCTGGAGCGGGGAGAGTACAATGCTGAGCAGGAGATGTATTCTGCCTATGCGGATTTCAACGAGTGGAAGCAGGAGGGCAGCTATTATCTGGAATGTGAGTATATAGGACGTTCTTATACTTTTGTGTTGGAAGAGGGGCTGTATAACAGGCTTTTTGCCGAGATTTGTCAGGGACTGATGACGGCCTGCAGAGAGCAGACGGTCACTCTGGAGGATATCAATCGAATTCTTTTAGCCTATGAGTGGTACGGGGAGGTCTTTTTGGACGATAATGGCGACACTATTCCTGACGCGCTGGAGGCGGTGGCGGACTGGATCGAGGCCACGGGAGAGCAGCCCGTCCCGGAAGGACAGGAGGCAACATACGCGGCGGTGTTGGCAAAATTTAGTTATCTTTATCAGAAGTACGACAGGCAGTACGCCACAGAATGTCTGAAGCGTGCATCGGTGGTGTTTGACCAGACCCAGAGCACTATGCAGGAGGATGCCGAGAGTTTCCATGCGCTGGTGGAGCTGTACCGCGCCACGGGACTTAATACATATGGGAGTCAGATTGAGGAGTACAAGACATATTTTGAGAATCATACCGGTTTTGCCGAGGCGGACGGATATCTGTATGGGGCCATGACTTATATCAATACCCGACAGCCTGTGGACAGAGAGCTCTGTAGAATTTTTATAGATTCCATTATGGAGCATGGAGAGACTATCAGCGAGCTGTATGGGGAGTTGCTCCATCCAGTGACACCACATAATAACGGAGCGCCGGATCTGCTCCGTCATGCATGGGAGCTTGCCTGTGCCAACTATGTGATGAACAATTATCAATACAATCATGTGATGGAGGAATTTCTGCACTATCTGAGGGGGCGTAATGCGCTGTCCGTGGATTTCTATGCACAGGAGACAGAAGAAACTTCGAGATATCTGTTGATTCTGACACAGCTTCTGGCCGTGCAGGAGAATCTGAAGGAATAGTACGGAAAGAGAATAGCGCAGCACAGAGAAAAGGGAGGAATTAAAAATGAAGGTAATCGTATTGGCCGGCGGTACCAGCACGGAGAGAGATGTGTCTCTGATATCGGGCAGCATGATTTATAAAGCGTTGAAGAAAAGAGGCCATCAGGCGGTTTTGCTGGATGTGTATCTGGGATATACGGGAGATATCGAGGGTATTTTTGAGCGGGATGTGGACTGGTCAAAGGACATTGCGGCCATCGCGGAGCAAAATCCTGATTTGGAGCTTGTGAAAGCCATGCGCCCTGACGGCGATAAGAATTTTTTTGGGCCAAATGTGTTGGAGCTCTGCCGGAGAGCGGATGCAGTGTTTATGGCGCTTCACGGGGCAAACGGTGAGGACGGCAAGATTCAGGCCTGCTTCGAACTTCTGGGAATTCGCTACACAGGCACGGATTTTGTGAGCTCGGCAATGGCAATGGATAAGGGCATTTCCAAAGATATTTTTGTCGCCCATGGCATTCCCACTCCGGCAGGTTTCCGCATAAGGAGAGGAGAGCAAAACTCCTTAGCCGGGGGAGAGTCGGCGCGAAAGGTTGATTTCCCTTGTATTGTGAAGACCTGCTGCGGCGGTTCCAGCGTGGGTGTGTACATCGCGCGGGCCGAAGCGGAATATGAGAGAGCGTTGGACGAAGCTTTCCGCTATGGCGACGAGGTAATCGTGGAGCAGTACATAGAGGGAAGAGAGTTCTCTGTGGGAGTGATGGAAGGGCAGGCGCTTCCCGTGATCGAGATTGCGCCCAAACAGGGATTTTATGACTACAAAAATAAATATCAGGCCGGCAGCACGGTGGAGACATGTCCCGCGGATCTGGAGCCGGAGAAGGCGGCCAGGATGCAGCGGATTGCCGAGCAGGTATTTGCCGCGCTGCGCATGAAAAACTATGCCCGCATGGACTTTATGATGAGCCGGGCGGGAGAGATTTTTTGTCTGGAGGCGAACACCCTGCCGGGCATGACACCCACATCGCTGCTGCCGCAGGAGGCGCAGGCCGTGGGTATGAGCTTTGAAGATCTGTGTGAAAAGATTTTGAGTTATGCAGTGAGGGATTGATATGAATCTGAGTATCGGTGAGATTGCGAGAGCCTGCGGAGGCAGGCTGGTGCTGCAGGGAGCGGAGGGCAGGATGGTGTCGGAGGAGACGCTGGTGGACAGCGTAGTTCTGGATTCCAGAAAGGTGACTGCGGGCGGTGTCTTTGTGGCCACTGTGGGCGAGCGGGTGGACGGACACCGGTTTATACCTCAGGTGTTTGCCGCAGGAGCCGCGCTGGCCGTGACAGAGAAAACGCCGGAGCAGGTGGAGGCGGAGTGCGGAGAGCCTGCGGATGGCTGGGGGAGCTATCTGTGCGTGGAGGATACCTTCCAGGCCTTGAAGGATATGGCGGAGTATTATCGCAGCAAGCTCTCTCTTCCTATCGTGGGCATCACGGGGAGCGTGGGCAAGACCAGCACCAAGGAGTTTATCGCAGGAGTGCTGGCGGAGAAATATCATGTGTTAAAGACAGAGGGAAACTTCAACAATGAGGTGGGAGTGCCTCTGACACTGCTGCGCATCCGCGAGGAGCATGAGGCGGCAGTGGTGGAGATGGGCATCAGCGATTTCGGGGAGATGCATCGGCTGAGCAAAATGGTGCGCCCGAATTTTTGTGTGATTACCAATATCGGCCAGTGTCATCTGGAAAACCTGAAATCCAGAGAGGGGATTCTCAGGGCCAAGACGGAGATTTTTGATTATATGGCGGAGGACGGCATGGTCTGCTTAAACGGCGAGGACGATATGCTGCGAACCGTGACAGAGGTACATGGAAAAAAGACGCATTTCTTCGGTCTGGGCGGCTGGGACGGTGAGGAGGTTTATGCCGCCGATATCGTGAGTAAGGGTTTGTGGGGCAGCGAGGCCGTTCTGCATATGCCCGAGAGCAGTGCATTTGATGTGCAGATTCCGCTGCCGGGCAGACACATGGTCATCAACGGGGCGGCTGCGGCCTGTGTGGCGCGGCTGCTTGGTCTGACAAATGAGCAGATTGCGGAGGGAATCCGTAAGATTCAGCCGGTGGGCGGACGCAATAATCTCCTGCGCCTGACTGATTATACAGTGATTGACGACTGCTACAATGCCAATCCTGTCTCCATGCGGGCGGCTATCGATTTGCTTGCCATGGCGGATACTTACCGCGTGGCGATTCTGGGAGATATGTTTGAACTGGGAGAGAATTCCGATGCGCTCCATGCCGGAGTAGGCGCTTATGCGGCGGCATCAGGCGCAGACTGCCTGATCTGTGTGGGCGAAAATGCCCGCCATATCTATGAGGGGGCGGTGAAGGAAGAGGAGGAACAGACAGAGGGGGCAAAAAAGCAGAAGATCTATTATTTTGCTGCCCGGGAGGATCTGCTGCGGGAGCTTGCTGCTGCCGAGAGGCGGGATGTCTTTCTGCCCAAAGGCTGTACCGTATTGGTGAAAGCATCCCATGGCATGAAATTTACTGAGCTCGTGGACTGTCTGAAGCAGTGAGTTCATCCAGCATCTGTTTGTTTTTCATGTAGGTATCGAGAATGATCGAGCCCACATATTTTCCGATGTTTTTGCGGGTCTCTTTGTCCAGGTCTTTCATATAGATGGGCTCCCCGTATTCGATGATGACCGTCGCTTTCTTCATAAAGGGTAAATGATCCTCGAAGATGGCGGCGGAGTTCACGATACTCATGGGAATGATGGGCACATTTCCCTTTTCTGCAATCTTAAAGCTTCCGTCACGGAAGGGCAGCAGTGTGTCGGGCACTGTGTTGCGGGTTCCCTCGGGGAAAACTGTGATAGAGATGCCGCTTTTTACCTTTTCCACTGCGGCGAGGATGATTTTGAGTCCCTCTTTGATATCGTCTCTGTCCAGAAAGAGACAGTGAAGATTGCGCATCCAGTTTTTCAGAAGGGGATAGCGCAGCATCTCCTTTTTAGCGATATATCCGGTGAGGCGCGGCACGCGCAGATAGGTCAGCACTACATCAAAATAGCTGCGATGGTTTCCCACATACAGCACTGCAGTGTCCGTGGGGATGCGCTCCTCGCCGATGGCAATCACTTTGGTGCCCGTGACGCGGGTAATCATGCGGAAGGCCCATTTGACGATGGCCAGAGAACTGCGGCTCTTCAAATCAGGATTTTTCTTACCAATCAGCCATTCGACTACCAACAGTGGACTCCCCAGAATCAGAAAGCCCAGCAGGACGATTACTACCAGAATAAAACGTATCATAACTACCTCGTTTCAGCGTATTTTCGGTTTAGTATAGCATATTCTGCCCTTTTTGTACATAGAATAGACCAAAACATCAGGCGGAAAAAAATATATATGAGAGGAATGAAAAAAATTGTGGTTCCCTTGCTTGCAGCGCTCTGTTTGTCTCTGCTTGCGGGCTGCTCCCTGCTCAGCGAGGAGCGGGTGAAGCTGCAGGATTTGGGCTTTACGGTGGTGAGCGAGGAGAAGATACCCCAGGAGCTGAAGACTATTATCGACGAGAAAAAGGCGGACCCCTTTAAACTTACCTACAGTGATGCGGAATATCTCTACATAGTAATAGGTTACGGGCAGCAGGCAAGCGGCGGTTACAGCATTGCGGTCAATGATCTGTATCTGACGGACGAGGCCATCTATGTGAACACTACCCTGCTGGGGCCTGAGAGCAGCGAAACGAGCAATCGGGTGCCCTCCTGTCCCTATATTGTACTGAAGATGGACTATATGGATAAGCCGGTGGTTTTTGAATAAATTTGAAGATTTTAGATGAAGTAAAAAGGCATCAGTGCGCTAAGCAGTGATGCCTTTTATCTGTGTGGATGAAGTGTGTCCGGATGCAAAACGCTACTTGTCAAAGCCCTGAAATTCTGTATAATGAACTGTAAGAGATTACAGGAGGCACATGCCATGCTATTGATACAAAACGGTTATCTGATTGACCCCAAATCCGGCACAGAGGGGAATTTTGATGTGCTGACAGAGGGGGACAGAATCATCAAAATCGGCAGGATTGGACGGGATATGAAAAAGCCCGCTCACTGTGAGGTGCTGGATGCGGAAGGGCTGGTAGTTGCGCCGGGGCTGGTGGATGTGCATGTGCATTTCCGGGAGCCGGGCTTTACTTATAAGGAGGATATCGCGACGGGCGCAAGGGCGGCTGCCCGGGGAGGCTATACCACAGTGGTACTGATGGCAAACACCAAACCGCCCGTGGATAATGAGGAGACGCTGGCGCTTGTCCTGGAGAAAGCAAAAGAGACAGATATACATGTGGTGACCTGTGCCAATGTCACGAAGGGCATGAAGGGTGAGAAGCTCACAGAAATGGAAAAACTGGCGCAGTGCGGAGCGGTGGGCTTTACGGACGACGGCGTTCCGCTGCTGGATGAGGAACTGGTGCGGGCAGCCATGGAGCAGACAGCTCATCTGGACATGCCAATCAGCTTCCATGAGGAAAACCCCAGACTGATAGCGCAGAACGGCATTAATCGCGGCAGAGCGAGTGAGCATTTTGGAATCGAGGGATCGCCTCGGGAGGCGGAGATTGACCTGATCAAGAGAGATCTGGAGCTTGCCCTGGAGACGGGAGCCTGCATCAATATTCAGCATATCAGCACCGCAGAGGGAGTGGAGCTGGTGCGCCGCGCCAAAGCGAGAGGGACGGGACGCAATATCCATGCGGAGGCCACGCCTCATCATTTTACACTGACGGAGGAGGCCGTGATACAGTATGGCACTCTGGCCAAGATGAATCCGCCTCTGCGCACGGAGGAGGACAGACTGGCAATCATCCGGGGCTTGACGGACGGTACGATCGATATCATCGCCACGGATCATGCGCCGCACAGTGCGGAGGAGAAGGCAAAGTCCATTACGGAAGCGCCAAGCGGCATCATCGGTCTGGAGACTGCTCTTTCTCTGGGTATCACAGAGCTGGTTTGCAAGGGATATATGACCATGCGGGACCTTTTGCGCGCCATGAGTACCAATCCGGCGGCTATGTATCATCTGGATGCGGGATATCTCGAGGAGGGAGGTCCGGCGGATCTGGTGCTGATCGATACGGCGGCGGTGAATGTGACGGGAGATTATGCTTCCAAGTCGGACAATAGTCCTTTCACCGGGTGGGAGCTTACGGGTAAAGTGCGCGCGACCGTCTGTGCCGGGAAACTTGTATATGAAGAAAAGGGGAAATGAGATGAAACAAAAGCAGACTGCCGTGGTGGCGTCCCAGCGGGAAATTGCCCCCATGATTTACGATATGTGGATAGAGACTGATCTTGCGGAGAATGCCCTTCCGGGACAATTTCTCTGCGTATATCCAAAGGACAGGAGCACCCTGCTGCCCAGACCCATCAGTATCTGTGAAGTGCGGGAGGACAGGGCTGCGCTGCGGATTGTCTATCGTGTCGCCGGTCAGGGAACGGAGGAGTTTTCTCATTATGAGAAAGGGGACCGCGTCCATATTTTAGGCACGCTGGGAAATGGTTTTCCCGTGGAGAAAGCGGCGGACAAAAAGGTCTTTCTCATGGGCGGCGGCATCGGGATTCCGCCCATGCTGCAGCTTTCCAAGGCGTTGCAGGGGGTGACTGCAAAAGAAAATATTCAGATTGTTGTGGGATATCGCGACAGCAGGACTTTTTTACAGGAGGATTTGGAGCGGTGGGGAAAGGTGTTTCCCGCCACCGAGGACGGCAGCGCGGGTACTAAGGGTAATGTACTGGACGCTGTGGCTGCAAACGGTCTGGATGCGGATATGATTTTTGCCTGCGGGCCAATGCCCATGCTGCGGGCTGTGAAGCGGTATGCACAGGAGAAGGATATTCCGGCATATATCTCGCTGGAGGAGCATATGGCCTGCGGCGTGGGAGCATGTCTGGGCTGTGTGGTAAAGACAAAGGAGATTGACAGTCATTCTCATGTGCATAACGCGAGGATTTGTACGGACGGGCCTGTATTTGAGGCGAGGGAGGTGGACATCTGATGAACACACAGACGACAATCGCAGGCGTCACTTTCAAAAATCCCGTGATGACTGCATCCGGGACCTTTGGTTCCGGCATGGAATACTCGGAGTTTGTGGACCTGAATCAATTGGGCGCGGTGGTGACCAAGGGAGTGGCCAATGTGCCGTGGCCCGGCAATCCCACACCCCGGGTGGCGGAGGTGTACGGCGGCATGCTCAATGCCATCGGCCTGCAGAATCCCGGCATCGATGTATTTATGGAGAGGGATATCCCTTTTTTAAAGCAGTATGATACCAAAATCATTGTCAATGTCTGCGGAAAGACGGTGGAGGATTATGCGGAGGTGGTGGAGAAGCTGGGCGATGAGCCTGCGGTATCCATGCTGGAGATCAATGTCTCCTGTCCCAATGTGAAGGAGGGAGCTATCGCTTTCGGCCAGAAGGCAGACGCACTCTACAATATCACGCAGGAATTAAAGAAGCACGCAAAACAGCCCATCATCATGAAGCTGAGCCCCAATGTGACGGATATCACAGAGATGGCGAAGGCGGCTGAGGCGGCAGGGGCGGACGCGCTGTCGCTGATCAACACGCTCACCGGCATGAAGATAGATATCCATAAGCGCTGTTTTGCCATCGCCAATAAAACCGGAGGCATGAGCGGGCCCGCAATCAAGCCCATCGCGGTGCGCATGGTATATCAGGCAGCTCACGCGGTAAAGATTCCAGTCATCGGTATGGGAGGAATCGCCACTGCGGAGGATGCAATCGAATTTATTCTGGCGGGAGCCAGCGCGGTGAGTATCGGCGCCATGAATTTTGTGAATCCATATGTGACTCTGGAGGTGATTAAGGGTATAGAAGCCTATATGGAGCGATATCATGTGGAGAAGCTGACAGACCTCATAGGGGCGGTATAAATCAAATAATACCTGCATATAGATACATATATCAGTATCTATGTGGAGGTATTTTTTGTGGACTTGTTAAAAAAGAACATACATATGGACCGTGTCCGCTCGGAGGCAGTCACACAGATTACCCTGGAAGATGACAGGAATATCCCCGACAGCAAGCCGGATGTAAACAGTATTAATCTGGAAAAGGCTGAAATTGTCATAGAAGAGATTAAGCCGGGGACGGATGTAGTCAGTCTGAGGGGATGTCTGCGCTTTGAAATTCTCTATCACACGCAGGAGGAGGGAAGTATGCTGGTGCCCTTTGAGGGCGAGATTCCCTTTGATGAAAAGCTGATTATGAAGGGAGCGACAGCTTCCGACACTGTCACGGCCTCGGGGGAGGTGGAAGACTTCAGCGTGGGCATTATCAATTCGCGCAAGCTCAGTATTCGCTCGCTGGTGACTCTGACTGCGTCTGTGCGGGAGCTCTATGACGAGGAAGCCCCCATTGGTATCCACGGGGACGGGGAAAAATCCGACTGGCTGGAATATCGCAAGATGCCCCTGCAGCTGGCTCAGATTGCTATCTGCAAGAATGATATTTTCCGCATTCGGGACGAAGTGACATTGCCGCCGAATTATCCTAATATTTTCCGGATTCTGTGGAGTACGGTACATCTGGGAGATGTGGAATTTAAGGTCATGGAGGAGAAGCTGGGGATTCAGGGAGATGTGCAGCTCTTCTTGCTCTATGAGAGCGAGGGAGAGGATAGGGCCGTGCGCTCTTTTGAGACTACAATGCCGTTCTCCGGTGTGCTGGAGTGCCATGGCTGCAGGGAGGGAATGCTTCCCGATATCCACTATGTGCAGGGACAGCAGGAACTGACAGTCCGCCCCGATCTGGACGGCGAGGAACGCTGTATCGGCCTGGAGCTGGCGCTGGATATCAATATTCGCATCTATGCGGAGGAGACCACGGAGGTTATTTCGGATATCTACGGCGTGACCAAGGAGGTACATACCCAGACACACCGGGCCAATCTCCGCAGGGTGCGTTCCTGTGTCACCGGCAAATCCAAGGTGACGGATCACATCCGTATTCCCAGCGGTTCCGCCGGAATCTTACAACTGCTGCACAGTGAGGCAAAGGTGTGTCAGGAACAGCAGAGCACGGTGGAAAACGGAATTCTTTTAAAGGGCGGTATTCAGATTAAGGTGATGTATATCACGGGAGACGACGAAAATCCCTATGCCTGCGTGGATGCGCAGATTCCTTATCAGTACACGCTTGAAGTGCCGGGTATCATGCCCGAGGATATGGGCAAGGTACACGCGGAGGTAGAGCAGCTTCAGGTCACCATGCTGGACGGGGAAGAGATGGACGTCAAGGCAGTGTTGTGCTTTTCCACCATGGTATTCGAGAGTATTCCCGTGGATCTGATCAGTCAGGTCGATGTGTCGGAACCGGACAGCACTCTCATGAGCAGTCTGCCGGGCATGATCATCTATGTGGTCAAGGACGGCGATAATCTGTGGAACATCGGCAGAAAATACTATGTTTCCGTGAGCAAAATCAGGGAGCTGAACAATCTGAGCAGCGATGAGCTGCAGATTGGGCAGAAACTCCTGATTGTGAAATAAAAACCGGGGCTGTGAAAACAATCGTATCATCGTTTTCACAGCCCCGATTTATTATGGTTCATTCTGTTTTGTTCGCAAATTTAATTCTCTATGCCTGTGCTGCCAGATCGTCAAATTTCTTCATCACGGCATCATAGGTCTGCTGGGAAATAGCGGGAAGGCTGCCGCCCCATGCCTTCTCGGCCTTCGCATATCCCTTCTTGAAAGCTTCGCGCATTTCCTCGATCTTATCGGGATCGCCGCCGGTCAATGCGGTGGCAAAGGAAATGATTCTGTCGGAGGTCTGGTTTACACCCCAGTAACCGTCCTCAGCGATGTCGGCCTGTGCCTGTGCTCTGGTAGCAGCGTCCACAGTGTAGTTGCCGCTCTTGAGGAACTGCCACATATTGTTGGCCGTGCCGTAGGTATTTGCCTGTTTGCCCATCAACTGTTCCACAAGACTGCGGAGCTGGGAAGTTCTGGCATCTGCGTCTGCCTTCAGTTTGTTGAGTAAATTGGTATCCGGCGTGTAAGTCTTCTTGGTAGAAGAGGTTTTCGTCTCCTTGGAAGGCTCGTACACTACGCCTTTCTCCTCCGCTTTCTGGGTGGAGGATGTCTTCTCGGCTGCGGTGCTCTCCGTGGTAGGATTGTAGGAATAAGCAGCGGAAGCCTGGGTCGATGTAACTCCGTTTACACTCATAACATACCTCTTTTCCGACGAATTTCTCGTCTTTTTTGTAGGCTTATCTGCGAATGGGCGCAAAAAGCCTGTCGTCCGTGACTTCATCAATGTTATCGGCATAATGAAGGGGAAAGTTTAGGCTTTGTGGAAAATTAATGCAGATATCCGTTACTGTTCAGCCGTGTTCAATGTGATGGCTGCTTGAGCGGTGTCGGCTGGAGAAGGCGGAGGACGGATTTGCAGCCGGGTGCGGTTGGGCGTTTTCTAATAGTGCTGTTATAGAATACAGCAATTTGCGGGTCGGCTCTAAGGTGCCTCCATGCACCCTAGAGCCTGAAATGCGCCTCCGTGCGCATTTCACCCTGATTTCCGGCGCGCACTATAAGAAAACGTGCCAACCTTTACCAAAGACTGCAAATCCATCCTCCGCCTTCTCCTCCCCGATACCGGCTGAATGCAGCAATACATTATTTTAGACTGAACAGCAACGGATATCCCATCGCAGATAGAGAATTAAATTGCTGAACAGGGAAGCTCGTGTTATACTTTGAGATATGGGAAACCAAAGAATCGGAGGTAGTTTTATAATGAACTGGAAAAGGGGTTTATAAAATATGGGAAGAAGAATACGGCGGCTTGCGGTAGTGACAATGTTGACGGCAGCAGCGATTCTATGCGGATGCGGAAGTCCGCAGTCGTCTGGAAAGTTGTCTCTGCAGAAATCGTTTACGGTAGGTGGGATAAAGGTATCTGCCTCGGATGCATATCAGACATTGACGGATACAAAACTGACGCGTGCGGTAGAGAGACTTCTTGCAGATAAATACGGAGAGGAGTTCTGCTGCGAGCAGTATATTTATTATGACGAAACTTCGTTAAGGATGGATCTGACCGCCTATCCGGCAGCGGATCCGGAGCTTCGGTTTGCGGTTTCCGTGCAGGGTGTGGACCAATTGGAGTTACGGTGGGATAAATATTATAACGAGCTTTATCGGAAAGATGTTGACAGATATATATATGAGGCGGTAGCGTCTGAGGGGATCGGTCAGGAGGAAATTTTTACAAATATCAATGGAATGGTGACGACGGCCGGAGTTTCTGCAGAAACATTTTATCAGCAGCATATAAACATTATGATTTGCATTCCGGAGCACCGGGTAGAAGAGGTTCAAAGCAGCATGCAGAATATAATAGGAGATATTTATGCCAAGACACAGTCGGAATCCGAATTTTGGATCTATCTTTGTACGGATGGGATTGATGGCTGGAAGGATTGGCGGCATGACGGGATATGGGAATCTTATAGAGTGGAATATAAGGAGGAATCTGCAGGCGGATGCCAGTGGGGAGAAAAGCAGTCACATCTGGAGGTATTCCTTAGCAGCACGCCGGGGCTTTTTTGCGAGATTCTTATCCAAAATGATGAGACGGCGGCAGCCGCACAGGAGGATTATCCTGCTATGGTCGTGGTGGACAGTGTCCTGTATAAGGATACGGGAAAAATCAGTACGGAGCTTCGTTGCGGGATGATGGACGGAGAGATCACAAGTACGGTGGATACGGTGCCGGAGGAAGACAATCAGTCTAATTTCGGTATAGGATATGGCTATCAGTATGGAATGAATGGCATTGAGGTATCAATTGACGGGGAATGGCATATCTTTGAGCCATATACTGACGGAGAGTAATCAAAGCATTGACGTAATTATTTATTGTGGGAAAGCCGCTTCTCTGGCTTTCCTTTTTTGTATTTCAAATATTGCATAGTTGATACCGGGATGGTTTAGCGGGCTTTGGCGAAGGTTGGTGCGTTTTCTTATAGTGCGCGCCGGAAACCAGGGTGAAATGCGCATGGAGGCGCATTTCAGGCACTACGATGCATGGATGCATCTTAGTGCCGACCCGCAAATTGCAAGATACTATAACCGCACTATTAGGAAACACCCAGCCGCAGCCCGCCTGCTAAACCATCCCGGTATTCTTCCGCCGACACTGTTGGATTGGCATTCGCAATATTTTAGGCTGAACTGTTACTGAAAAGTGCTCTGCGGAGCGTGTCACAACTTGACGGAATAAGAGGCCTTGTATATAATTAAATACAATCCATGTATACAAAATACAGTGCACAATTTGAGGGAACATTTTTTAATTAGAATTTTTCTTTGGATAAATGCGGGGGAGGTAATGTCATGAATACCTGTACGATAAAGGCATATGCTAAGATAAATTTAGGTTTGGATGTGCTGGGGACTCTGCCGAACGGTTATCATCAGGTGAAGATGATCATGCAGACCGTGGGAATCTGGGATGAGCTGACGCTGGAAAAGACGGCGGAGGGCATTGTGATTGCCACGGATTCCCGGGAGCTGCCCACGGATGAGAATAATATTATTTACAAAGCCGCGAGGCTGATGCAGGAGGAGTTTGGGCTGCCCGGCGGCATCAGGGTCAGTTTACAGAAAAATATCCCTGTAGCGGCGGGGATGGCCGGAGGCAGTGCGGATGCCGCGGCTGTCATGAAAGCCATGAATATGCTTTATGAGCTGGAGCTTTCAGAGGAGAGGCTGCGGGAGCTGGGGGTGCGCATCGGTGCGGATGTGCCCTATTGCCTCATGGGGGGGACCGCTCTGGCAGAAGGAATCGGCGAGAAGCTGACCAGGCTTCCGGCTGCTCCCCAGTGTGTGCTGGTGGTGGCGAAACCGGATTTGAATGTCTCCACAAAGGATGTCTATACGGCGCTGGACGCGATGGCAGACTATCCTCACCCCGACATCGACGGTATGGTTGCCGCAATCAAAGCTGGAGACCTGACTGGTGTGACGGCCCGGTTAGGCAATGTGCTGGAGCTGGTGACGGCAAAGCAGTGTCCGCCTGTCACCGAGATACGCCGTATGATGGACAGCCACGGTGCAATGGGAAGTCTTATGAGCGGCAGCGGTCCCACGGTGTTTGGCATCTTTGGCGACCGGGCAGAGGCAGAGAAGCTGGCCGGGCTGCTGCGGGAGATGGATGCGTTTTGTGTGAAGCAATGTTTTGTCACGGAGTTTGTGCAGTGATATGATGCCCGCAGGAGCGGACAGGAGGTGTGGATATGCAGGATAAATTACAGGTGAAGCTGGATGAATTTTTGCCTCTCAGAGATGTGGTATTCAACACGCTTCGACAGGCAATTCTTACCGGAGAGCTGAAGCCGGGGGAGCGTCTGATGGAGATACATCTGGCCAATATGCTGGGGGTCAGCCGCACGCCGATCAGAGAAGCCATCCGCAAGCTGGAGCTGGAGGGCTTAGTTACGATGATTCCCCGCAGAGGAGCGGAGGTCGCTCAGATTACCGAGAAGAGCATGAGCGATGTGCTGGAGGTTCGGCGTGCCATGGATGCGCTTTGCGCAGAGCTGGCCTGTGAACGAATTACCCCGGAGGAGTTGGAAAGGCTGAAGGAGGCCTGCGGACAGTTTGAAAAGGCCACAAGGACAAAGGATGTAAAGAAAATTGCACAGGCGGATGTGGAACTCCACGATATCATCCTGCAGGCCACGGGCAACAGGCGATTGATTCAGTTGGTGAATAATCTCTCGGAGCAGATGTATCGATATCGCTTTGAGTATATTAAGGATATCAGTCAGCATGAGCGGCTGGTGGAGGAGCATAGAATAATCTATGAGAGTCTGGTGAGCAGGGATAAGGAGCGCGCGGCTGAGGCGGCCAGAACGCATATTGACAATCAGAGAAAGGCCATCATTCATCAGATTCGTCTGGACAGGGAAAAGCATTCCACTGTATAAAGTGTTCTCTACAGGGCAATCATCCTTTTATAAGCTATTATAAAATTATAAGCTGTTATAAAAGAGGAGTGAATGCCATGGAGAGAGAAGTCATGAACAAAAATATCATTAACAGAAGTATTAAGAAGAAAAATGCCATATCTGCGGCGCTGGCCGTCTGTGCGGCGCTGGGCTGGTGGGGAGCTATTTATCCTCAGTTCACTCTGCTTCGAGGCACTTATGAGATTGTGTGCGAGGAGGAAGGACAGCGTGGTGATGAAGCTGTACAGTCCGGGGAGAGTGTGATAGAATCAGAGCCTGACGGCGCGGAGCTCTACTGGGAGATATTGGAGGCGGACTGCAGCCGTATTCGGTTTAAGAGCAGGCTGTTTAAAGAGTGGAATGCTTTGCAGGAGCAAAGGAGAGAGGTTCATGAATCAGGAAGTCAGCAGTAAATTGCAGCCGGAGGCGCCCATCGGAGTTTTTGACTCCGGAGTGGGAGGACTGACGGTGGCCAGAGAGATTATGCGTCAGATTCCAAATGAGCGGATTGTCTATTTTGGGGACACCGCGCGGGTGCCCTACGGCAGCAAATCCCGGGAGACGATCACCCGTTTCTCAAAACAGATCGTGCGATTCCTTCGGACATTTCAGGTCAAGACCATTGTAGTGGCCTGCAATACCGCCAGCGCCTACGCTTTGGATGAGCTGGAGGCGGAGACGGACATCCCGATCATCGGCGTGGTAAAGCCCGGAGCCAAGACGGCTGCGGAGGTGACGAAGAACGGACGCATCGGCGTCATCGCCACGGACGCCACAATTAACAGTCAGATTTACACACAATACATAAAAGAGCTGAATAAGGATGTGACTATCTACGGAAAGGCATGCCCGCTCTTTGTGCCGCTGGTGGAGGAGGGACTTTGGCAGGACCCTGTGACGGATGAGATTGCGAGGAGATATCTGACGGAACTGATCGATATCGACATCGACACCTTGATTCTGGGCTGCACGCATTATCCCCTGATTCGTTCCACGCTGGGCAAAATTATGGGAGATGCGGTGACGCTGGTGAATCCCGCCTATGAGACTGCGCGGGAGCTGAAGGAGATGTTGGAGCAGCACGGCCTTTTGAATCAGGAGCCCCCTGCGCTGGGTGCCAATCCCTATCAGTTTTATGTCAGCGACAGCGCGGAAAAATTTAAGCGCTTTGCTAATTCCATTATCAAATATGGTATTTTGTCCGCCAAGACCATCAATATCGAGGAATACTGAGATGGGGGGCGGGAGAGTGTGCCGTCTGAGCATCACGGGCCTGCAGTATCCGCACGGGCACACAGAACCGGTCGTCACTGTGCAGGAGGTGTGCGCGGAGTATTTTTATAGAAGCGGGAGCCATTATCTCTTTTATGAGGAACAACCGGAGGGCTGTCCCGCCGTGCTGAAGACCAGGATTAAGCGAAAAGGCGGTACGGTTGAGATATGCAGGCAGGGAGTCATGGGGAGCAATATGGTGTTTGAGGCCGGCGGGCGGTATAGGACGGAATACCCCACTCCTTTTGGCACTTTGTTGTTGGATATTGTGACAGAGGCCGTGGAGGTGGAGGAGAACGATTCTGTCAGAGCTTTGCCGGACGATATACCCGGTGAAAACGGAAGCGGCTGGCCGGATGTGAAAATCACCTATCTGTTGGAAAATCAGGGAGAGATCATGGGAGAGTACGAACTCAGCATCCGAAAACTGCCGGTGGATGAAGCGGCAGGCGGAATAGAAAAGTAGTTGGAACAAAAAATTGGAATAAAGAATTGGAATAAAAAGAGCCCGTCTGTAGTTATCCTACTTGACGGGCTTTGCGCCACCCTTTTCCTCAATGGCAGCAGCTATACGTTTGAAGAAACCTTTCTTTTTTTCGGGAGCCTTCTGCACCTTGCCGTGAAGTCCCTTTACGTCCAGAATGTAGATGCCGCTGACCACGGCTTTCACCTCTTTCTTCACGGGGATGGAGTCGAAAATCTTCTCGTCGCTGATCAGCGAGAGAATCTGGGGGCCGACCTTGGCTTTGACGATTGGAAGCTTGGTGTTGCGCATGAGCTTTGGCGCTTCGTCCAACACAATCTGTGGCAGCCCGGCCTCTTTGAGTTTCATTCGTTTTTTGTCGATAATCAGCATGGAGACAGTCTGTTTATTGGCCTCCATCAGTTCCTGCTGCTCGGCCTGTTTTTTCTGTGCCTTCTTGCCCAGGAAGTATAGCACCGTCAGGGCAACGGCTACCACAGCCAGCAGCACCAAAAATATGGTGAGTCCTGTATTCATTTTTCCTCCCGTCCGCTGCGCATGCAGTCTGAAGATTATCTGTTTTTATGTCTACTGATAACTATAACACAGAAAGCGCCAGGTCCGCAACAAAACATTTTAAAAATGTGACAATCTATGTTATAATGGACAATATTGTCGTGGAAAGGTCATGATATGAGTAGTATTTTGGAGATTGCGAGACAGGTTTTTGTCTTTCTATTTCAACATTTGTTTATCTGGAATATGCTGTTTGCAGTTATCATAGTGTTTTTTGAGCGCCGGAATCCCAAGAGTGTCTGGGCATGGCTTCTCTTGCTGTTTTTTATACCGATTGTGGGTTTTATTCTCTATCTGCTACTGGGACAAAACATGCGTAAGCGCAAAAAATTCCGTCTGAAGGAAGTGGAGGATCGTCTGAACGAGGCTATCAGGCAGCAGGAGCATCAGCTTAAACTGAAGGAATATGGCGCGCAGGATGAGGATATCGGCGGATTTACGGATTTGATTATGTATAATTTGGAGACCTCCGGGGCGGTGCTCTCCGATGATAATGATATTGATTTTTTTGTGGATGGGAATGAGAAATTTGATGCGCTGCTGGAGGATTTAAAGAGCGCGGAGCATTTTATACACATCCAGTATTATATTATTCGGAATGATGTCCTCTTTGACAGAATTGTGAAAGTATTGGCAGAGAGGGCGGCGGCAGGTGTTGAGGTGCGTGTGCTTTTTGACGCCATGGGGTGCCGTTCCGTGCGTCGCAGTTACTGGCGCAGGCTCAATGAGATGGGGATTCAGACCGCAGAGTTTTTCCCGGCGCTGTTACGTCGTTTTCAGCTTCGTATCAATTACCGCAATCACCGCAAGATCGTGGTGATCGACAATAAGGTGGCTTATGTGGGCGGCTTTAATATCGGGAAAGAGTACATCGATCTGGATGAGAAATTCGGACACTGGCGTGATACGCATCTGCGCATTAAGGGGACTGGTGTCAGCAGTCTGCAACTGCAGTTTATTCTGGACTGGAATTATGCGGCGGGACAGAATATTCTTCAGAACGAGATGTTGTTTGATGGATTTGAGCCGGGCACGCGAGATGACTGCAAGCTGCAGATGATCAGCAGCGGACCGGACAATACCTCCGAACAGATTCGAGATAATTATCTGCGTCTGATTTCCAAGGCGGAGAAGAGCATCTATATCCAGACACCCTATTTTATACCGGACGAGTCTATTTTTAACGCGCTGAAGATCGCGGCGGTCTCTGGAATTGAGGTGTATATCATGATTCCCTGCAAGCCGGATCATCCCTTTGTATACTGGGCCACTTACTCCTATGTGGGCGATCTGGTGATGGCGGGAGCCAGATGTTATACCTATGACAACGGATTTCTGCACAGCAAGGGTATGATCGTGGACGGCAAAGTCTTTTGTTATGGAACGGCCAATATGGATATCCGCAGTTTTGCGCTGAACTTTGAGGTGAATGTTGTCGTCTATAATAGTGAGAAGGCTCGGGAGCTTGAGCGGATATTCCGGGAGGATTTAAAATACTGTACTCAGATCACCCGGGACAAATATGCGGGCAGGAATCTACCGCTGCGATTCAAGGAACAGGTGTGCCGTCTGCTCTCTCCGCTTTTATAAAAAATTAAGATATATTGTTTTTGCCAAAAATCTTTTAAATGGAGCGGATTTGTGGTATAAATGTATCATGGCGGGATATGATAGCCCGGACAGGAAGGAAGAAAATATGAAAAAAAGATGGATCGGTGTGTTGGCACTGGCAATGAGCGCGGCACTTTTGTGTGGTTGCGGTGACAAGGGGAAAAAGGGTAGTTCCGACAGCGAAAGTCTTTCCGCAGGGGGGATTCAGGCTTCGGAATATGTGACGCTGGGTGAGTATAAGGGTTTGGAAATCGATGTAATGCCTGCGGAGCAATATGATGACGAGGAGATTGAGATTCAGACCAAGCAGTTTTATTTTAATTATGTGCAGGAGGAGGAGGGAATCACGGATCGTCCGGTGGAGCTTCTGGATATGACCAATATCGATTATGAGGGCAAGAAGGATGGCGTGGCTTTCGAGGGCGGAACAGCTCAGGGGGCGCTTTTGCTCATCGGCTCAGGTCAGTTTATTCCGGGCTTTGAGGAGGGTCTTGTGGGAGTGATGCCCGGGGAGACGGTGGATCTGCCGCTGACATTTCCCGAGGCTTATGGAAACAGTGATCTGGCCGGACAGGAGGTGGTATTCACTGTCACGGTGAATTTTATTCCTGAGATGGAGGATGCCAAGGTGGAGGGCATCGGCGTTCCCGATGTAAAGACTGTGGATCAGCTTCGGCAGTATGTAAAAAATGCGCTGGACTCTCGGGCACAGAGCGAGTATTTGTCCGCTGCCGGGGATGCAGTGCTGGCTCGGCTCGTGGAGAACTGTGAGTTCGCGGAGCTGCCTGCGGATATGCTGCAGAAGAACAGAGAGTCCTATGCGTCATGGCTGGATCAGATGGCGGCCAGTTACGGCATGGATGCCGAGTCTTATGTGACGATGTATGGTTTGGATTACGAGAGCACTCTGGACGGCTATGCGGAGCAATATACAAAGGAAATTTTGATTATGCAGGTCATAGCTGAAAGAGAAGGCATGAATCTCTCCGACGAGGAGCTGGACGCCCGGCTGGAGGCATATGCAAAGACCAGTAATATTACCGTGGATGAGCTTCTGGTGAACGGGCTGACCAAGGAGGAGTATAGAGAGAGCTTTCTCTATGAGGACGTCCTGAATTGGCTGGTTGAAAATGCAGTGAACACTGCGGAATAATAGAGTGAAATAAAAGAGTGCCATGAAGGTGCGGAAAGAGGGATATTGTGGAAGTGACAGATATTAGAGATTTATATCGCAGAAAAGAGGAATTTGTGGGAAAGGAAGTCACCGTGGGCGGCTGGGTGCGAAGCAATCGCGATTCCAAGAGCTTTGGATTTCTGGTGATCAACGACGGAACCTTTTTTGAGCCGCTGCAGGTGGTTTATGGAGAGGGACTGGATAATTTTGATGCGCTCTGCAAGCTGAATGTGGGTGCTGCCGTAATCGTGCGGGGAGGCATTGTCGAGACGCCGGGGGCGAAGCAGCCCTTTGAGATGCAGGCTGTGGAAGTGACGGTGGAGGGGCCCTCCGCCGCAGATTATCCGCTGCAGAAAAAGCGCCATTCCTTTGAGTATCTGCGCACGATTTCCCATCTGCGCCCCAGGACAAACACGTTTCAGGCGGTATTCCGCGTGCGTTCCCTGATTGCGTATGCGATCCACACTTTCTTTATGGAGCGCGGCTTTGTGTATGTACACACACCTCTGATTACCGGAAGTGACTGTGAGGGCGCCGGGGAGATGTTCCAGGTGACTACCATGGATCTGAGCAATCCGCCCAGACTGGAGGACGGAAGCGTGGACTTCACACAGGATTTCTTTGGGAAGCCCACCAATCTCACCGTGAGCGGACAGTTGAACGGGGAGGCATATGCCTGTGCATTTAAGAATATCTATACCTTTGGTCCCACCTTCCGGGCAGAAAATTCCAATACCACCCGCCATGCGGCGGAGTTCTGGATGATTGAGCCGGAGATGGCCTTTGCGGATCTGAAGGATGATATGATCGTGGCGGAGAGCATGTTGAAGTATGTGATCCGCTATGTGCTGGAGAATGCTCCGGAGGAGATGGCTTTCTTTAATCAGTTTGTGGACAAGGGGCTGATTGAGCGTCTGAACCATGTGCTGAATTCCGATTTTGGGCATGTGACTTATACGGAGGCAATTGAGATTCTGGAGAAGCACAATGATGAGTTTGATTATAAAGTATATTGGGGCTGCGATCTGCAGACGGAGCATGAGAGGTATCTGACGGAGGTTGAGTTCAAACGTCCCGTGTTTGTCACCGACTATCCCAAGGAGATCAAAGCCTTTTACATGAAGCTCAATGAGGATGGCAAGACTGTGGCGGCCATGGACTGTCTGGTGCCGGGCATCGGGGAGATTATCGGCGGCAGCCAGCGTGAGGATAAGCTGGAGGTGCTGGAGGCCCGCATGGAAGAGCTGGGACTGAACAAAGAGGACTATGGTTTTTATCTGGATTTGCGCAGATACGGTTCCGTGCGCCATGCCGGATTCGGTCTGGGATTTGAGAGATGCGTGATGTATCTCACCGGTATGGGAAATATCCGGGATGTCATCCCGTTCCCCAGAACGGTAAATAATTGTGAACTGTAGGAGAAGCACGCCTGATAGATAGAATGAGAGTGATTGCATGAAGAGAACCCTGAAAAAATACTTGAGTATCCTGATGATTCTGGCTTTGACCGCCCCTGTGGTAAAGTATGCCCTGGAGGACGCCTTGGCCGTGGAGGCGACAACCATCGACCGGACTAAGGAAAATATTGACCGTCTGAACGAGGAGATCAACAAGCTGAATGAACGCATCGGCAATATGGAGGAAGAGCAGGATATCCTTGAGGAAGAGATGGAGGATCTGAATGCGGAAATCATCAACACATTGACCAGCATCAGTATGAAAGAGGATGAGATTGCCGAGACAGAGCTGGAGATCGAGCAGAAGAATTCCGACATAGAGGACACGGAGGCGGAGTACGAGAAGGCCAAGGAGCAGGAAGAGCAACAGTATGCGGATATGGTGGTACGTCTGCGCAAGATGTATGAGAACGGGGAGACGAGCGGACTGGAGCTTCTGCTTTCCGGGACGGGGCTCGGAGATATGCTCAACCGAATGGATTATGTGGAGTCAATCTATGAGTACGACCGGAATATGCTGGAGCAGTACGAGACTACCAAGAATCAGGTTCTGGAGCTATGGAACCAGTTGGAGGCGGACAAGCTGGAGCTGGAGACCACGAAGGACAATCTGGTGCTTGCCCAGGAGGATCTGAAGACTCAGAAGGTTGAACTGGACGGGCTGCTGGCCAAAAAGAAACAACAGTCCGCCAATTATGACGCAGAGATAAAAAAGGCCAGACAGGAGGCCAGTGTGGCAAAGAAAAAGCTGCAGCAGGAGCAGCAGACTTTGAAAAAACTGCAGGCCGGCGGTGGCGGAAATGCAGCGAACGGCACCTATACCACTGATTATAACGCCCTCATAGACGCCGCGGGCGGCAGCGAGCTGGGAAAACAGATTGCAAAATATGCCTGCCAGTATATCGGCAATCCCTATGTGGCGGGCGGCACCAGCCTCACAAACGGAGCGGACTGCTCCGGTTTCACCTACCGGGTATACAGTGACTTCGGATATCGGCTGCCCCGGACGTCCACGGAGCAGAGAAGCGCGGGCACCGGTGTGAATTACAGCGACGCCCAGCCGGGAGACCTGATCTGTTACAGCGGTCATGTGGCGCTCTACATCGGCGGCGGCAAAATTGTCCATGCCAGCACCCAGAAGACGGGAATCAAGGTGGGCAATGCGGAGTATAGGACCATTCTGGCAGTGCGGAGAATTATTTAACAGGAATATTGTTTAATATGAAGAATCAAATAGATATAGAAAACCATCTCTTAGAATAGAAGATATTCAGAGATGGTTTTCTTCTTGTTTTTCCAATAGAGAACAATTATAATATATCGTGAAAGAGATTATGAATCAATACATAGGAGAGGGTCATGAAACAATTTCAAATTCTCTATAAAGATGATGAAGGATTTCTTGAAAAACTGAAGGAAATTAAGGAGTGGCGAGTTTCCCATTCAGGTTATGTTACCATATTCAGAATATATTCGGAGGATATGGAGCTTGAACATATCCGGCATATTTGCGATTGTCTGGATGATGAAATGCCGGATGCGCTGTATTTGGGATGCACAACGAACGCCAATATCATAGATGGGGCATTGTCGGACGCTAAAATTATTTTAACCTGTACCATTTTTGAATATGAGACTACTCAGGCAAAAATCCTGCAGCTTCCTTTTTTGGAGGAAAATGCGGCGCAGGATGCGGCGGCGCTGAAAGAATGCTGTGATGCAAATCCATGGGTCCAGGCAGTGGAAATGCATGCCACTATCATGGATATGTCCATGATGGAGTTTTGTAAGGAAATGAGCCGTTTGCGGGAGGATATTCAGGTATTTGGCGGCGGTGCATTTAATCCCGATATGGATGACGATAGGGCGATGGTGTTTTCCAAAGGAAACGGTTTTTTGGAGCATGGTATCATTTTCCTGCTGTTGGGCGGAAATGATTTTCATACATATAGCACCTTTATTGCGGGATGGAAGCCGTTAAAAAGAAAATTCAGGGTTACAAAGGCGGACAGGCAGATATTGTATGAGTTGGACGGCAAACCTGCCTTGGACGTATACCGGAGATTTTTAAATATCAACAAAAATGACAGATTTTTCTCCAATACGCTGGAATTCCCGCTTTTTTTGGAACATGGTGATATTGATATTCTGCGATGTCCTCTGGCAGTCAATGATGACGATTCTCTTGTGATGTCCTCTGACGTGCAGGAGGATGCGGTTGTCAGGCTGGCCTATGGAGACCCGGAAACAATTCTTGCCAGTATCAGGCAGGATGGACAGGAGATAGCGGATTTTGGGCCGGAGGTTATACAGACCTTTTCCTGTGCTGCCAGAAAGGCGTTTTGGGGAGATGCAAACATCAGTGATGAGACGAGTTTGTTTAACAGTGTCGCGCCTACAACGGGTTTTTATACGCATGGCGAGTTTTTGCGCATAAAGGGCGATATGCTCAATTTCAATGTGACCCTTGTGCTTGTTGCCATGCGAGAGGGAGATATGCCGAAGACAGACCAAAAAGTGAATATTGCCAAGGCTCAGATTGACAATGACAATAACGAAAAGATACCTATTATCAGACGTTTTGTTTCCTTTATCGAGGCATCCACTGCAGAGTTAGAGGAAATGAATCAGAGGCTTGCTCTGAATTCGATTACGGATGGGCTGACGAGGCTTTATAACCGTGCGGAGATTGAGAGAAGGATTCGCAGCGCTTTGGATAAACGTACATATCAGGGGACATGCAACGATATTTCCTTGATTATGCTGGATATTGATAATTTTAAAAGGGTAAATGATATCTATGGGCACAAAGAGGGAGACTGTGTTATTCAGGCATTGTCTGACGTTCTCCGGAATACAACGATAGGATTAGACTCCTGCTTCCTGGGTCGTTGGGGCGGCGAGGAATTTATGATATTGCTGTCGGATAGTAATGCGGATGACGCGGTAACGCTGGCAGAGAAGATCCGCAAGAAGTTTGCTTCGGTATCCTATGAAACTGCCGGCTGCCAGACAGTCAGTATCGGAGTTACGCAGGCAAAGGATGAAACTGCAGACGCACTTTATAACAGGGTAGACAAGGCACTTTATATGGCAAAGGCAGCCGGAAAAAATCAGGTTATAAGGCTGGATTAAGAAGGCTGGATTGAGAAGGACTGAATTGAGAAAGGTTGGAGGGTGATAGTATGAGTGATGTTTTCAATAATGAATTGTTTGAAGCGTTTGCATCGGCATCTGACAATGTTTACATTTATGTATGCGACATGAAGACAGATATTTCCCGCTGGTCCAAAGCTGCCGTGGATTATTTCGGGTTGGCAGGGGAGTACTTGGAGGATGCGGCGAATATATGGGCACAACATATATATCCTGATGACCTGAAAGTTTATATGGAGGATATCGAAGGGGTGTTTTCCGGCACAAAGAAATATCATGACTGCCAATACCGGGCGCGGAATGCATCGGGAGCATATGTGTGGGTTGAATGCAAGGGCAGCGTAATCCGGGATGCGGAAGGCAATCCTATCATTTTTGCGGGACTTATGACAAGAATAGATGGGCAGAGCAAATACGATTCTCTGACCGGGCTTTTGACAACTCAGGAGATGCACTATCTTGACTTTGCTTCACAGTCAGGAATCGCTCTGTTGATCGGCATGGATGGATTCCGGAAAATTATAAGCAATTACGGATATAACATTGGGGACGAGATTTTAATTAAATTTTCAAGGGAGATAAGCGATTTATGTAATCCCGGATGGAAAGTGTTGCGGTTTAGCGGGGATGAATTCCTTGTTATTGCTTTTGCATCCAAGCTGCAGGAAGTGACGGATTTTTATGACAAAATATGCCAGAAAACGGACATTATGAAACTGGAGGACGGGCGCAAGGTTGGAATCTCCATATCGGCCGGAGGAGTGCTTTTCCCTCAGGATGCGGACACCAGAGAAGTTCTTGTCAATAAACTGGAGCATTCGCTGGAGTATGCCAAGAATAACCGGAGAGGAAATTTGGCATTTTTCTCGGAGGAGATTGCTGCAAAACATGAGAGAGGACTGGTTTTGCGGGAAGACTTAAAGCAGTGCATTAAAAATGATTTTAAAGGGTTTGAATTGTTCTTCCAGCCGTTTATCCTTCCGGATTCCGACACGATTGCGGGCTGTGAATGTCTTCTGCGCTGGAAGGGAGAAAGAATTAAAGATTCTTATCCGATGGAGTTTATTAAGGTTTTAGAGGATTACGGCGATATTAATGAAGTAGGCTTCTGGGTTATGGATCAGGCGATCAGGCAGCAGGCGGCATGGCGTGATAGATACGGTGAGCTGAAGATAAGTTTTAACGTATCTTATCAGCAGTTTATGGATGACGCCTTTGTGGAAAGGGCGATTTCCTGTGTGGAAAAGCACGGAGCAAATCCGAATTCTATCATTATAGAGCTTACGGAGAGCTGTCAGGTGGAAAATCCCAAAGAGCTTGCGGCCATATTTGGCAGACTGCGGGAGAAGGGATTTAAAATAGCATTGGACGATTTTGGAACGGCATATGCTTCTATGGAGATGTTAAAATGGCTTCCTGTGGATTATGTTAAAGTGGAACATTCTTTTATCAGGGAGCTTGCGCAGCCGGGACATGACATAGATTATGTGATTGTTGACAGTCTGTTGGAAATGTGCAGGCGCTTAGGATATAATTCTATCATAGAAGGTGTGGAGAACAGTAAAGTGGCGGATATCGTAGGAGCGTTGAATGCCACGCTGCTGCAGGGATACCATTATTCACGTCCTGTCTGCCAACAAGATTTTGAAAAACTGTTGGATGAAAAACGTGAGTAAAGTTGTGTCAAAGCAGTTCGCCTAATTACAGTCATACCCCTTGAGAATCTTTCATACATTGTAAAAAAGATTCTTAAGGGGTATTCTTTTGAAGGATTATATCGAGGAACGAGCCGTGTCGATTGCAAATTATATCATCGATAATAACGCTACAGTGAGGCAGACGGCCAAGGCCTTTGGCGTGTCCAAATCTACGGTACATATGGTGGTAACAAAACGGAACGGTTTGTGTGGAGAATAAAATAGTAAAATAAGAAGTTTGAAAAGAAAAAGTTTATTATTGAACAATGCAGCAGAAAAAGTCATATGTCATCTTATGATAGGAAGAAAAAATGGCTTTTTGCAAACACTCCCAAAGGAGCCGAGGCATCTGCTTTTGTATACGTTGTCTGCTGAGTAGCAGAGTTATCAGGAAGAACTTGATAAGTTAACAATCTGGTCACCAGAAGTATAAGAGCAATGTAAATAGGAACTATTATTGTAGATTATTTTCATTTATTTGAGTAGGCACTATTTTATTAATCGCTTACTGGTGGTAGGCATATTTGCGAAACATATGAGACCAATAATAAGCTTTTTCTTTAATGTCATTATCATAAAGAAAGTGTTTAACGGAAATGTTACCAGATTTTCCTAGCATTGGCGGTGTATGGGAATGTAAACAGTAGTTGCTTAGGGCGGGGACTATATTTCTTCCTTTATTATTTCAAAAGGTATACTGTGATTGAGCGTTTACGAAAGAATTTGTTAAAATTTTTAAAGAAAATGCAATTTCCAGTTTCAAAGATTAACTTTTTGATGTAAAATAAACAATAAGAGAAATTTTTTCTATAAAATATTAATTTACAATTAATTCGGATGTCACAAAATGTCTAAAGAGGAAATTTGTCGTCAAATTGTTTGAGTAAATAGGGGAGAACGAAGATGAATATATATTGTAAATAATACATTTTTATAGGTATTGTAGCATAAGTACAATATATGAGAGATGAGGATTGGCTAATGAATCTAGATAATGAAAATAGATATACATGGGACGATTTTAAGGATTGCTGTTCAGAACC
>JAIDDH010000093.1 GCA_029055435.1 Acetatifactor sp.
GTTGGTGTAGCACAGTGGATAGTGCAGCCGCCTCCTAAGCGGAAGATCGGGTGTTCGAGTCACCTCACCAACGCTGAGATGCCGTAACTTCTAAAAGTTACGGCATTTTAAATTGCGCAAATATGGAAGCGCCTGCCACAGTGAGTATACCTGCCACAACAATAGAAAGGCTGCTCATTGCACCTTCCGTTTCGCCCAGCTCGATTGCCTTTGCGGTTCCGATGGCGTGAGAGGCAGTGCCGAGAGCAATGCCTTTTGCAATCGGTTCTGTAATGCGGAATACTTTGAATAAAATATCTGCAATGACATTTCCCAGGATGCCCGTGACGATGATTACGGCAGCCGTAATCGATACATAACCTCCTAATTCTTCGGATATCTCGATTCCGATCGCCGTTGTGACAGACTTTGGAAGCAGTGTCACATATTCTGCATGGTTTAAGCCAAACAGCAGAGCCATGGCAAGGATACTGCATAAGCTTGTCAGTACGCCGGATAGGATTCCGGCCAGTATGATTTTCACATTCTTTTTTAACAGCTCCATCTGCTCATATAAGGGAATGGCCAGACATATCGTTGCCGGAGTCAGCAGATAGCTGATGTACTTTGCCCCTTCATAATAGGTTGCGTAATCGATATGGAGGCCAAGCAGTATGAGAATGGTAAGCACTATGGCTATCAGCAGCGGATTGAGTAGAGAATACTTGAACCGTTTTTTTAAAGCAGTGCCGATTCCATAGGAAAATAAGCTGACTATAACACCAAAGAATACGGAATTTTCAATAAATCCTTGCATTTAAATCACCCTTTCTCAGTCTGAGTCTCTTTTTTCCTGTCTTTGCGATGCCAATGCAGCAGACTTTGTATGATTCTGCCCGACACTGCCATGACAATACAGGTAGACAGAGCTGTTATAATCAGATACGGCGCAAATACAGCTTTCAGTGTACTCCAGGAATCCAGCAGCCCTACCGCGGCGGGAATGAACATAACAGGCATGATTTCCACTAAAAACTTTCCGGTTTCTTCTATAGCACTTAAGGGAATCCATTTTTTCTCCAATCCAACAAACAGGATAACGATTCCATAAATGCTTGCGGGAATCGGCAGAGGGATCAGCATATGCAGCAGCTCACCTACAAACGACAATAATAAAATAATTCCAAATTGTTTCAGATATTTCATTTTTCTTCACCCATTTTAGTATTACCAATATTAAAATGGAGTAAGCTGCATTTCTTGATAAATCCAAGGGGGTGTGTTAAGATGAGACAGTGTAAATTTGATTTCAGAATTACGGGAAGAGACAGCCTCAAAGGAGTATGGACATATGTATACGGAAAGCGATTTAGTCAGAATTGCGAAGCGGGAAAACAATAAAAAGAGAAATTATCTGGTGGTGGATCCCCTTCAGGGAAAGCATATTCCGGTTTCGCCCGGAAAAGCGCTGCAGGTATTTTCCGAGCTCGCAAAACTTCTGGAGATATATAAGGATGAAAGACTTTTGGTTGTGGGCTTTGCAGAGACTGCGACAGCTATAGGGGCTCAGATTGCCAGGGATCTTGGCGCGGGTTACATCCAGACCACAAGGGAGAAAATTCCCGATGTAGAATATCTCTTTTTCTCGGAGGAGCACAGCCATGCCACAGAGCAGAAGCTGGTGAAGGATGATCTGGACGGGATAATGGACAAGATTGACAGGATTATCTTTGCGGAGGATGAAGTCACCACTGGAAAGACCATTTTGAACCTTATCACTGTTTTGGAACAACATTATGGCAGAAAGACAAAATTCTCAGTGGCGTCTTTATTAAACGGGATGTCTGAGGAGGCCATGGAGGCATTTGCCTGCAGAGGGATAGGGCTTCATTATCTGGTAAAAATCAGGCATGACAACTATCCGCAGGCAGCTGACAGGGTTGTAGAGGATGGGATTTATCATGAGCAGGATGTAATCGGGACAGAGGATACAGAGTTTTTTGATGTGGCGGGACGCATGGATACCCGTAGGTTTACAGATATGGCATGTTATGAGGATGCCTGCCACATGCTTTTTGACGAGATAAAAGGGCACATTCCTCTGGAAGAATATAAGAAGATTTTGGTGTTGGGTACAGAAGAATTTATGTTTCCCGGATTATATGTGGGAAAATGCCTGGAGGAGAGCGGGTATTTTGTGAGATTCCACGCCACGACCCGAAGTCCCATCGCTGTCAGCAGCAGTGAGGAATACCCTCTGCATGAGAGGTATGCTCTGTCCAGCTTATATGAAGAAGGCCGAAAGATATTTGTTTATGACATCGGCGCATATGACGCTGTGATTGTGATGACAGATGCACAGAAAAACGGGCAGAACGGGCTCATGGGGAAATTGTCCCTGCTGAATGCAATCAGGAAGAAGAATACTAATGTTTATCTTGTGAGGTGGTGCGGAAAATGAGGAGTTCTTATCTGGCGGAGGATGTGGTATTGCTGTTGAAGGATATCACAGGTCTGGTACAGCCCCAGTCCACGGAGGAGCGGGAGAAGCTGATACAGTCGGGCAGACACTACAGTGAAATGCTGCCTATTGAATATGTTCCCACGGAAAAGTATATGGCTGTGTACCGGGAGTCTTTGGATAGATATGCAAAACAGGTGGCAGATGCGGTAGGTGTGCTCGCTGACAAAATTATAGCGGCGCGGGGAAGAGATGTAGTACTGGTATCTCTGGCCAGGGCGGGGACTCCTATAGGTATCCTTATCAAGCGGTATATCAAATTGAAATACGAGGCAGATGTGCCGCATTACTCCATCTCTATCATTAGAGGACGGGGGATTGACGATAATGCCATGAAATATCTGCTGGACAAATATAGACCGGAGCAGCTCCTCTTTGTGGACGGATGGATTGGAAAAGGTGCTATATTGGGTGAGCTAGAAAAAGATATCAAAGCCTATCCTCGGGTGAGCCCTGAGATTGCTGTCGTGGCTGACCCGGCAGGTGTGACAGAGCTCTGCGGAACTCATGAGGATATTTTGATACCCAGCTCCTGTCTAAATAGCACGATATCTGGGCTGGTCAGCAGGACTTTTTTGAGAGATGATATTATTGGGGAAAAAGATTTTCACGGTGCGGTGTACTATGGAGAGCTGGAGGACTCTGATCTCTCCTATGAATTTATAGAGACAATTGAAAAGAATTTTGTACTGGAACAGGCTTCTGTCGATCCGGAAGGACAGGAAACTGATGCAACCGGCGGGTCGGCGGAGAAGGGAATCGATGAGGTCAGGAAGATTGCCGCATTTTTTGGAATAGAAGATATCAATTTTGTCAAGCCTGGAATCGGGGAGACTACACGGGTTTTGCTCCGGCGCGTTCCCTGGAAAATTTTGATAGATGAGAGATATCAGGGAGACCCGGAACTGGGTCATGTGGTCAGGCTGGCGGAAGAAAAACATGTCCCTGTTGAGTATTATCCGCTGGCACATTACAAATGCTGTGGAATAATCAAAAAAGTGGCTGACGTATAACAAATTATTTAGGAGATATACATGATTCGGGTATGGTTTAATCATTGGTTTAGCACTTCTTACAGGTTAATTGAACTGATGAAGGAAAACGAAGGAGAGCAAGTCTGGGTGGTGGGGACCAACAAGCAGTACAATTCCGTGATACGGAATGTATGTGACGAATGGTATGATGAACCTGTCACAGATGGCGACGCGTATGTGGAAGATTGTGTCAGGTTTTGTCAGGAGCACAAAATCGACGTATTTGTTCCCAGAAGGAAGATGCTGGAGATCAGCAGAAATATGGACAGATTCCACGAAATTGGCGTTAAAGTGATGGCGGAGGATTACTCGAGATTCAAGCTTTTGGCAGATAAAGCCCGCACTTACGAATTGTTTCAGGCACAGGAGGATCTTGCAATCCCTGAATATCGCATAGTAAACACAGCGGAAGAATTTGAACATGCTTATTTGGAGCTGAAGTCAAAATACAGCCAGATATGTGCGAAATTTGTTTTCGACGAAGGAGGTTTGAGTTTCCGTAAAATCTCTGAAGAGACAGATCCCTCTCATCTGTTGAAGATGTATGTGGAGAATTCTGTTCCCGTTAATCTATATCTGGAATGGCTCAGGGCGACAGAGCCCTTTGACTCTCTGATGGTGATGCCTTATCTGTCAGGGAAGGAAATCAGCGTGGACTGCCTGAGTACTCCATCGGGACTGATTGCGATTCCAAGGTATAAAGATGCCGTAAGGCATGAAGAAATTATTTACGATGACCGGATCTTGGCTATGGTAAATTGCATCATGGAGACAACCGGTCTGGAATTCCCATGTAATATCCAGTTCAAGCTGGAAGAGGAGGAGCCCTACCTGCTGGAAATTAACACGAGAATGTCAGGAGGACTTCAGATGAGTTGTTTGGCCACAGGGGTCAATATTCCCAATATCGCTCTCAACAAACTGTTGGGGAAGGATATTCCCTGGAGTTTCGAGAGAGAGAACAGGATTGTCTCGTATGTTGAGCTGCCGCAGATTATCATGTAAATTCGGAATCGCAGACACCATAGACTTCTGCCAGATACAGGATTCGCTTTGCCCAGTTCAGGTGAGTCTTATATTCGTTCATGCGCTCGCCGTCCCGGCTTCCAGAGACCAGAGAACCGGAAGATTTGTCCCATTCCATAATGCTTTTCGCATCATTGTAATCAGAAATTGAGACCTGATAGCAGGCGTTTACCACTTCAATCTGCTTGGGATGTATCACTGTTTTGCCTGTAAAACCGCATAGTTTGTCGTCCTGTATCTCGGCGATTAGGCCGGTTTTCCAATCCTTACCTCCATAGTATTCCCACACGGGGGCGGAGATTACATAGTCCGTCCCATAGACAGTTACAATGTCCGTAAACAGGGAGGAGACGGGTTTAATATTGTGGATGGACTCATCCGGATGCCGCCGGAATCCAAATATATGGCACAGGTCATTGCCGCCCACACGGATATTCAGGACAAGCTCCTCGATCTGACTGAGAGAGTCTTTCAGGGAGTACAGTACTTCGTACCGGGTGCGCAGATCTATCATATCAGAGCTCTCATAAATCGGCATGATATAGACTTTTTTGTCGGATGTCTCGTTGATTTCTATGATTTTACGAATGTATTCCCCGGCGCTTTGAGGAGAAAATTTTGGTATGATAAAGCCGGTTACCACGCCGGCACATTCCTTCAGCGACGACATGAGAGAGGTAATCTGTTCAGGATTCCTCACTCGGATAAATATCTTGGGAAGAAAGAAGTCTTTGTCCTGATGTGCCGTATAAATATCCCGCAGGGACTGCAGTAGATTCTGCTCGGCCTCCGCCACGAAGTTATCGTTTATTGTGTCTTCCAGGCAGAGAGCCAGAGAAAAATGATTGCCGAATTTTTCCTGAATGATGGACCGGGCGATAGTTGATTTGTTGGCCGGACAATAGAGCAGAGGGCCGACACTATAATATATGTTTTGGTTTTTCAAGTTTATTGTCCTTCCTGATTCTAATATTTCATTCCTTCTAATATTTTTTCTGACAGTTCATCGGAGAAGATTCCGCTCCCGGACATTTCTTCAAGCGGGAAGTCTATGGAATATTCCTGTCGGAAGCCGTGGGGAGCTATCCCTATGTCTGCTGCGCGGAGCATGGAGATGTCAAATTCACTGTCTCCTGCGGCGATGACTTTATCGGCTTTGATGTATTCCCGAAATCTTTCTACAGCTTTTCCTTTGCTGAGTTTTCTGGGGACGACGTACACCTTCTCTTTATTGTGAAAGACATCCGTCATATTGGTGTCTAAAGTTTCTCTCAATTCTTCAACGACAGTTTCCGGTTCATCGCATTTCGTAAACAGAAATAATTCTTCAATAAATCGCAGTTCAAATTTTCTTCTGACGTCTTTTTCAAGAAAACGCCGCGCAGTATCGAGCGCAGGCAGACTTTCCTGAATTAATTTTAACGATGTCTGATACCATAAGGGTTCTTTTTTTCCATCTGCCAGCAAAACACCGCCATTACAGACCAGAGCATGGGAGATATCTCCAATCTGCAGGTTAATTCTGTTATACTGTTCTATTGATCTTGTGGATGTAGGGACAATGAGAATTCTTTCCTTTATCTTTTTCAGATTTTCGTGTGTAGTTTTTGTGAGGAAAGATATTTCCCTGCCCTGATAGATTTCGACGTTTATTTTGGCATTTCCGATATCATGCCTGTAGGAATAAATCAGAGTGTTGTCCAAATCAATATGTA
Source organism: Acetatifactor sp. (assembly GCA_029055435.1). GTDB lineage: Bacteria > Bacillota > Clostridia > Lachnospirales > Lachnospiraceae > Acetatifactor. The sequence continues at coordinate 6,276 of JAIDDH010000093.1, forward strand.
ATACGGTCATTTCTTATTTTCCCGGATAATCATTTATATTATGTTTTACTATATTTTACCATACCCAGCCGTGCAATTCAGCGGTATCATTATATCATCAGAAACTATTCGTGACAAGTTTATATTCTGTTTTACATTATATGAAAAATAATAGCGTGATTTATATTCTTATGATATAATATGTCCATATTCAGAGTAGGTAGCGGCCGGGTGGTCTATGAGAGCCATTTACTGAGGTGGAGTATGGAGTATAGTTACATAGAGAAAAGGTACAATGTAATGGGACTTGCTTCCATTGAAGCTTTTGCCGGTATTAAAGGGGGAATGAACGGGAATTGTAAGGACGTCTATTTCCTCAGAGTGACAGGTGTCAACCAGACCTTTTCAAAAGATATTGCATGTATGGATGAAACTCAGACAGGCAAGATGCTGCTGGGGCAGGGAATTTATAACCGGGTAGGGACCTTTCCCAGAAATATCGAAGCGGATAGGATTGCCTGTTATATAGCTTGTTACCGGAACTGGCTGGATACGGGCAGAGAAAGACTTTTTACCGCAAAGTTGGATGAAAAATCCAATATAGGAGAGCTGCTGAGTACATCCTGTAAAAAAGTATTGGAGGTATACCATACCTGCAATCAGAGTTTGAATGAGTCCATTGAGAAGAATTTCGTTGTGAAATTGTTGTATTGGCTGGATGAACTGGCATTCGGATATCTGAAAGAATGGAATCCCAGACAGTCGATGAAATTTGTGGCACAAGGCGTCACAAAAGAGCAGGAGTATTTTTTCTGTTATTTGCTGACACTATTGGGGATAGATGTTCTACTGCTGCAGAATGAGGTGGATATTGACGAAAAAATAGAAGCCCTGCATTTGTCCAAACAGGTTACCTTAGGCGGAAAAAAGGCAATCACATTGGATGCTTATAATAGTCAGAATTATGCGGTCAGGAAAGAAAATCCTGCTGCGGTATCTCAAGAGAGCGGACAGGTCAGGGCAGAGACAGGAACCCGAACCCCCCGGGTAGTAATTCCGCCCGGCAGGCATGGATCATCAGGAAATGCCGGCGTAGGACAGAGGGAATCCGGCAGGACGACACCTCCGGCAGCACAGGAACTGGATTTTGAAGAACTGGCATTAAGGGCCTCTTCCGTTGTGATGATATCCATACACGACGAGAAAGGCGATATCATTGGAAGCGGTTCGGGGATTATGATTGGGAGAGAAGGATATATTCTCACCAACAACCATGTGGCCAGGGGCGGCAGATTCTATTCCGTGAGAATTGAGAATGATGATAATATGTACAGGACGGAAGAGATCATTAAATACAATTCCCTTCTGGACCTGGCGGTAATCCGCATAGACAGGACGCTGCAGCCTTTACCGATTTACAGGGGCAGCAAACCGTTGGTCAGGGGGCAGAAGGTTGTGGCTATCGGAAGTCCTCTTGGATTGTTTAACTCTGTATCTAACGGCATTATATCAGGATTTCGGAGAATGAATGATGTAGATATGATTCAGTTTACCGCACCGATTTCCCATGGAAGTTCTGGAGGAGCTGTGCTGAATATGTACGGGGAAGTGATAGGTGTCAGCACGGCGGGAATCGATGAGGGACAGAATATCAATCTGGCCGTGGGATATGAATTTATCAATACATTTATAAAAGGATTTCAATAACAATAAATAATTTACAAATGGAGAAAAGGAAAATGAAAGATACGGAAAGAAAATTTAAGGTATCATTTAACTCACCGGTAATTTTGACTTTTACAATCATATGTGCCATAACTCTTTGCCTGAACCAGATAACCAGTGGATATACCAATATGCATTTCTTCAGCGTATATCGTTCCTCCTGGATAAATCCCATGACATATTTGAGGCTGTTCGGACATATTGTGGGACATGGCAATCTGGATCATTTCATGGCAAATATCATGCTGATTTTGGTGGTAGGTCCCATGCTGGAAGAAAAATATGGTTCTTCCAACATTCTTTTTGTGATTCTGTCAACGGCGCTGGCCACAGGAATCGTCCATATAATACTTGTTCCGCGGTATTCGCTGCTGGGGGCCAGTGGTGTGGTTTTTGCTTTTATCATGTTGTCTTCCTTTACCTGTATCAGAGAAAAGGAAATACCGTTGACTTTTATATTGGTGGCACTGCTGTATATTGGCGAACAGGTTTATCAGGGTTTGTTTATAAAGAGCAATATTTCCAATTTGTCCCATATTTTGGGAGGTCTTATGGGCGCCGGACTTGGATATGTAATGCATAAGAATAAAATGAACAAATACTAATATATGGTGTTTGATGGCGAAAATGAAATAATTTAAAAGCAGTGACTGCCGGATCAGGGCACTGGGAGGGCAGTGACGGAACTGGAATAATAAATGTTTGAACAAAAAGCACTTGGCAGTTTGGATGACTTTTTTCTAGAATATGGGAAGCGACGGGAACAGGGAATATACTTTTACAGAATTAATGGGTATAATGACCATATCAGGGAATTTCTTGTGCGCTATTATGAAGAAGCCAGAAAGACAGGTGTGGTGATAGAAGGCAAGATTCCCAATCCAGACGAGAAAAATCTGGCATATTATGAAGAAATGATGGGAATGCAGTTTCAGCTCAGTATGGGATTTCTACTCTCCAGTCTGCAAAAATGGCTTCCAAGAATGAACGACTACCAACGGAAGAATGTGGCGGCGTCTATATATGATACCCTGGATCTCATGCGCAGAGAGGGAAAAAATGACAATATGCTGCGCAATGCCTTCATTAAGTTTATGTGTTGGCTGTATTATAAGTTTGAGCGGATTGTCAATCAGTTGGGAGAAAACCGGATTCCCAAAATATTATATGAAGGAAGTATCAGCAATTATGAGCTGAAGCTCCTATGTATCTTGTCCGGAGCAGGATGTGATATTGTACTCTTGCAATATCAGGGCGACGAGGGATATTGTGCGTTGGATCGGGAATCCTGTTTCTCACGGAAATTGGAACTGCCTGGAATGGGGGAATTCCCTCCGGGATTTTGTATCAAAGCTTTAAGGAAAGAAATAGAAGAGCGGGCAAATACGGAGAGACTCTACGGTACGCCGCCCAAACTGCAGAATTGCACCAATGCGTGGATTGAGGGAAAGGGGCTTATGGATGTGCAGAGGCCCGTGCAGCTCAGAGGTCAGGATGATAAATTTTTTTACAATTGTTTTCTGCGTATGGAAGGCGTGGAGGATAAGCTGACTTATCTGAATGAGCTGTATCGCTTTCAGTTAGAAATGACCGGGACAGGCAGGAATCTGGTCATTGTGGAACTGGAACTATTGCCGCCGTCCAATGAAGAGATTGGCGCTATCAAGAGAAAACAATATAATGATGTGAATCAGTTAATTGCTGACCTGGCTGCCAATATTATCTTTGCTGCCAATATGGAGCTTCAGAGAATTCTGCGCAAAGCGTTTACCGATGTGGTGTTGGAGGAGGCAAGGAGTCTGGAGGGCAATCTGAACAGGCTGACGAACAGGACGATTTATCTGCTGTGTTGGCTGAAACGGTTTCAGAATGCTCTGTTTAAAAGATGGGAAAGTCCTCAGGTGGGATGTTTTGTCTATCTGGGTGGATGTAAGAATGAGAACGAAGCTTTTTTCCTTCGGTATTTGAGCAGATTGCCGGTGGATGTGGTGATATTGACTCCGGATCTGAACAGAAAATGCTGTCTGCAGGCGGATAATTTGTATGAACTGCATTACAGGGATTCCCTGCAGGTTAAGAGATTTCCCAGAGAAAATACAGATTTGCAGTTGTCAACTGCCGCATATCATGCGGAGCGGGAATTGGATACTGTTTTGTATCAGGATACAGGGATGTACCGCAATCAACAGTACCAAAAGGGAGTATCTGCCACACTGCAGTCTATTTATGAAGAAATTGCTATTTTGTGGGATCAGGAATTAAAATATAGGCCGAATTTCAATGTGACAGATTCCGTGGTGACAATGCCTGTGATTTACGCAAAAGTGTCCGGGATAAAGGAGGGGCAGGCGCAGCCTTATTGGGTTGAGATCAAAAAGCTTCTGACGCCGGAAACATTGCTGATTAAAGGTGCACCGTATTTGCGTCCGCAAGATGCTAATCCGGTCAGAGCCTATGCGACAGGATTCTTAAAAAACGGGAAGCTGCAGAGGGAGAAGATAAAAGCTCATCCCTGTTACACCTACGGTGTTCTACGGGAAGAGATTCAGGAGCATATCCTGGACAAGCTCCAATTATTGCTGGACCGAAAGCTGATTAAGGGCACTTATGAAAACGGTACGGAATATACGGTAATTGCAACTGTACTGAACATGAATAAAAATCTTCTGCGGATGATGCAGAAATTTGATTTTACCAAAAAAAATCCCAAGATAGTATATATTAACACTTCGGAGGCAGTGCTTACTCTGGAGGACAGTATATTGATGGCTTTCTTAAATTTGGCCGGGTTTGATATTGTCTTCTATGTGCCCACCGGGTATCAATGTGTGGAAAGATATTTGAACAGTAAAAGTATGGAAGAGCATCAGATTGGTGAATATGTTTATGATTTAACTATTCCCGATTTTGATACGATTTCTATAAAATCGCGTCAATCCTGGCGTGAAAAGATATTCAAGAGAGGAGATTAAAGGATGGGGTTGGATTTCACGAAGACGGCGCAGTCGCCAGAGGTGGTTACGGTGCCGGATACAAAAAATGAAGTGATGGTAGTGGAGAGCTACGACATTGTTGCGGACAGGGAGCAGATGAATACGCAGCTTGAAAACTCGGCCGAGGTAGATGCTTTAGTCAGTACCATTGAGATCGATAATCTGGAAAGCATAGTATCTTTTGGAGCGGAAGCGGCGGAAGCTATCTCCAGGGCGTCGGATGTGGTATTGAACAGTATGAATATGTCTCAGTTGGATGAATCCAGTGAGATGTTGAATACCTTAGCCAAGATTATGGAAAAATTTGACATTGAGGAGATCAAGGATAATCCCAGTCTGTTCGGAAAACTCTTTGGCAATCTGAGAAAACAATTGGACAAGATTTTGAACAAATACCATACCATGGGTGAAGAGGTGGACAAAATCTATGTGCAGTTGAAACAATACGAGGCTGAGATCAAACAGTCCAATCGGAGACTGGATGATCTTTTTGATGCAAATGTGGAGTATTATCACCAACTGGTCAAATATATCCTTGCGGGAGAACAGGGCTGTCGGGAACTTGAAGCGCATATTGCCAAAAGACAGAATGATATGGAAGTGACAGGCGATGCTTCCATACAATTTGAGCTGCAGAGTTTGCAGCAGGCATTGATGATGCTGGAACAGAGAACACAGGATCTGCGCACTGCGGAGAATGTGGCAATGCAGTCTGTTCCCATGATCAAGACCATGGAATTCAGCAATATGAACCTGGTGAGGAAGATCAATTCCGCGTTTATCATCACGCTTCCGGTGTTTAAGCAGGCTCTGGCTCAGGCTATTATGCTCAAGCGTCAGCGTATTCAGGCTGAGGCAATGTCCGCATTGGATGCGAAGACAAATGAGATGCTGGTTAAAAATGCCAAGAATACGGTGGAGCAGTCTAAGATGACGGCGAAACTGGCATCGGGAAGCTCCATCAAGATAGAGACTTTGGAGACCACCTGGAGAACGATTGTAACCGGTATCGACGAGACACGCCAGATTCAGGAAAAGGCCAGAAAGCAGCGTGTTGAGGATCAAGTAAGACTTGAGAAAATAAAGACCGAGTTTAACCAAAGATATAATATGCCAAAATAAAATTTATTATAAAATAAGGAGGGCAAAGTTATGCCAATCAATTTATCAAAAGGACAGAAGGTAGACTTGACTAAAGGAAATCCCGGTTTGAAGAAGATTATGGTAGGTCTGGGCTGGGATGTGAACGCATTTGATTCGGGTGCGGACTTTGACCTGGATGCGGCTGCTTTTATGACAGCTGACAATGGAAAATGTATCACGGAGAAGGAATTCATTTTCTACGGAAATCTGGAACATCCCAGCGGTGCTCTGAAGCATATGGGTGATAACCTGACAGGAGCAGGCGAGGGCGATGATGAGCAGATTGAAGTAGATCTGACCAAAATCCCCGAAAATGTGTCCAAGATTGCTTTTACGGTTACCATTTATGATGCGGACGTGAGACGTCAGAATTTCGGACAGGTGTCCAATGCATTCATCCGAATTGTGGATGAGGTCACCGGACAGGAATTAATTCGTTATGACCTGGGAGAGGATTTCTCTATTGAGACGGCAATTGTGGTAGGTGAGCTGTACAAGAATAATGGTGAGTGGAAATTTAATGCTATTGGCAGCGGCTTCCAGGGCGGCCTGGCAGCGTTGTGCGCACATTATGGCATAGAAGTGGCATAAGAGAATGCAAAGCAAAATTTGAAACAGGAGGATTTAATCATGTCAGTTTCTTTACAGAAAGGGCAGAAAGTCAGTCTGACAAAAGGGAATCCGGGGCTGAACAAAGTAGTAGTAGGACTTGGCTGGGATGTGAACCAGTTTGACACAGGAGGAGATTTTGACCTGGATGCAACGGCGTTTCTTTTGACAGACAGCGGCAGAGTATCTACTCAGAGTGATTTCATATTCTTCGGCAACCTGGAGCATCCGTCAGGCAGTGTAAAGCATTTGGGCGATAACCTCACAGGCGCAGGAGAGGGAGACGATGAGCAGATTAAGATCGATCTGTCCCTGGTGCCTGCCAACATTACCAAGATTGCTTTCACGGTAACCATATATGAGGCAGAAGCGAGACGTCAGAATTTTGGCCAGGTAAACAATGCATTTATCAGAATTTATAATGAAGCCAATGGAGAAGAAATTCTGCGTTATGATCTGGGGGAGGATTTTTCTATAGAGACAGCGGCTGTTTTTGGCGAATTATACAAAAATGGCGATGAGTGGAAATTTAACGCTATCGGCAGCGGTTATCAGGGCGGTCTGGCAGCATTATGTGCAAATTTCGGCGTTGAAGTGGATGGCTGAGAAAGGGCATAGAGTGTTTCGGGCGGCTGCTGAGAAATAGGAATAGGAGAAAATTATTATGGCAATTAATTTACAAAAAGGTCAAAAGGTAAATCTCACAAAGAAAGGATCCGGCGGTCTGGGAGAAATCCTGGTGAATCTGAATTGGAATGCCGGGAAAAAAGGGTTTTTGTCCGGCCTGTTGGGCGGTGGCGGAATTGACCTGGATTTAGGGTGTCTGTTTGAGCTGAAGGATGGCAGAAAGGGAGCAGTACAGGCTCTTGGTAATTCTTTTGGTTCTCTTCAATATCCTCCTTTCATCTCACTGGATGGCGATGATAGGACAGGAGCTGCGGCAGCAGGGGAGAATCTGAGGATTAACGGTAATCAGATTGCGGATATCAAAAGGATTCTTGTGTATACTTTTATTTATGAAGGTATAGCAAACTGGAAACAGGCAGATGCTGTAGTTACAATTAAGTACCCCGGCGCAGAAGATATTATTGTGCGTATGGATGAGTTTAATTCCAATAATATCATGTGTGGACTGGTACTCTTTGAAAATCGTAATGATGAGACATTCAGCGTAGAGAAAATCATTCGTTTCTTCAACGGACATGAGGAGCTGGACAGAGCATTTGGCTGGGGAATGAATTGGAAACCGGGACGTAAGTAAAACACATGCAGGAGGAAAGTTTATGTCGATTAGTTTACAGAAGGGGCAGAAGGTTAGTCTGACAAAGGATAATGCAGGCCTTTCCAAAGTAGTTGTCGGACTGGGCTGGGATGAAGTCAAGAGAAAGACGGGATTTTTCTCAGCGAAACCTGCGTCTATCGATTGTGATGCATCAGCGCTTGCACTGATTAATGGAAAGCTGACTTATCAGGAGGATGTTATCTATTACGGAAATCTTCGGCATCCGACCGGAACCATAGAGCATATGGGAGACAACCTGACCGGTGCGGGCGAAGGAGATGACGAGCAGATTGTAGTTGATCTTGCGAGGATTCCGGAACAATATGACAGAATTGTGCTGGTTGTCAATATTTATCAGGCAGTGCAGAGAGGTCAGCATTTCGGAATGATTGAGAATGCGTTCATCCGTCTGGTAAATGCAAGCAATAATACGGAAATGTGTAAATATAACCTGACCGATAATTATTCCGGAATGACGGCAATGATATTTGGTGAAATTTACCGACATAATGGAGAGTGGAAATTTAATGCTATTGGCCAGGGTACAAATGATCCCGGTTTAGGAGAGCTGACCAGAAGATATATGTAGTGTTAGTCCAAATATGAAGATAAGAGGCCTATAGAGATGGGCAGGGAGGTACAAAAATGAAATTTCAAGGACTTTCAGATCAGGAGGTGCAAAGTTCCCGGGAGAAATACGGTTCCAATGCGATACCTGAGTCTGAACCTACTACTTTTTGGGAAGCCTTCAAGGAGACTTTCGGCGACCCGATGATCAAGATTCTGCTGGTTATTGCAGCGATTATGATTGCAATGTTTTTCCTGGGATATGCGGAAATATATGAGCCGGTGGGTACCATTGTGGCAGTGCTGATTGTGGCTTTCGTGTCTGCCAAGACAAGTGTGGCCAGTGACACCAAGTATCGTCAGCTAAAGGACAGTACTAAAAAAGATACCTGTAAAGTATACCGAAACGGCATGGTTACCGTGATAGAGGTAGACGAGGTGGTTGTGGGCGATAATGTATTGCTCCAGTCCGGTGATAAAATCCCGGCGGATGGTATCTTGGTAGATGGCGATATCCGGGTGGATAATTCCGCGTTGAACGGTGAGGCGGAAGAGTGCAAGAAAAATGCTGCGCAGGGTCATGTGGAACTGCCGGATGAGATTACAGGCGATACTTTCGTGGATCAGTATTCCCTGTTCAGGGGTGCTGTAGTATTCGATGGAGAAGGTATCCTGGATGTGCGCAAGGTGGGTCTGAAGACCATGATGGGTAAGATGGCGGAAGAGATGCAGGAAGAAGAGCCGGACTCACCGCTGAAGGTAAAGCTTGCCAAACTGGCAAATCAGATTTCTACTTTTGGTTACATTGGAGCAGTAGTGATTGCTGTCCTTTATGTCATTTTCTTTGTGATGAACGCAGGAGGAGTCTCCGAATATCTGGCGTCGGGCTGGTCTCAGATTCTTCAGGATGTGGTAAGGGCGGTTTCCCTTGCTATCGTAATTATTGTGTGTGCTGTTCCGGAAGGATTGCCACTGATGATTTCTCTGGTGCTGATGCAGAATACCAGTAAGATGCTGGACCACAATGTATTGGTGCGCAAGGCGGAAGGTATTGAGACGGCCGGTTCCCTGAATATCCTGTTCAGCGATAAGACAGGTACCATTACCAAGGGTATGCTTGAGGTAGTGGAATTTTTTACTGCTCAGGGAGAGACCATTCCTCTGGATGAATTAAAGAATCATGGAAAAGTGAAAGGTTTTGTGGATGTGGCTATTGGCAAGAATACGTCTTCCATGTTTGATGCCTCCCACAAGGTAATTGGCGGAAATGCCACGGATCAGGCATTGATGAAATTTATCGGAGAAGATACCTTTAATCTGTTGGCGAACAATAAGGAATTTGAGTCCGATAAGTTTCAGGGCTTTAACTCGGCAAATAAATTTAGCCAGGTGCATATTAAGAGCATGGGTAAGACCTTCTACAAGGGTGCTCCCGAAAGACTGCTGGCAGTTTCTACGAAGGCGTTGGATAAAAACGGAAATGAAGTAGCGCTGGACTTTGACGAGCTGAATGAAAAAATCAATGAACTGGCATCCAGAGCTATGCGAGTGCTTGCATTTGGTTATTCTTCAAAAGAGCTTGTGGAGAGCAAAATCAATGAGGATGTGGTGCTGATTGGTCTGGTGGCAATCCGTGATGATGTAAGACCTGAGGCAAAGGATGCAATCCATGAAGTGCAGGAGGCCGGCATTCAGGTAGTCATGATTACGGGTGACAGGCTGGAGACAGCAGTGTCCATCGCAGAGGATGCAGGGCTGATTAAGAGTGAGTCTGACAAGGCATTGACATCTGCCCAGCTGAATAATATGAGCGATGATGAAGTCAAGGCAATTATGAAAGATATCCGGGTAATTGCCAGAGCATTACCTACGGACAAATCCCGAATGGTTAAGCTGTGCCAGGAGATGAATCTGGTAGTAGGCATGACGGGCGATGGCGTGAACGATTCCCCGGCGTTGAAGAGAGCCGATGTGGGATTTGCAATGGGAAGCGGTACAGAGGCAGCCAAGGAAGCCGGTAAAATTGTGGTATTGGATGATAACTTCAAATCCATTAAGGATGCCATCTGGTATGGCAGAACCATTTACCATAACATCCTGAAATTCTGTAAGTTCCAGTTAGTAATTAATGTGGCAGCAGTGGTTGTCAGCGCTATTGCTCCGTTCTTCGGTGTGGATGAGCCTCTTAAAGTAACACACCTGTTGTTCGTGAACCTGGTCATGGATGGACTGGGAGCAATCATGCTGGGCAACGAACCGGCACTGGAGAAATACATGAAGGAACGGCCCAGAAGAAGGGACGAGAGCATTGTCAGCAAGAAGATGATGGCGCAGATTTTGACCATGGGGGCATGGCTTACTTTTGTCAGCTTTGTATATTTGAAAGCTCCCTTCTTTGTCAATTTGTTTGATGATGAAGCCCAGCATCTGACAGGATATTTTGTGCTGTTTATTGTAAGCGCATTGTTCAATGGATTTAATGTAAGAGATGATCGGTTTGCAATTTTCAAGGGACTGGATGAGAATACAGGATTCCTGAAAGTATTCTTTACCATCATATTGGTACAGGCAGCCATTGTGAATGCGGCATTGATTCCTCTGCCCGTCTTCACCTGGATCGGCAATATGTTTAGCTGTGTGCCTTTTGGCATTATGGGTTGGATTGCCGTAGTGCTTTTGGCCGTAACCATGATCCCTGTGGATATGGTCCGTAAATGTATTGTGAAATAAAATGAGCCGTAAAAAGCAGGAGATCAGGTTATCTGACCTCCTGCTTTTCATTTGTCTCATTTATTAATCAATAGCAATATATTTCTTTTCTTCGATAGCGGGCTTTGCGTCCTTTTTCGGAACAGATAATTTCAAGACACCATCCTCAAATTTTGCCTTGATGTCTTCCTCCGTCATATTCTTGCCCACATAAAAGCTTCTGCTGCAGGAACCGCTGTAACGCTCTCTGCGGATATACTTGCCGGTCTTCTCATCTTTTTCATCATTATCCAGGGATGTGGATGCGTTGATGGTCAGATACCCGTCCTTCAGTTCTGCTTTCACATCTTCTTTCTTATAGCCGGGAAGACTGATATCCAGCTCATAACCGGTATCGCTTTCCCTTACATCAGTTTTCATTATTTCTCCGATGTCTACCCTCTGGAAGTTTCTTGTTGGATAAGCAAATCCAAAGAAATCATCAAATAAATTCTCTCCAAAAATACTTGGCATTAACATAAGTCATCTCTCCTTTTTTAAATAAGTTTATGATTAGCTGTGTCTTTTGTTCTATACGTAATATAACATATGTTTTAGCACTCGTCAATGGTGAGTGCTAATAATTCACAAAATTTTAATAGTTATTGATATATAACATATAAAAGCGGAGAATATTGTAACTGATTGATGTTACCATTGACATTACAACAAAAACAAACTATAATGTAACAAAATTGGAAGTAGAGAGGTTATGTTTATGCAGATATCCAGCAGATTTACGATAGCTGTCCATATTTTTTTATGTATTCACACTTTTGAAAAAGAAAGAAAGGTTACAAGTGATTTTCTGGCTTCCAGTGTGGAAGTAAATCCAGTTGTGATTCGGAGAATTTTATTGCAGTTAAAAGCCGCCGGACTTGTCAATGTGCAGAGAGGAACAGGCGGGGCCACAATTGCCAGACCGCTTGAGGAGATTACTTTTCTGGATATTTATAAAGCGGTGGAATGCGTGGAGGGCGGCGAATTATTTCATTTTCACCAAAATCCCAATATGGAATGTCCGGTCGGCAGAAATATCCATAATGTGCTCGATGGGAAGCTGGAACGTGTCCAGAAAGCCATGGAACAGGAAATGGAATTAATTACACTTGCAGATATTGTGAAAGAGCTGGATCAATACTTGATAAAAGTCGAATAAATTAGAAAAAACAGCAAAGAATACATCTTGAATGCATAGACAAATGATGATACAATATGTCTATCAAATGGAGGTGTCAGTATGTTTACACTGCAGGAATCAATTAGACCGTCAGCGGATTTGAGAAATCACTATAATGAAATATCTAAACAATGCAGAGAAGATAACGAGGTTGTTATCATTACTGTAAATGGCAGAGGTGACACGGTTTCACTGGCGTATGAAGAATATAAGAGAATGAAGGCTAGGATTGAACTTTTGGAGGTTCTTTCAGAGGCAGAAGATGATGTGAAAAATGGAAGGATTGCCCCTGTCAGTGATACTTTTGATGATTTGAGAAAAATGTTACTGGAGGATTAAATTTGAAATATAATGTAGTACGGACAGATGTAGCTGATTCCCAAATCAGGAGTATCATTTTATATGTCGCGGAAAAATTTGGTAATGATATAGCTTTGAAAAAACTGAATGATTTGGAGAAAAGCATCCTTGCTCTAGAGAATAATCCGCATATGGGCACAGCTCCCAAATATCTCGTGTTAAAGAGGCAAGGATACAGAGTGCTTGTTCTTGAAAAGGACTTGGTATTTTATAAGATTAATGAAGATAAAAAAGAAGTAATTATTTATGCTGTAGTAGATCAGAGACAGGATTACTTAAATATTATTCGAGGATTGTAAAACTACAAATCGGACTGATGAAACTTATAACAGAGCACAAAACTTTTTTGAATGCTCTTTTTTGCAGACCCCATTTCAATAAATTCTTATCGTTCAAAGAAATTTCCCCACAATTAATATTTCAGAAACAAAAGTCAAACATTTTGCAAATATTGAGGAGTTATTCTCTTTTCATCAAATGAAATAAAAAGAAATGGAGATTAACAGACATGGCAAAATCTAAGTTAGCAGAAGTGAATGAAAAAATTGCAGAGAGTGTAGTCAGCGGCTACAAAAAGATTGAAGAGGGCGTAGTCGGTGGTTACAAAAAAATTGAGGAGGGAGCGGTAGACGGCTTTAACAAAATTGCTGATAATTTCGTGGACAATTTTCTGACAAGAGACGGCGAGTCTGTGGAAGAAGCAAGGGCAAGGCTGGCAGCAGAGCAGCAAGAAAGAGAAGCAAAAAGTGCGGCAGAACGGGCAGAGCGGGAAATGAACAGAAAGGTGGGGCTTAAATAATGAAAAAAAGTACATTTGTTGCAATGATTTTAGGAACTATTGGAGGGATTTTATTTGCTCTTGGCATGTGCATGGCATTGATACCGGAGTGGAATGCTTTTCAGCCGGGAGTCATCATGGGAGTGCTCGGGGCGATTGTGCTGCTTATTATGGTGCTTGTCTGGAGAAAAATGGAAAATAAGGCTCCTATCAAGCTGTCTGGAAAAACAATCGGGGCCACATTGATAGGCATTGTCGGCGCTCTATTGTTTGGAGTCGGTATGTGTCTGACGATGGTATGGAGCAACATGGTTGTCGGAATTATAGTCGGAATTGTGGGAATTGTAGTTCTCCTCTGTCTGATTCCGTTTATAAAAGGATTAAAGTAACACAAATTCAGACTGCGCCATAATGTAATCAGTCTTTTTGTCCGATGTAAATATCAGAAGTATGTAGTTTTATGCGAAACGGATTTTGCATATCTGATTCAGGGAGGACAAAGAGATGGGAATGGAAATTTATCAAAACTACAGTCAATTTTACACGGGAACGGAGAAACTGAAAAGTTATGGTTCCAATTCGTCGGCCCAAAAGGATACGTTGGTGAAATATGAATTTAATACCACGGACAAAGACGGAAATAAGATCATGGATAAGATGTCCAAAGAGGAGACTATGAAAGCCATGAATGAGATTTCCGCGCAGTATGGGGACAATGTCATCGTACAGTTTTCGGGTGATGGTCTGGCCGCTCTTGTTGAGGGCCCGAAGGGTACCTGCATACCGCAGCCCACGGAGGAACAGTTGGCGGCAAAAGCAGAGAAGGACGCCGCATTTTTGAATGATATTGTGCAGAACGAGCATGTGGAAGTGGCTGAGGAGCATATTGCCGGGAAGATCGATTACAATAAAATCATGCATGAGAAGTCTCCTGAAGTCGCCAGGGAGGTGGACGATTATCTCCACGAGTTCGGGCGTACGAAAGATCAGAGTTACATGGCGAAAGCCGCAAAGTTGACTCTGAATTGGTTTTTAGATAATTATTCCAAGCATTCCGACTGGTTTGAAGTGCGGCCGGAAAGCAAAACAGTGGCGGCGGACAATGGAACGAAACTGAGCAGCAAGGCGCAGAAGCTCTTAAAAGAATTGTCCAAAAAGTATGGTAATATGGATTTTCTGGTTGGCAGCTCTAAGGACATGAAGTCACTGATGGCCAACAGCAAAAAGGAATATTCGGTACTGTTCTCAGCGGAAGAGTTGGAGAAAATGGCTTCCGATGACAGCTACAGGGATGAAATGCTGGGCAAAATAAACCGTTTGGTTGATTTCTCGAACCGTATCAATCGGGAATTTGGATTTGTTTCCAACGGTAATTCGATTGTAAACAGTATGGTGTCCAAATATGGACTTGCCCTGAATGAAGACGGAAAGGTATCTCTTTTTGCCGAACTCACAGATAAGTCCGGAAATAAACCGACGACCCTGCAGGCTTCTTCCGAGGATGAATTAATCGGGCTGATCAGGCAGTATCGTAAATAATCTCAATTGGAAGATATCGTCTTGAGATTTGGCAGTTATTTTGGCACATAAGGGGAACTGCGCATTGATTTTTAGTGCGGCAGTTCCCTTTTATTTTACTTTGTTCACAATTTGGACACAAATTACAAACAAAACTCAAATAAAAGTAAGCTATAATCTCTTGCAGGAGGTGCCCGATGAAAAAAATATTCTTTTTGCCGCCGATTCCGACCCTGCTGATTTCGATTCCGGCTTACGGGCTTGTCATATATGCGCTCATAGATGAAAATGTAAATCCGGTGATTGCGTATGTCTCGTATTTTTTGTCAGCTTACGCGCTTGTTATCACCGTTACAGGAATTATAAGCGCCGTGCGTTTTGCCAGACAAGGTATAGGGGAGCATCCGTTTGTGAGGAAGGTGCTGGCTATACCCGTGGTCAGCAGGTATCTGAGGGACGACATGTTCCGGGCAGAGATCGCTCTATATCAGGGATTTTTGATAAATCTTTTTTATGCGGGCGTCAAAATGTTTTCTGGAATCTACTATAAATCCGTGTGGTTCGCAACGCTGGCAGTATACTATATCCTGCTCGCCGTCATGCGGTTTTCCCTGCTTCATCGTGTGAGAAAAGAAGTGGAGGTTGGTAAAAATAAGGTTTCGGAATGGCGAAGATACCGTCTGTGCGGGATCATTTTATTGTTTATGAACTTTGCATTGTCAGGCATTGTTGTCCTTGTCATACGTCAGAACAGCGGCTTTGAATATCCCGGGGTGCTTATTTATATTATGGCAATGTACACATTTTACGCAGCTATTACGGCTGTCTGGAATGTGATAAAATTCAGGAAGTATGGCAGTCCGGTTTTGTCGGCGGCAAAGGTAATCAGCCTGACAGCCGCAATGGTTTCCATGCTTTCTCTGGAGACAGCCATGCTGACGCAGTTTGGGGCGGGAGATGACGCGGCTTTCCGGCAGATCATGACGGCGTCCACCGGGGCGGGAGTGAGCGTCATTGTGCTGGGGATGGCAATTTATATGATCGTACACGCAACAAAGAGTTTGAAAAGCGGGAACTGGAAAGGAGAAGCGGTTTATGATCCATATATTGGTAGTGGAAGATGATGTGAAGCTGAACCAGATTGTCTGCACTTATTTAAACGACAGCGGTTTTCAGACAAAAGGCTGTCTGAATGCAAAGGAAGCCTATGAGGAAATGTATAATAACCTGTATGAGCTGATTATTTCAGATATTATGATGCCGGAAATCGACGGATTTGAATTTGCCCGTACAGTAAGACAGGTAAACAAGACAATTCCTATTCTGTTTATGTCGGCGAAAGATGATCTGCCCTCCAAGCAAAAGGGCTTCCAGATTGGCATAGATGACTATATGGTGAAACCTGTGGAGCTGGACGAACTGCTTCTGCGGGTGCGGGCGCTTCTGCGGCGGGCAAATATTGAGATGGAGAGGAAGATCACGGTGGGCAATCTGGTGCTGGATGCGGACGGAATGAGCGCAGAGATAGATGGTGAGGAGATTGCCCTGACCACGAGGGAATTTAATATTATCTATAAATTGCTGTCCTATCCCAAGAAAACATTCTCAAGAGGACAGCTCATGGATGAGTTCTGGGGCGTGGAGAGTGAGACGAGCCTCCGGGCCGTGGATGTCTATGTGACGAAGCTGCGGGATAAGCTTTCAGCCTGTGACGGGTTTAAAATCGTGACGGTGAGAGGTCTCGGATATAAGGCGGTGCTGCAATGAAAAAAAATCAGGTCAATTATTATGCCCGAATAAAGGAAAGACGGTTTACGCTTTCTCTTTTTGCCATTTACTGCGGTATACTCCTTCTGATGTCTGGCATCCATACGGGATTGATCGTGCTGATGAACGATCTGCACTGTAATGTATTTATTCAGTCTACCGTCCCGATTCTGTACTGGGGATTAGCGGCGCTGGGAATCACGATATTTACGAGGAAAAGGGTAAAAGATACCTATGAGATACCTCTGCACAGTATGGCGGAAGCTACCGGAAAGGTTGCCAGAGGAGATTTTTCCGTGTATGTCCCTCCCCTGCATACAGCGGATAAACTGGATTATCTGGATATCATGATTATGGACTTTAATAAGATGGTAGAGGAATTGGGGAGCATTGAGACCCTGAAAACGGATTTTGTCTCCAATGTGTCCCATGAGATGAAAACACCGATTGCAGTGATCAAGAACTATGCGGAAATCCTTCAGCTGGAGCAGATAGAAGATGAGGCGAGAAAAGAATATGCGAATTCCATAGAAAATGCGGCGACAAGACTCTCCAATCTGATCAGCAATATTTTAAAGCTCAACAAGCTGGAGAATCAGAGCATTCTGCCGGAGACGGAGGATTATGACCTATGCCGGCAGCTATGTGAGTGTATCTTACAGTTTGAAGATGCATGGGATGAAAAGGAGATTGAGCTTGACACCCGGATAGAGGATGCGGCAATGGTAAAAGCAGACGCCAATCTGATGGAGCTTGTGTGGAATAACCTGATCTCCAATGCAATTAAATTTACCGGCAAAGGAGGCAGTGTCACGATTTGCCAGACGTCGGATGAAAGTCATATCATAGTTGCGGTCTCTGACACGGGATGCGGTATAGCGAAAGAGAATATGAACCATATTTTTGACAAGTTTTATCAGGGAGACACTTCCCACTCGAAGGAGGGGAACGGGCTTGGCCTTGCTTTGGTGAAGCGGGTGTTGGAACTTATGGATGGAGATATTCAGGTGGTCAGTGAAGAGGGAAAGGGCAGCACGTTTACCGTTACACTGCCTGTGGCTGGCGTTGGCAGCCATGAGTTTTAATAAGGGGGTATGTGAAAATGGATGTTTCGGAAAAACCGCAAAAGAATTTTGTCGGGTATGAATATAAGGAAATCACGGCGGACAGCAGCAGAATATCTTTTCTGCTTGACGGGTATGAGAATTTCGGTTGGGAGATTGACGGAAAGATACAGGAGAGAAGCGGCCCTGATACAGTGTCCCGGCAGAAGCTGACCCTACATCTTAAGCGGAACCGTAAGATAGTCAACAAGGCGGAGCTGACAAGACTCCAGAGAAATTTTGAGGCATGTGTCAGAGAAATCGATACACTGGAAAAATCAAAAACCTCCGTCGCCACTATGTATGCGATCATACTCGGGATTTTTGGAACGGCATTCATAGCGGGCGCCACCTTTGCGGTGACAGCACAGCCGCCGCAGTATATTTTATGTATTCTGCTGGCCATACCGGGATTTTTGGGATGGATATTTCCCTATTTCCTTTACAAAAGAAAAGCAGAGAAGCAGGCGGAAAAGCTTACACCATTAATCGAAGCAAAATATGATGAAATCTATGAAATATGTGAAAAAGGAAGTAAGCTGCTCTATTGAGCAGCTTCTTTTTTTTGATATTTTTTAGATATCTGCGCAAAATCAGTCACTATTATATTATTTTACTACAGATTAGTAGTAAAATTAAAATGCTGTCGGACTTTGTGGTATTATGTAGAAAAATGAATGATATCAGTCAGATTTAGAATTTATTCATGATGAAATGGGATAAAAAGTGCCTTTTTGTGAATGAATTCCTGCAATTTTTGTGACTTTTATAGAGGGAGGAAGGATATGGAAAAGCGAGAGATCGTTCAAAACGGTTCTTTTATCAAGAATTGCTATTATCCCGGGAAGCTGCTTCATGCCAGCGACTTTATAAAAGAGCAGGAATATGGCAGCCGCAAATTAGAATTTATGAATCGTAAATTCCAGGGCTGCGGTATCATTGAGGGATTGGAGGTTCAGGTTGGAAGGGATGGCGGGCTGAGTCTTACCGCGGGCAGCGCCATAGACCCCCGGGGGCGGATTCTTTTATCGCCCCGGGATACAAAATGGGAAATAGATGATATCGAGAACCTGGACAGAGAAACAGAACAGGATTTTATTCTGGGAATCCATTACACCGAGAAGCCTGTGGAGACGGAGCAGGTTTTTGTGAATGAGGATGCGGGTGTCTGTCAGGTGGCGAGAGTCGCGGAGACGATCTCTTTGGAAGCTTATTCCAGAGACGAATGGCGGCGGCTGTGGGCGCCGGGCAGCAGGGGAGGAGAATTGCTCGTACAGGAAAAGGTGCTGTATGAGAAGGAAGGCGTGCGGCTGGTACTGCGGCTGCCCGGCCTGATTCCCAGGGATTGTATATTTAAGCTGCGCCTGCAGATACAGGCAGCGGGAAATGCAAAGGCGCATATCCGATGGCGCGGCGTGGCAAAGCTTCAGGGAGCGTTTTTTTCTGCGTCCGGGAAATCTTTTCAGCTTTTGGAGAAAGAGTGGACCGGTCTTTCGGGCACTGTGCAGCAGGAGTGGGAGCTTTGTACGGAGGAGAACAGGAAGCTTCCGGTAGCGCTGGAGCTGAGCCAATTGGAAGTGGCGGTGGAGGGAATTGCTCTCGAAACGCCGGATACCTGTCAATTCTATATAGATACTGCGGCCGAGTATTATACGACAGCGCGAAAAACTCTGCGGGAGACGCATGAATATAAAAAACCATCGGGAAAAGAGCAGGATAATCCTGCGGACTGGCTTCCTCTGGCGCGCATGAAGCTTCAGCGGGATTCGGAGGAAGAGAAATATTCCCTTTTTTTAATCGAGGATTCCGGTCTGAGATTCTATACGATTCGGCCGGGCGAGGAGGAGATGCTTTGGCGGATTGAGGAAGAGAACGGTATCGTTGATATTCGATGGAGGAATCTGTTAAAGGAATTTAGATGGAAACAGCAGCCATCATTACCGCAGTCGTCGTTACCGCGGCCCTCATTGCCCCCGCAGGGGCCGTCAGTCTGCCCGGAGCCGGGAAACATTCCGGAACGGCTGCAGGAGCTGATACAGGAGGAAAAGAGTAAATGCATCAGGCGTGGGGTGACGGTGATTCCCATTCCCGGGCGTTACCGGCGCGGACAGGTATTATATTCCGATGAAATCGCCCACGGATTTCCGGGTGAGGAAGTGTTGATCTTCTGGGGAGTGATTTACGAGAACCGCGATCATGTGTATTGGAATCACAGTAAAATACAGTATACAGTAGTTCAGGGAGAGCAGAAGCTATTCCCCAGGCTGTGGGATACGGGCCGGGAGGGCGGTCGGAATATCGAGAGACAGGCGCTCCGGCAGAACGTGGAGAAGGGAACCTTTCAGATCGCGCTGACATTGTCGGCCGGTTTTAGGAAAAACAGAGGCAGGGAGGTCGCCATTTCATGGACAGCGGTCAGGACAGGTTAGACAGCGAAATTCTGCAGACGGGAAAGAGTATTCTGAAGCTTTTGAAGAAATCCCTCTGTCCCGATTATGTGCGGGACGAGGACACCGTTGTCCTCACCGCACCCTGGGATGAGGAGGACTATAGAGTGGGAGTGTATCTGTATGACATACAGGATTATTCTCCGGTTTTTGCCCAGGGCGCTTTTATAGACGAGCAGAAAAGGCGCTTTCCCCCCAAGGCGGCAGAGCTTTCCTATTTGATTTTCTGTAATCAGAATCATCGCTTCGGTGGTCTGCAGAGGGAGCAGCTCCATATGGTGTTAAACGAGATCGTCCGCGCCATATACGACAATCCCGTGTTGGAGAGAGAGGACGGGGAGAATGTGGAGATTTCTTTTCTGCGGGAGGATGTGGAGTTTAAGATACGGCTGTGGGGAAGCTTTCATCAGGCGCTGTGGCCTGCCGTGTATGTGAAAGCCGCGCCCGTTCTGATAGCTTCCAGAAGGCTTCAGTCCATCAACAGAGTGCAGGAAAGAGATTACGGCGTGGAAAAGAGGTAATTTATATGAAACCTGTAGTGGTTCAGGGAACTTTATTAAAATGCAGTTTCGGAAACATGCCCACACCGATTATGGTCCTGCCTGACAAAAAGGTGAATGCCATGACGCCTGTGGCGGTAAAGACGGATCACATCCCGTTTTTGAATATTTTACCTTTCGGCATGTGCTCCAATCCCGCCAATCCCATGGTGATGGCGGCAACTACGGCGGCATTGGGGGTGCTGACGCCCATGCCCTGTATTCCCTGTACTGCGCAGGATTGGAGTAAGCCCTGTCAGAAGGTAAAAGTACATGGAAAGGAAGCCATCAATATGGATTCCAAATTGCAATGTGTTTACGGAGGAAATATACAGGTGACGGCGCCTGTCTGTCCCACCGTGCTTCTCTGAAAAAATAAATGGTTTAGTATGTTTATGCCGCAGAGGCGGCGGAAAGGAGTAATATGGCAGAATATTTATCACCGGGTGTATATGTGGAGGAGTTTGACTCCGGAATCAAGGCAATGGAGGGTGTAGGCACCAGCACTGCAGGCTTTGTGGGCATGGCTCAGAAGGGACCAATTCAGGGACTTCCGGTATTGATTACCAGCATGGCAGATTATCAGAGACGTTTTGGCGGGTATCTGCCGGAGCGCACTTATGGGGACATGCGCTTTCTGCCCTATGCGGTGGAACAGTTCTTTAACAATGGCGGTTCCTCCTGTTATGTGATGAGAGTGTGCGGGGATGCTGCGAGTGCAAAAGGTGTCTTTGTCGGAGTTGACAAAGAAAATCAATTTCTGGAGCTGTGCGCATCCAATCCCGGAGCATGGGGCAGCAGACTTCAGGCAAAGCTTGCAGCCGTGTTAAAAAACAGAGCAGAGGTGACAGGGGTGGATGGCGCGAAAGTGATCGTGAAGGATGCAGGGAGCTATCAGCAGGGAGACATTGCCTGTCTTCAGACAATCACCACTGTCCAGACGGACGATAAATCCGAAACATCCGTCACTTTGTCCTATCATTACATCGACAGCGTAGAGGGCAGCGCCGTCACACTTCAGGGCGACTTGCCGGCAGCAGAGAATGCCGAGCGTTTCCTGTATCTGGTGGAATGGAATGTGGCGGTGGGAGACGATACGGCGGCGGAACAGTACGAAGGGATTTCCCTGAATCCCGCCCGCAGCAATTATGCGGAGCAGGCCATGGAGAAATCCCAGTTGGTTACCGTGAGCGTGCAGACGGATAAATTAAAAGAAATCGGGACATTATTGGGAGACGCCAAAGAACCTTCTATTTCAATTGTGTTTGAGGGTGGAAATGACGGCGAAATCAAACCGGATCAGTCGGAGAATGTGCAGCTCTACATAGGGGAGGACGGTTCGCCGGATCAGAGAACGGGGCTGATGGCGTTTAAGACTCTTTCGGATGTGAGTATCATGGCGATTCCGGGCATCACGGACAAAGCAGTGCAGAGCGCCCTTGTGAGTCACTGTGAAAATATGGGCAATCGCTTTGCCATTCTGGATATGCCGGCGGATGCAAAGGAAGTGTCCGCATTGCAGGAATTCAGAGAGAATATAGATTCCAATTACGCCGCCATGTATCATCCCTGGCTGCAGTGCTATGATCCCCTGGTCAATCGCAATGTGTTTCTGCCGCCCTCCGGCTCCATGGCCGGAATCTACGGGCGCACGGACAATACCAGAGGAGTACATAAAGCACCCGCAAATGAGGTCGTCAGGAATTGTATGGGACTTTCCGTGAAATACAACGAGGCGGAGCAGGGGAAGCTGAATCCCAAGGGCATCAATCTGATCCGGCAGCTTCCCGGACAGGGAATCCGGGTGTGGGGAGCCAGAACCTGCTCCAGCGACGGCAACTGGAAATATGTCAATGTGAGAAGACTCTTTATCTTTATCGAGGAATCCATCAAGGCAAATACCAATTGGGCAGTATTTGAGCCCAATGATGAAATCCTCTGGTCAAGAGTGGAGGGAACCATCCGGGTATTTTTGACCACACAGTGGAGAAACGGTGCTCTGGCGGGCACGACGGCCGATGAGGCATTTTTTATCAACATAGGGAAGAGCACCATGACGGAGGATGATATCCTGAACGGAAGACTGATCTGCGTCATAGGCGTAGCTCCGGTACGGCCCGCGGAGTTTGTGGTATTCCGCATCACCCAGAAAATGGAAAGCGCACAGTGAGGAGGAACAGTAGATGGCAATGGTATATCCCTTTAAAAAATATAATTATGAGGTCACGATTGACGGCAATGTGGTAGGCGGATTTTCGGAGGTCAGCGCGCCGGATGTGTCCTCGGACCCCATCGAGTACCGGGAAGGCAATTTTGCGGTAAATACGGTGGGCAAGCAGCCCGGCATCATCAAATACGGCAATATCACGCTCAAATGGGGCATGACAAAATCCATGGATCTGTATAACTGGATGAAGGAGGTGGAGGGCGGTACCATCAACCGCAAGACAGTGGTGATCAGTCTCCACGATGACAAACAGACCGAGATCGCAAAGTGGACGGTAATCTCCGCGTGGCCCACCAAGTATACCGCGCCGGACTTCAACGCCACCAGCAACGAGGTTGCGGTGGAGACGCTGGAGCTGGCCCATGAGGGTGTGACGAGAGACAAATAGCGGAGGTAGGGAATACAAATGTTGATTCAGACGGAATATGAATTTACACTGCCCAAGGGATATGTGGATTCCCGGGGCACACTGCATCGACAGGGCGTTATGCGGCTGGCCACGGCGCTGGATGAGATCGAAGCCATGAAACACCCCGGGATAAAGGGCAATCAGGATTATCTGTCCGTGGTTTTGCTGTCCCGAGTGGTATCAAAATTGGAGGGAGTGGACGAGATAACGCCGGAACTCATCGGGAAATTGTTCACGGCGGATTTCACCTATCTCCAGAATATGTATGAGACCGTCAACAAGGCCGAGGATCCGATGATTCAGGTGCAGTGTCCTCACTGCGGTAAAAGTTTTACTGACACGCTAAATTTTGCTATAGGGGAATGACCGTGATCGGCCGGGAGGAGCTGTGTCGGGAGCTCTCTTTTATCGGATATTATTTTCATTGGCCGGAAAAGCAGATTCTGCGGATGTCTCATCTGGAGAGACGCAGATACTGCGAGGAAATCAACCGCATCAATAAGAAGATCAACGGTGATAAAAATCTGTTTCGGCCCTGATATTACAGTACAAAGGAGCGCGTTATGGCACAGCAGTCATTTCCCCAGTTTGTAAATCCCTTGCCCGGTTATCGTTTTATTGTGTCAGTGAACAATATACTCATGGGATTCCAGAAGATTTCAGGAATTCGGAGACAGGTTGAGACGGAGAGCTATCAGGAGGGCGGCGCCAATATATGGATGCATGTATTTCCGAAATTCTGCGGAGGAGAGCAGCTTCTGCGTCTGGAAAAAGGGATTTACGCGGGGCAGATTAATCCCTTATGTCTGACGGGACAGAAAATACCGGGGGCTCTCAATGTGATGGTCACGGACAGTCAGGGCAGACCGTTAAAGAACTATCTGTTCATGGAACTGATCGTAAAAGCCTGGGAGATCGGAGAGATGAGCGCGGATCAGAACGGTGTGTTAATCGACCGGTTTGAGGTCAGCTATGAATATTTTCAGATAGTGGGGTGATAAGTTTGGAAATAAAGTCCATTATCTATGAGGCACATAGTATTCATTTGGAGTATGCGCGGCCGGGAGGGAGCGCGGCAGCCAAAACAGAAAGCATAGATTTGAGCAGGGAGAGGGAGAAGCTGAAGGAGTCGCTGCTTCCCTTTGTGAAAGAGGCCGTGCAGAAGCAGCTAAAGGAGGAGCGGGAATACTACAAATCCCGTCCTTCTCTGGCGGCAAAGCATATGGAACAAATCTTTGGAGCAGGCAATGTGGAGCAGGCCTTTCTTCCCAGAGTCACTTCGCAGATATATGAGCGGATAGAAGAACGCATTCGTCAGGAGAGCATCCGAAAAGGCAGATAGTGACCGGGATTGGAGGAAGGCATGATATTAAAAAAAGCATTTATCTGTCCCTTTGACGGTACACATACGGACCGCAGGCATGCCTCTGCATTTTATGTACCCTTTAATCCCACTGAACTGACGATAGAAGAGGCAATCGGATTGTCGGATGTGGACGAGCATGAATACAGAGATCAGGCCAAAACTCTCTTAGCCGGGCGGAGCATCGGCTGGCAGAGCCCCATGGAGGGCAGTTCCAAGAGCACAAAAAAAGGCAAAATTACGCTTTCCATGACGCTTTTTTTTAATACGCTGACATCTCTCTATCAGGAGTCCTATGAGGATGTGCGGGATTATATTAAAAAACTTTATTTTTACGACAATAAAGACGTCGCCAAGGATAAAAAACCGCAGCAGATTTATTTTGAATGGGGCAGCATCGGTGTGGCGGGCATATTGACGCGGATGCAGGTCCGCTACACTATGTTTTCACCGGACGGAAAACCTGTGCGGGCGCAGGTGGAGATTTCCATTGCGGGTCAATACTATGGAGAGAAACAGCAGAATGCGGCAGTCGGTTCGGGAAATCAGAACACGGATAGGACCTCTGAAGGGACAATCGAGATACCGGAGACGGGATTGAGCAACTGGAAGGATGACTATAAAGACCCGGGCAATCCCCGGCTGAAGCTGGGAGATACCTCGGCGGTCTGATATCCGGGAGGAAAAAATATTGGCACAGAAGACGGAGGGAAAAAATTTAGCTGAAAAATATAAGGATTTTGCAAATCCCTGTATTCAGGTATCGGTAAAAGGACGGCAGATTCCCATGGAGACGGGATGTTCCATGGAGCGGGCAGAAATTCTCTCCACTCTGGAGAGAGAGCCGGACATGGCAGTTCTGGTATATTTGGTGAGACCCGCGGAAAATGTCGGTTCCAATAATATAGAAGATATCCTTGATTTAGGGGAAAAGGTAGAAATCAAGATCGGTTACGGCGAGACTTTATCCCGGGTATTCCTCGGATATCTGCATGAGATTCAGGTGTATGACTGCGGGCAGGGACTGTGGGAATATACGCTGTTTTGTCTGGATGTGAAGGGACTGATGAAAAAGAACAGCTCTTTTCAGGTGTCCGGTTCCCAAAAGGTGCAGCAGATATTGACGGAAATCCTGAATACTTCCTGCTATCAGAGCCTGATGGAGAAGCGGGACGTGGGGACGCTGCCCAAGTTTTTAAATCAGGATTGTGTGATAAAGGGTGAGACACATTATGACTGGCTCTGTGGGCTGGCTGATTATCTGGGCTATACGTTTTTTTGTGACCGGGGAAAGTTGACTTTCAAAGAGCTTGAAAAGGATACGGCAGATACCTATATCCTGACAAAGGAGTATGGGCTGCAGGCTGTGCGGATGGTGACAACACTGACCGGACAGACCGGAAACATACAGATCAACGGATATAACCGAAAGGATGAGAAAATCACAGGCAGCGAGAAATGGCCGGGCGTTTCAGGCCCGTTTTGCGGGAGCATGAAGAAATTGTTAAAGGACTGCCGTTATGTGCGGTGGAATATGGAGCTGGAGACAGGGGAACAGGCGGTTCATCAGGCGAAGGATTTTATGGACAGAGCGGTGAGAAAATGCGCGCGTCTGGAGGCACTTCATATCGGCCTGCCGGAGCTGAGACCGGGAGTGTACGTATCTGTCAATGAAGAAAAGCAATCCAGTCTGTCGGGCACTCTGTATGTGGATCAGACCATGCATCTGATAGATGAGGGAGGATACCGGACCGTGGTGCGGGGAGCCAGAAAGTAGCATAGGAGGTATAAGCATGATCTCTGATTACATAGATGGCAATGAGATAATACGGGAGACGGATGGAACAGGCATGTGTCCCACCTACGATGTCTGGGGTATCGTGACGGAAGCCTCGGATAGCACCGAAAAGGGAAATGTGCGGGTGAAAATTAAGACCATGCAGGATAATCAGGATATTTTTGATAATGTTCCGGTACTGACCAATTATGGGGGCGGCGATTACGGTTTTTTTTGTCTGCCGGAGGAGGGAGATGTGGTTCAGTTGACTTTTCCGGGGGGAGATTTCCGCCATCCGGTCGTCACAGGCTGCCGATTTCCCGCGGACAGTGAGTTTGTGAAGGGTCTGTACGATAAGGACAATCTGAAAAAGGCATGGCAGATGAAAAACGGCAGCGCGATACTTTTTTCGGGTGAGAAGGGCAAGGAACGGATAGAAATCCGCGGCTCGGAAAAGATGCGGTGGGAGCTGGACGAGGAAAAGCAGCAGATTGGGTTCGGAGATCAGGAAGAGAAAAATAAGGTCTCTGTGGCCAAAAAGGATGGGAAAGTCATCGTCACGGCAGAAAAAGAAATCTGTCTCGAATGTGGAGAGAGCAGTCTGGTGTTAAAAAAGAATGGCTCCATTGTCCTGAGCGGCAAGGAATTGACGCTGGAGGCCAAGACCATTCAAATTCAGGGCAAGAGCAAGGTACAGATAAAAGGGCAGGACCTCACCATGGAAGGTGCCACGGGGATTTCCATAACGGCCAAGGGGCAGATCAAGGCGGAGAGCAAAGGGCCCCTGAAGCTTTCGGGAGCCATGATTCACTTGAATTGAGGAGGAATGGGAAATGCCAACAGGATGGAAATTTCCCTTTGCCATATCAACCGAACATGGGAGAGTGGAAGTCAGCGAGCTAAAAGAAAATATCCGGGAATCGGTAAAAATCATTCTTTTGACGGAGCCGGGCGAGAGGATGCTGCACCCGGAGTTTGGAACCAAGCTGCATCAATTCCTGTTTGAGAATATAGACAGGCAGACTCAGGAAATGATAGAGCGGGAAGTCAGACATTCTCTTCAGATGTGGGAGAACCGGATATGGAATATAGAAGTCAGCGCGGATGCGGAAGAGGAAAAGCAGGGAATGCTCCGAGTCACGGTCTCTTATGAGATTGTAGGCGAGATTATGGGCCGGGGGGAAAATGACAGGGTGGAGGTTCTGGTGATATGAGATGGAACCCGGAGACAAGGGTCAAGAAGCTGGCGCTTGCCTATCAGACCGGCTGGGAATATACGCCTCACAGCCGGGAAGCCGGAAGCGTCCTCACGGATATTTTTCTGGACATGATGCGGGACAATCGGCAGCGCTATGAAAATATATGGGAGAAGCACAGGCAGGAGTTTCTGGCCGCGATGCCGCCGCAGGACAGGGAGGCGCGCAGATTAAAAACCGGTCTGGCGGTGAGGGCTTCCGGGGGGAGCCATGGCGGATGGCTTGCCCGACAGACGGGAGTTTATATGGCGCCCGAAGAGGGCGACCTGCTGCGCTTTACCGTGCAGGAGGATATTCAGCTTACCGCCGCGAAGCTTCGCTATGCGGTATATCAAAAGGGACTGTGTGCATGGCTGACCTATGAGGGTGGGGCGGACAGAGGACAGGATGCTTTTGGGATATCGCTGTTTCAGGAGACTGGTACAGAGCTGAGTCATCCGGTTTTTTGCTGGCGCTTTCGGGATATTTGCAATGGCAGGACGTCCGTGCGGTTTGAGGTGGAGTCCGCATCGCAGGGGGACAGTGCTCTGTGCGGGGAGGACGGCGCTCTTCCGGGCAATTGGAAAATCGGCGACGGAACCAATACATATCCTATGGAATGGACGCAGTCGGAGGGACAATGTCTGTTGGAGGGACTCACGCCCGCTTTTGCCGGAAATCTGGAGGAGACCCAATATGAAATCTGTCTGGAGATTCCCGCAGAAGAGGAACTGAGCTCTTCGTGGCTAGAAACGCTTTCCCGGGGGATTTGCCTGATAGAAGAGGGTATATGCCGGGAGCCGGAGCTGTGTCTGACGGCAGCTGGCGTCTGTGACGGAGAACGGCTGCTGCCTTTCACGGATGCACCTGAGACTGCCGCGTGCTGTTATCTGGCCTGTGACAGTGTGATGGCGGTAAAGGGCAGAGAGGTGACGCTTAAGTTTACGGAAAATTATGAGACAGAGGAAAAGGCTCCGCCGGGAGTTTCCAAAGAATATCGGAAGCTCTATAAAAAATATCCCTGGCTGAAATCTATGGAAATCATGCAGGAATGGGAAGTCAGGGAGACTCTGTGGGAATATTTTGACGGGAGCTTCTGGCGAAAGCTGCCCGGGAGCGACGGATGGGAGACCGGATGCAGACCTGAGAAGAAGGGAGAGCATTTGCTCAGCTGGACGGTGCCTCGGGATATGCGGTCTTGCAGCATTGAAGGAGAAGAACATTATTATATCCGACTTCGTCTGGTCAGGGCGGACAATGCATACGCTGCTTATTATCGTAAAACGATTCCCGTGCTGAAGCACATCAGCTTCGTGACCGAGGGCCGCAGGATAGAGCCGGAAGACCGGGAGCTGCCGGATATCTCGGAGGCCGGTCAGAAAAGAATGTATCTTGGATTTGACAGAGAAATTACCTGCCACAATTGCTGGTATACGGATTCCGGGCGTTTGGAGTTCTCACCGGAACAGATCAGGGGCAGACAGATTCGATTTGACAGAGAGGCTTTCTGGGTGGAGCTGGAGTGCAGGGAGCCTGTGACACTCTCCGCCCTCTATGCCAATTATGTGGAGATACTGGAACTCATGAAAGAGGGGGAGCCGAAGGCCGCCGACCTGCAGCTTCCCGCGGGGACGGCTTTTCATGTGGAGACGGACAGAATGGGAGTGCTGGATGCCATATCAGTATATGATGCGCGATATGACGGCCGGGGAACGGTTCTATGGGAGGAGATGCAGTGGAAGGAGAGTTATCCCGCATGTTTCGGCCGGATGATTTCTGTTATGGATATGGATTTGCTTTTGCAAAGAAGTTACCCGCTTATTAGAGTAGTTTCGTGCAACTATATAGAAAAGAGCCGGGAGCTGACGGTTGTGTTGGAGCAGCGGAGAGATTGCGGGGAGAATCCTGTACTGCAGAAGCTGCTGCCGGAAATTCAAGAATGGCTGGAGGAGACGCTTCGTTATATGGGTCTGTTGTGGCTGAGCGATTGTCATGTAAATTGTATGGAAAAGGAGGAAATGCCGGATGGAAAAATCACTGGATGACAGCAGTTATCACGCCGTCTATGAAAAGGCCATGAAGCGGCTGCAGAGCCAGGCACCCTGGTGGACACACAGAGAATTATCCGATCCGGGCATTACGATATTGGAGCTCTGGGTGCTCCTGGCCGATATGCAGAGTTTTTATCTGGATCAGGTGCAGGAGAGCCATTATCGCAAATATCTGAAGCTTTTGGGCATTGCGCCGGACGAGGGGGAGTGTGCCCGGGCAAGGATATTTTTTGATGATGTGACGGAAGATTGCACGATACCCCGGGGCACAAAGCTTCTGGCGGACAGGATGGTGTTTGAGATGGAGGAGGAGACGGAGCTCACCGCAAATTGTCTGACGGGCTTTTATCAGGGTGACGGCAGGAATCGGATAGAGGTCATGGGAATGCGCCGCAAGAACAGATTCGCACTGCTGGAAAAGGAAAAAGACCCGCTTTTTACTTTAACATTAAAAAATGCCGTGGGGAGGGGGAGGGAAATCACCTTCTTTGTGCTGTTAAGCGAGCAGGACAAGCGCAATCCCGTGGAGGGAGATTTCTGTATGGCCCGTCTGGCATGGGAATACCGGACGGCAAAAGGCTGGCGGGAGGCCCGAGTAGTCGGGGACGAGACGAAGGGACTGCTTTACAGCGGACAAATCTGTCTGCGTGTGGATGGTGAGATGACAGGCGGGGAAGAGGGTTACTCCATACGGTGCCGGATAAAAAAGGGCGGCTATGACGTTATGCCGGTGCTGTACAAAATTTGTCTGAACACGGGGAGAGCCATACAGAGAGACACACAGTGCTGTGAGGAGCAGTTTACACTCTCCTTAAACCATCCCCGCGCAGTGCTGCAGAGCTATCTGGCGAAAACGGGAGAGCTGCAGGTATTTATCAGACGGGAGAGTGACATATGGGAGGATATCACGGAGGACTGTGACATCGATCCCCCCATCACGGTCGGACAGCGGGAGAGATATGTGTGTCTTGCGAAAAAACATCTTCTTGAGGGGGAGGCCGAATACCGAATCGTGTGCAGTGTGCCGGAGATGAGTCAGCAGTATCGGCCCTGTCATATCACAGGAGTCACTTCCCAGCAGATCACGCTTCCCTGGCAGGGGATTTTGAAGAGAGAGGTAAAACTGATGCTTCGGCAGGAGACCGGAGGAAAGCTGTATCGGGAGTATGGGCAGCAGGAGCCTGAGCAGACCCGTTTTGCCAATGCGTGGCATTGGCAGGAGGAAAACATCCGGCTGGGAGACGGCAGACATGGCCATATTCCCGGGGAGGCGGAGGATGGTCTGCTTCTGACCTCTCTCGCGTTATCCAATGGCGAGGAGGGAAATGTGGCTATCGGCAAAATCAGAACATGGGAGAAACCGGAGCTCTTTGAGCATATCACTTTTCGCAATATGATGACGGGAAAGGGCGGCAGGGATGGAAGAAAGCCCTCGGAACAATTTGCTGAAGTGCGCAGCCTGCTCTTGCGGGAAAACCGGCTTGTGACAAAGAAGGATATTCGGAGGCTTGCCAAAGAGACGCCGGGGCTGCTGATTAAGGAAGTTGCGGCTGAGTGGCGGGATGGTGTTACTCTGGTGACGATTATCCCGAAGGAGCCTTTAAAACACCCGGGATGTGTGGAGAAATATCGAATGGAGACGGCAAAATATCTGGAACAGTACCGCATAGCGGCCGGTAAATTAAAGGTTCTGGTGGCTGAGAGAACAGATTCAGGGGGCATGGAAGATTGAAGAAACAGTGTCTTTCCGATGAGTATTTATCAGGATGCGGATTCCAAAAGGGCTTTGTTCAGGAAAAAGAGGGAAAACTCAAGCTGCCTGCAAAGGGTGGGGAGGGCATTTTTGTCAGTCAGACCTATGACAGCGGAGAAAGGCAGACTCAATGGAATCGTATCGTTCTTGATATCAGCTATAATGCAGTGTTCCACGCGTATGTCTGGCTTTTTGACGACAGGCGGGAAGGGGAAAAGGCCGATGCTATCGTGGATATGGAGGAGCGGTTTGACTATATAAAAGAGCGGGCCCAGTATGATTCCAACTACCGGGATCAGCTCCTGTACGGTCACGACGAAGGGATGGGACGATATGCAAAGATCGCGGTAAAAATCACCCCGGAAGGTGAAAATGAGGTGGTCTTCAAGGGCTATGCCATGTCCTTTCCCAAGGAGAGCTTTGTCGCCTATTTGCCCGTTATCTATCGGAATAATCTGCAATTGGAACGCTTTCTTGCGGTGTACCAGAATATATATCTGGAACTGGAGGAAAAGATAGACGCTCTGGCTAAGGAGCTGGATTATGAGTGCTGCAGCTATAAACAGGTTGTGAGGCTGGCAGAGTGGATGGGCTGGGGAGAGTTGGCGGACCGGGTGGACGAAAGGACTCTGCGGGAGCTCTTGCGGGAGGGGATCTCTCTGGCGGGGAGAAAGGGAACCTGTGGATATTATACCCGGCTGGCGGAGATTTTGTGGAATCAGAAGGCAATTATGCTGGAGGAGCCGGACAGGCGCAGAGCCACCGTGCTGATTAAGGGCAGGCCGAAGGACGGGTGGGAGGCCTGTCTGGAGTGGATGAAGAGAACGGCGCCCATAGGCGTGAGCATCGATTTTGTTTTCCTGCACAGGACAGACCGGCTGGACGGGCAGTATTTTCTGGATGTGACCGCCTGCCTGTCCCGGTATGAATCGGAGCTGTGTGAGGGCGGAGTCTGCATCGACAGTTTGAAACTATTATAATTTTGAAACTACTATAATTCGGAGGAGGCAGCAGATGGAAGGATATTGTTCTATAGAGGAACAGACACAGGATTATATTGCGCTTTTTATGCTCCTCCAGCAAAAAAATACCGAAGCGGAAAGTCTGCAGATGTCTTTCGGGAAAGCAGGAAGAAGTATTGCGGACCGGGAGCAGGCCAGCGGTATATTTCTTCCCTCCGTGCATTTAAAAAAATGCTATGCGCTGACGGAGACAGCTTTTTTCCTGGTGATGTTTGCTTTCTGCTGTGAGATTGAGGGAGGACTGTGTCTGGAATTTCGGGAAAAATATCATGAGAGGCGGCCGAATCTGCAATACGCGCTTCATCTGTTATCTGCTGTCCTGCCCGTGGACTTTGCGCAGATTGCGCAGCTTAGTCAGGAGGAGGGGGAGCTTGGCGATATCCTGGCGATGTCCCCGGAGGGCGGGGAGAACGGCGGCCTGTTGCTGCAGCCGTTAGTCTTGAATCGGTCGGCGTTTCATTTTCTCCTGACGGGCGCGTTGCGAAAAGGAGCCTGGTATCGGCCCTTTTTTCCCGGAGAGGACAACGAGTGGGAAGAGCTGCCCGGGGAGCAGGACATGCTACCGCTGCATGAGCGGGAGGCAGGGATTCTCTGTCATCACATTCAGACAAATTGTCATTCCGTCCGCCCTGAGAAAACGCGTCCCTTCCGGATTCTTCTGCACGGGAGCCGGGGTGTGGGGAAACATACACTTTTATGCCGCATATGCCGTCAACAGTCTGTCAACGCGATATTTGTCAACATGAAGCGGATGCAGAGAGAGGAGAGGCGCTTGTGGGAGAGGAACAGGCAGACCTTGCGGCTTTTCTGCAGACTTGCTATGGATGTGGTGGTTCTGGAGTTTATGGAGAATCGGTCGGAGACTGTTTCAGACAGCCGGAGCCAGGTGGAGTCTATGGATATTTTGTTGGAGGAGAATCTGGGGGATATGCCGGTGATCTTTTTGACGGAGACACCGGAATGTGCCCGGATGGCGGAGAGATTCGCGCAATTATGGCTGGAGCCGGCGCAGCGGCTGACCCCGGCGGAACAGAAGCTGGCACTGGAGACATGGCTTAAGCCCGAAGAGCGCCGGGAATGGCAGACGCAGCTGCTGGGAAAGTATCGGCTGAATATTGGAGAATTCCGGGAAAAGCAAAAGGCTGTCACACTCTGGGCGGAGGCGGAGGGCGTCTCCCCGGCAGACCCTGCCGCATGGGAGGCGGGGCTGCGGGAGAGAAATGTCTTGTCCGGTCTCGGGAGAGTGATCGAGAACAGCGATGCTTCGGAGGAGATTGTGCTGTCGCAGGAGTGCCGCAGACAGCTTGAGACAGTGATAGAGCTGGCAAAAGGCTGGACGGGCAGACAGGGGCTTCATTTGTTGTTTCACGGAAGCTCCGGTACCGGTAAGACCATGGCCGCCTCCATTCTCGCAAAGAGACTGCACCTTCCTCTTTTTAAGGTGGACTTATCCCAGATATTTGACAAATATATCGGTGAGACGGAAAAGCATATGGACGAGATATTCCACATTGCTCAGAAGAATCATTATCTTTTATTTTTTGATGAGGCTGACGCGCTGTTTTCAAAGAGAACCGGAATCCAGGATGCCCGGGACAAATACGCAAATGTCTCTACATCGTATCTGCTGCAGCGGATAGAGGAGTATGACGGAATGCTGATTATGGCCACCAATCTGTTAAACCATTTTGACGACGCCTTTGTGCGCAGAGTTCGGTTTGTCATTAAATTTCGGAATTTGGATGAGGGAGGCAGAGAGCT
Organism: Acetatifactor sp.; assembly: GCA_029055435.1. Taxonomy (GTDB): domain Bacteria; phylum Bacillota; class Clostridia; order Lachnospirales; family Lachnospiraceae; genus Acetatifactor. The sequence goes on from JAIDDH010000093.1 coordinate 40,612, forward strand.
TTTGTGGGAAAAGGCTCTGGCCGGAGAGCTGCCTGTGGCGGAGGATGTGTCCTATCGTGAGTTGTCGCGGGCAGCGGAGCTGAGTCCTGCCCGGATTCGTGCCGCCGCCCGGGTGGCCGGAATGCTGGCGGTCTGTGAGGAGAGCAGTTTTATTACGAAAGAGCATCTCCGAAGGGCTTTGGAGCTGGAGGCGGGGAAGGATGAGACGACGGTGAGAGGCTTTTAGGGGTTACGGTGGTTTGAGTCTGTTTCCCCGGGAACCGTCTGATCGGAAGAGGCAAAAGATAAATATGAGGAAAGACTATGTGACTGTTATGAGGGAGCTGCGAGAGGATAATGATTTGGGACAGAAAGAGGTAGCAGCCTATCTGAATATAGACCAGAGAGTGTACTCTCGCTATGAGACCGGCCAGAATGCGCTGCCCATAGAGAAGGCCATATCGCTGTGTAAATTCTATAAGGTGTCCGCGGATTATTTTCTGGGTCTGGACAGTCGAAAGTAAAGTCTGTAGACACAGTCCGTTGTAAAGGAGGAGATGGCAGATGTACGCGCAGCAAACGGCGGAGACAGAGCACAAAGACAGCATTTCTCAGGAAAGCAATGCTATCACAAACCGAACCGGGGTGCCGGATAATATGAAGAGACAATATGAGGCTCTGTCGGGGCTGTCCATGGATGACGTCCGCGTGCATTACAATTCCGGGAGGCCGTCACAGTTGGGCGCATTGGCTTATACTCAGGGCAGTCATGTCTATGTGGCCCCGGGGCAGGAACGGCATTTGGGACATGAGCTGGGCCATGTGATTCAGCAAAAGCAGGGACGGGTGCGGGCAACGGCGAGCTTTGACGGCGTTGCCGTCAATCTGGATGACAGGCTGGAGCAGGAAGCGGATAATTATGACAGACAGGCGAGAGCATATGAGGCAGAAAGCGAGAAGACTCGCCGGGAGGAACCTAGTGATATGCCCGGAATCGGAGCGGGCGCGTCCGGCGGCGTAACGCAGCTTCGTCCGATGGTGGACAGAACACGGAGATGGCCCTTTTATGTGGATGATAAGTATAACCAAAGGGATAAACCGCGGTTTTTGTTAAAGCTGTTTGTGGAGATGGGAAGATATGTCGTATTCCAGATCAGAGATCATGTGAGGAGAATTTTCTGGGAAAAGGATATAGAATGGGTTAAGGAGAATTCAGGTGCAGATTCAGAAATTGCTGGCAGTTTACCCGATAAGGATCATCGTATAACAAGGGAAGACGATTATTTTACAGACAGAAGCTTTGAAAACAAATTGGATATTGAAGAATTTATGAGTTTGCAGCCTTTGGATGCTTGGATGGAAGCGTATGAGGAGGCAAATGCGTCCATGGCGGAAATAGATGAATCTGATTTGCCAGAAAAAGAGAAAATAAGACAGAAGAATGCTCTTACTATGTATATTCTTCAGCGCCATATTGTGAATGCGCTTTACCGTGCGGAGGAATTGGATAGGATGGAGTATTCCGGTTCTCCACTGAGTTATCAAAATCGTAGCAGTTATATGCGTTCGGGTGCGGGAAGTTTTGTAGACGCATTGAAGGAACTGCTCTTAAAACAAGTGCGAATACCTAAAGGGGCGGATGTGATTCTTACAAGAAGCGAAGGAATTCGGCAGGAGCTTGATAAATTTTTTTATTATGTGAAATCAGAAAATTTTTCCGGGGAAGAGATATCGGGACAAATAGGCGATGTTATACAGCAGATAAAAGCTTTTACAGAAGGTTTACCGCTGTCGGGCGAAAGGGAGGAAAAACGCAGACAGAACAAAGAGGATGAAAGTTTTCAGAAACATTTGGAGGAATCCAGTCTGTCTCGTATATTTGTGGATTTTATGGATGAAACAAATGAGTTGTCCTCCGGAATTTTAGAACAGCAACTTTCCCGACAGGAAGAAATGATTTTCCGCCGGGTTGCACAACAAATGGGTTTAACAGAAGATGGTGAAAGGATTCTCTTTCTGAGTCAAACCGGTAAGTCTTCGGATAAAGGCGGAAGAATGGCGGCGGTAATTCAGCGACTGCAGCGGGAGGACCTGGAGAGGCAGAGTTTTTTAGTGCAATATATAGCTGATGTAAAGAAAGAGCTAGAAAATGATTCTATGAATTCAGGTAAAAAAAATATGCTGCAGGATAGTTTAAGCCACGCAGAAACTGTTCAAGCAACAGGTCAGGTTAATCAGAATAATATTAGCAACCATCTTGCGACAGCATATATTGAATATGTCGGGAACAAACCTGTCACAGATGCCGCAAGAAGGATGGAAATATTATATCGAAATATAGACTATATTGTAACGGCAGGAAAAACGATTACCCTGCAGACAAGCAACGTGTCGCAGAGCGCATTATTGCTTGCAAATACCAAAATGGATCATCAGGCAAAGGCTGCCGTGAACAAGGCTGGTTATGTCCCCAGTATCACGGAGGCCATAAGAACGATGCTCGATCAAATGGGTCTTTCCCTACCGCAGATCATGAGCTTTGTTTTCACACAGCAGAGAGAGAAAAACTGGAAGAAAACAAGTAAAAGAGAGACAGAAGGCAGAGCAAAAGCAATGGATGCCGTCGAAACGAGAATGGCACATCCAAAGAAATCGCAATACAACTCGTCGGATATGGAAAGTGCGCGGAACCTGGCCCGGACATATTTCACATTCTTTTGCCAAAAGCTGGTGGATTCCCCGGAGATGAATGCAGAAGAGAATCGCAGAATCTTTGTACAGGCATCCACTGTGAAAAAGCTGATAGAGGCCTGCAATTTATTTGAAAATGATAGAATACCGGCTTTTGTGTGGTATCAATTAGATTATTATCTTGACGCTGCCCTGCATTCGGAAAATCATCTTGTGGATTTTACGCGAAATATACAGGCAATTCATGAAATTATTTTATTGGGAATAGAGCTGCAGGGAGAAGAGGCGGCACCGAGAGGAGAGGAGTTCCGACTTGATGCCCCGGGGGCGAAAGGCACGGGAGCAGAGCTGTATCAGGGCGCTTATCTGGCGGATTATGGATTGAAAGCTTTTGCGCAGGTCTATGACGCGGCTATTGCCCAGCACGCAGCAGACGTATCAAGAAAAGAGAAACCATTACAAGTTGCAGCCTTTTACAATATTTATTTTGAGTTGACTGAGAAATTAAATGCGACTACAGGAGCAAATCCCGGGCGGGTAAAGATGAAGGCTCCTGAAAATATTGAGGAGTTTATAGCAGAATTAGAAAATTTGGAGTCGGCGGAAGAAGCACAGAACAGGCTTCCCGACATTATTATGATTGATATTCATCCCAATGATGCCACAAAGAAAATTATTACTAAAAATGATGTCGCAAAAATGCTTGATAAGATCAACAATTACATGACACAGAATAAATGCCGCAAGAAAATAACAGTGATAGTGGATATTACTTTAAATCAGGCCACGGATAATGAAGTAGCTGAAATCCGGGAACGTGCGGCAGATTATTTAGCGGACGGCTGGCTGAATCTGGTGTTTGTGCAGAGTCTGACAAAGTTTGCCCAGATGGGAATGGACAAGCACAGCGGAGGATTGGTGTTTTCTTATAATAAGGCAGATGAATGGAAGCAGTTTAATGACAGTCTGCAAGAGAGCAGGCAGGCGGATCCTGTAGACCCCTATATGCAGAGATATTTCCAGATGCTTTTTGACAATGCCTCGGATGAACAGAGAGAATATATTTATATTATCCGAAAGAATACAAGATATGTGCAGGAACAGCTCTGGGGACGATTAGCGGCGACAGCTATAACGCTTTCTGTTAATGATGACCCGGGAAGTTGTTATGTGGCATGGCATTATGAGGAGAGTTATGCTGCTGTATGTGAATTATACAAAAGATATAAGCAGGAAGAAAATGAACCGTACAGTCTGCATGAATTTAATATTGCAATACTGGAAAAGGGGATCATTGTGCAGATGTCCAAACATAAGCTGCCGGTTGCCATGCGGTTTAGTTTCGGATTTCCAATATCGAATCTGGGAGAGACCGGAAATGAGGTGCGCTTTACCATCGGTACAGAAACTTCGGAGAAATTGGATGAATATATTGAGCTGATTGGACGTATAGGAGATAAGGTACTGGAATTAATTGATTTTGTAGGAGCTATTCTGGAAGGAGATCGTCAACCGCAGGAAGGCATATCGCCGGACACTCTATTTGAAATTAAGCGGTTTGAAGAATATTTGGAAAAATTGTAAAGCATCACTAAACATAGTACAAAAGTGGAGGGGCGCTTGAAAGATACAAAAGAGCTTACAGCATACAGAAATAATCTGTTTCAGAGGGAGCTGTCGGAGGGAACCATTAACATTTATATGAGGCAGGCGGAGCGTCTGCTTGCCTATCTGCGGCAGAGAGAAGTTACAGAAACAGCGGAGATCACAAAGGAGCATATCATTGCCTATAAGCAGTATCTGTTGAGTTTCGGGCAGAAGAAGGCGACGGTAAATCTGCATATTGTGGCTGTGAACAGTTATCTGAAATATGCAGGGCGGGAGGACTGTATCATCAAGACAGAGCGGATTCAGAAAAACGGATGTCTGGAAAATATACTCAGCAGAGAGGAGTATCAGCGAATGCTGGATTACGCAAGGGAGAGCGGTCATGAAAAGTATTATTTTATCATGAAGGTATTGTCTTTTACGGGAATCCGCGTCAGTGAGTTGTCCTTTCTGACAGTGGAGGCGTTGTGCATCGGGAAATTTACTGTTGACAATAAAGGAAAGACAAGAGCAGTCTATCTTCCTGAGGGACTGGCAGCAGATTTAAAGGATTATTGTAATGCGAACGCCATAAGCTTTGGCGTGATTTTCCGGGGAAACCGACAGCGTCCCATCAGTCGGAATGCAGTGTATCAGATGTTGATTCATTTTGCGGACATGGTGGGAATCGACAAAGAAAAAGCGCATCCACACAGCTTTCGTCATCTGTTTGCAGTCACTTACATGAAGCAGTATGCCGATCTGACGGAGCTGGCGGATATTCTGGGACATTCCAGTCTGGAGACCACGAGAATCTATACGGCCACCACGGTGGAGGAGAGACGGCGCAGGCTGGAGAGTCTGGATTTTTAGATGTAAGGACATTGTATTCGGATTCTCCTTATTGTATGATATGTATAAGCAAAAAATAAGAAAGAGCATGCTATTTGTGGTGGTAAAAGATGAATTTACTTTTTTTATGCAGTCAGAATAAGAGACGCAGTCTGACTGCCGAAAAGATTTTTGATGGATATAACGGACATAAAGTGCGCTCGGCAGGAACAGAACAAAATGCCAGAATCAAGGTTACTCCGGGACTTCTGGGGTGGGCAGATATCATTTTCTGTATGGAAAAAAAGCATTTGCGGAGGATAAAGGAAAAATACCCCGACATAATTTCCGGTAAGAAATTAGTCTGTCTCTATATCAATGATGATTATGAATTTATGGACAGGGAATTGCAGGAACTGCTCAAAAGTTATGTTGAAGAATATATTTCATGAAAATAAAAGTTAACAAAATACGATATTTTGTGCCATATGTCAATAACGCTTTTTAAAAATACTTAAAAATATTTGATAGTTATGCGGAAAGAACGGTCAGGAAAATTTGACCGTTCTTTTTTTGTTGCCTGTTGGAAAAAAGAAAGCGTTAAAATCAGGAATTTGTGAATTAACAAAATATCGTATTATGTAACCACGGATATCCGGGATGTTAAAAAATCATAGGTCAGGAGGTATAAAAATGAATTTGGATTTTCATTATTACGGAACCTACTGCGCAGCGCGTCTGGCCGGTTACGGGCGGACGGAGGCGGAGGAGATCGCCTACTATGCTCAGTTTGTGGACGAGTGCTCCGAGAGTCTGCTGAAAGCAAAAGGTGTGCCTGCGGACAAGCTGTCTGTGACCGTCAATACCGACGATGAGCTCACAGCGCAGTTTACGGATTTGAGGGCTTACACGACAGAACAGCTCAGACAGGTGAGCGGTATCTGGAGTGCGTTTCATTTTCTTCCCGGCAATCTTGGCGGAGAAATTGAGGCGGAGGAGCTGTCGGAGGAAGAGCAGAGAGAGTTGAGACGATTATGTCTCCCCGACAGTTCCCTGATGGTAAAAATGGTACAGGAAGCCAAGGCCGACAGAAGCCTGCCCGCCATCGGCATGGCAATGCATGTTCTTGCGGATACATGGGCTCACAGTTATTTTGCCGGAATACCTGCGAAGCACGTCAATGATATTCAGGGGGATGTGCATGAATTGAGGGAGGATCGGGAGGTAAGGCTGACTCTTACTCTTGATACCTTCGACGACAATCTGGAGGGAAATCGCTATTCCCATACGCCCCCCAATGTATTCAGAGACAAGAGCATTGTCTATCTGGGCCATGGCCGTATCGGACATCTGCCGGACTACAGCTTCATGCGGTATGCCTACAAGCCTTCCTGGCTGCGAAAAGGAATGGCATTGAAGAACAATGCTCAGGATTATGAGCTGGCTTTCCGTCAGATGATTGCGGCAATGCAGTATATTCGCGGGGACAGAGAAATTTTTGATAAACACATATACGCGGAGCTGGATGTGGTGAAAAAGCAAAGGCTCCAAGAGCTTTTCAAGGTCAGAGTGCTGCGCTCCGACGAGCAGTGGCGTCACTTCATAGAGAATGATTTGTCCCGAGAGGACACGGAGGCAGGCTGTATCAGAGACTTTGATGTGGATAAATGTTTCCGGGAGTGGGGGAACGCGGGGAATAAGAACGAGACCGGTCTGGCCAAATTCCTGACAGCGGCAAAAAACCACAGATATCTTGTGGAAAAGGAGGCGGGCCCCTATCCCGCATAAAAGTATAAGTTTTGCGAGGGTATAGAGAGGAGATTATATGAAGATTGTAGAGAGTATTTTGAGCAATAATCCCTGTTTCAAGGCAGGGAAGAAAATTGTGGTAAAGGGGCTGATGCTTCACAGTGTGGGCTGCCCCCAGCCCTCGGCGGAGACTTTTGTGAAAAAGTGGAACAGTCCCCAGGAGTCCAGAGCCTGTGTGCATGCATTCATCGATGGCAATACGGGGACAATCTATCAGACGCTGCCTTGGGATCACCGCGGATGGCACAGCGGCGGCAGCTCCAACAATACGCATATCGGCGTGGAAATGTGCGAGCCTGCCTGCATTCGCTATACGGGCGGAGCGACCTTCAGCTGCTCCAACCGCACGGCTGCCATGGAGGTGGTGACCCGCACCTACAATGCAGCGGTGGAGCTGTTTGCATTTCTCTGTAAGCAGTACCATCTGGACCCGCTTGCAGACGGCGTGATCATCAGCCACAAGGAGGGACATGCCAGAGGTGTGGCGTCCGGGCACGGAGACCCCGACCATCTGTGGAATGGTCTGGAGAGCGGCTATACCATGGACGGCTTCCGACGGGATGTGCGTGCGGCTATGAACGGCGCAGTTTCCGCACCGCCCCCGGCGGCGGAAAAGACTCAGAAAGAGAATGCTGCGGCAAAGTCCGGGGAGATGGACATCTCCGACAGAGGGGTGGAACTGGTGGCCAAGTATGAGGGCTGTCGCCTGGAAGCCTACAAATGTCCTGCCGGTGTGTGGACTATCGGCTATGGCCATACTGCCGGAGTAAATGAGGGAGACCGGCTGCCCTCGGAAGAGGCTGCAAAGAAGCTTTTGAAGGAAGATTTGAAAAAATACAGCGGTTATGTCAATGCCTGTGTGAAAGATGGGTCGATTACCTTCCCGCTCAATCAGAATCAGTTTGACGCTCTGACCAGCTTTTGCTACAACTGCGGAAAGGGCAATCTGCAGAAGCTTGTAACCGGGAGAGACGCGGCCACGGTGGCGGAGAAAATGCTGCTCTATAATAAGGGCGGCGGCAAGGTACTGCCCGGTCTGGTGCGCAGAAGAGAGGAAGAGCACAATCTGTTCCTGAGCTGAGGAACAGCGCAGGCAGGAAGAAAATGATGGTGATTTAACAGGGAGGAGGCTCTGCATTGGCTGAGGAAGAGAGGAACCTTAAGGGAGAACATCATAAAGGAAGCAGCTCCGGAGGCGGACGGGCAGCAGGATTTAAGGACAGTGATTTTATTCCTCTGGACGATCTGGTCTACGCCCCGCTGCACGCTCTGGCCCAATCTAACCGACAGCTGCGCGCCCAGGTAGTGGAGGCGATAAAGAGCATGGGAACGCTTCGTCAGAACGGAACCGAGGAGACTGTGTGCCTGAACAATATCAACATTGCCTATGAGCAGGTGCGGCCCGAGGGAGAAGATGGTTACAGTGTGGACAATCTCCAGATGCAGGTGCCCCTCCTCTCGATTATACCCATCACCAATCTGAATGTGGAGAAGGCGGAAATCGATTTTTCCACCGAGGTAAAGGCGGAGAAGAGCGAGGAGGGAAACTGTTCTATCACAGCCCGCATCTGTTCCCCGGAACAGCGGCAGAGTGACTTCCTTCCCAGAGTCTCCTATAAGATGAAGATTACTTCCCTGCCTGCCACGGAGGGAATCATGCGGCTTGCAGATTTACTAAGCTCCAATCAGATTGCCAAAAAGACAGATACCACTCCCGTGGCTGTAGACGGCAATCTGGGAAGTGATGCTCAGAAACAGATACGGCAGGAAATTTCCAAGATAAAGGCCAAGATTCAGAAATTAAAGCAGCTCTATCAAAAGATTTCGGATATGATTACCGAGCAGGAGCGCATGGAACAGATCAGTCGGGAAACTTTTGAGGAAAACACCAGACAATTCGACAGGGACAAGTATCTGATGGCACAGTCTCATATTGCAAACCGCATCATGGAATATCAGGAAAAGATTATGAACAGAGAAATCGAGCTGGGACTGGAGAAGGATTACGAGTGAAAAAGGTTTTGAAAACAGAGATTCTGAACCATGCACAGCAGCTGGCCCAGGAGATGAACCTTCGGATGCTCCCGGAGTGGGAGGTCGGAGGAGAAATTCTTTTTGTAGAGAGTGTTACCGTCACAAGTATCCGCTATCCGGTGCGGAAGCAGGCAGGAAAAAAGAAGAGAAAGAAGGGATTTTTATGGCAATTGCAGAACAGTTTGCAGGTTTACAGATGGATCAGCTCATTGGCGCGCCTCTGCGTGCGGCGGCAGACGCCAGCACACAACTGGCGAACTCCACGGCGGACTTCATCAACAGTGTAGGTTTCGACGAGAAGGGGAATGTGCGCAATGTTATTTTTGGATATCAGCAGCGCAGTGTCAATGAGGACGGCACCAGCAATTTGGACGAGATGAAGGTCCATGTGCCTTTGCTGGCCATTGTGCCCATCCCCAATCTCCAGGTGGACGAGGTAAATATTCTCTTTGACATGGAGGTCAAGCAGAGCGAAAAATCGGAATCCGCCAAAGATCTGAGTGCATCTTTGAGCGGCAGCGCTAAATTAGGTTTTATCAAGGTCAATGTGAGCGGCAGTGTCAGCGCCCATCAGTCCAACACCCGGAGCACCGACAATTCCGCCAAGTATCATGTGGATGTCCGCGCCACCAACCATGGAACACCCGAGGGACTGGCGAGAGTGTTGGATATGATGGCGGCTAATGTGGCGCCCGTGTTGGTGGGAAGCACTTTAAAGGATGGCAATGGACAGGATTTGTCCGAGCAGGCTAGGCTCAAAGCGGAGAAGATGAAAGCGCTGCGTCAGGAAATCAGCCAGCTTGAAAATCGTCTCAGGGCTGCCAGCGAGAATCTGGACGGCAGTATCCAGCAGATGAAGAGGCTTGCTGAGACTCAGCTCAACGCTTATCAGGGAAGTATGATAAAGCTGATGGATCAGTTGGATCAGGACAGTGAGGAGGGCAATGCCAAGGCAGCCCTTTACACCCAGAATATGGAAAAGGTCAGCCACAGCTGGAATACCTTCAGAAATCAGGCGCAGGATATGGTGAAGATGATTTCAGATATCGGTACACAGGAAGAGGGTGTGTCCAATGTATTTGCTTTGAAGGCATTGAACAGCACCGGCGAGGCAGAGGATTATGCCCAGGGTGAGAGCTGCTATAATGCCCTCGCGGGTATTCAGAAAAATGCGGTGGCCTCTCAGGCCAATGTGGACAGCATCGAGAAGGAACTCTTTGACAAGAAAGTGGAATATAACGACGTTATAGCAGGAAAAGGACAGACAAATGAATAAACAGGAAAAAGCTACCTTGTCGGATGTCCGGTATGTGAAGCTGGTGCCCATAGGAAGTGTCAATCCCAACTATCCCCTATCGGATCAGTCAAAGGAGGAGCAGGCTGCTCTGTTAAACCGATGTCTGAACGATTATCCCAAAGGAATAATCATCGGAAAGGATATCACGGTGGGGAAGTATCTCATCGGGGAGCATGAACTGACCATGGAAAAAATTACCTATCATGTGGGATTCCCCAGAAAGCCTGCCTGGGAGGAAGAAAAGGAGGGAAAAGTATTATGACGATAGAAAGCAGCAGAGAACAGGAAAAACTGGTTTTGCAGGTAAAAGGCAGATTGGACACCACCACGGCTCCGCAGCTGGAGGCGGCGTTGGGGGCCAGTCTGGCGGACGTTCGGGAGCTGGTGCTTGATTTTTCCGCACTGGAGTATATCTCTTCTGCCGGCCTGCGCGTGCTGCTTGCCACTCATAAAGCCATGAAAAAACAGGATGGCGGGATGGTAGTAGAGGGCGCCAACGAGGAGATTTATGAGGTCTTTACCATCACCGGTTTTTCGGAAATCCTGAACATTAAGCATGGCACAGGCGTAGCGTAAACAAGAGGCGTACATAGTATGAGCGAACAATGTATGAGAACTCTGATTCTGACCAACAGAGAAGGGAAATCTTTAAAAATACGCCTGAGGCCTTATCGAAAAGGTGACGAGGAGGGCATGATAGCCTGTATTCGGGATGAGTACGGAGACAGTTATTTCAGGCGGGGTTTTTATGATCCGTTATATCTACAAAAGGAGTCCGGGGAAGGCAGGACCACCTTTCTTGTGGCGGAGACGGAGGAGAGAGATATCGCCGGGATGATGATTTTAAAACAATTTTATCCCGATGAGGATATGTGTGAGATTGCGTCCCAGATTTTTCGGAAGCGATACCGCGGATACGGACTCGCCATGCCCTTTTTTGAATTCGGCATGGAAATCCTTCTGTCCCGAACCTATTCGGCGGCATTTTGTCTGTCGGTGCTGTTCCATGATGTGACCCAGAGATTGTTGTATCGGCTGGGACTGCGGGCGACGGGTCTGGTATTGAATGTGTTTGACACGGAGCGCATGTCGCATTCTTATGACAATGGAAGAAACAAAAAACATTCTCTGGGGATTCAGGTGCGGGCAGCGGAAAAGAAGGATGCAGGAATTTTGTATCTGCCCCCGGAGCATTGGGATTTCTGCCAGAAGGTTTATGACGGGCTGGGTGTGGATTATCGGCTGACGGAGCGGACGGGGGAAGACTTTTTGGAGAAGGCAGATGCGATGTCCGTGCAGCTCTCTCAAATTACTTACAAAAATGATGTGATACACAGCAGTCTGGAAATTCGGATTCATCACATTGGTGCGGATTTGGAGCAGCGTATCAGAGAGCTGCACTCCCGTTACCCCCTCAGGGGGAGACAGACAGCGGGAGTTTTCTTGAACTGCAATGAGCCCCGGGCAGTGCAGGCTTATTATCTTCTGAAAAGATACGGTTATTTTTTTGCAGGCTTAAAGCCTCTGTGCAGCGAGCGGGAATATCTGGTGATGCATCATCCCGGAGAGGTGGAGATTTATTTTGAGGATTATTGTGTGAGTGAAGAGTTTTCCCGGCTGCTGGGTTATATCAAAACCTGTTACGAAGGGAGGAAACGAGAGAATGGCTTATAAAAAGAGAAAGATCGGGCGCAAGGTGAACAGCCTTTTGCTGGCCATGGTCTCCGTCGCCATATTGCTCTCCGGCGGCGTGAGCATTTACAGTCTTTTTACCATGAAGCGCATTTCCATGGAGAGCAGCAGGGAATTGGGACGAACCGCCGCAGAGGATGCGGAGCAGGCGCTTGAGGAGCAGGCAGTGGGAAATCTTCAGGATATTGCAGTGGAAAAGGCTGCTTACATCGAAGAGCGGTTTGCGGCGGTGGAAGCTTATGTACTGGGCATTGCGGCGCAGGCGGAGGATATTTACAAACACCCGGAGAAGTACCCGGACAGAGAGGTGGCTCTGCCGGTGCCGGGTTCTTCCGAACTGGCGGCACAGCTTTTATGGTCGCAGCATCTGGAGGCAGACTCTGCGGAAGAATTGCAGAAGCTCGGAAATATTCAGGATCTTCTGGTGCAGTATAATGCCCACAACGACATGGTCTCCTCCACTTACATAGCCACGGAGAGCGGCTGGATGATTCAGGCGGATTATATCGCCTACAGTAAGTATGAGGGAGCAGAGACACAGCTTCCTTTATTTATTGAGGCTGATCAGAGACAGTGGTATCAGCGGGCAAGGAGTTGTGCGCCGGGACAGATTGTCTACACGGACGTCATTCAGGATATTCATCAGGGCGGAGACTGTATTGTCTGCGCCAGCCCCGTGTATCTCAATGGAGAAATCGTGGCGGTGGCAGGAGTGGGTTCTTATCTGGAAACGGTGAATAATGCAGTGTTAAATACTGTCATTGGAAAGAAAGGTTATGCCTTTCTGGTAAACGAGAAGGGACAGGTCATGGTGTCCGGCAGAGCGGAGGGGGAGACTGCTGCATTGGCGGAACAAAATGGGGATTTGCGGGAGAGCAATAACGCAAAGCTGGCGGAGGCGGCCTGCCGCATGGTGGATGGAGAGACTGACTTTCTGAAGCTTCGGCTGGACGGCAGGGAGGTCTATATGGCTTATGCGCCGTTATACAGGCTGGGATGGAGTTTTGTCACTGTCATCGATGTGACGGAGGTGGTCGCCCCGGCAAAGGAAAGTCAGGACATGATTCTGACACTGACGGAAAATGTGGCGGCGAGACAGGATGGAGCCATCCGGCAGATGCTCTCGTATTTTGTGGCCGTGCTGGCAGCAGTCGCCCTCTGCATCTGCCTGTCGGGAGCGCTGTTTTCCAAAAAACTCACAGATCCCATCCGCAGACTGACCCGGGAGGTGGCTCAGATAGATGGGGGTAATCTGGATTATCGCATTCACATCGGCACAGGGGATGAGGTGGAGGATCTGGGCAATGCTTTTAACAGCATGACGGCCCAGATACAGAGCTATATAAAAAATCTTGCCAATGTCACTGCGGAAAAGGAACGCATCCGCACAGAGATACAGGTGGCCTCCCGTTTACAGGCCGATATGCTGCCCGCGGTGGAGGGTATTTTTACGGACAGACAGGACTTTACGCTGGCCGCCTCCATGACTCCCGCCAAAGGGGTGGGAGGGGACTTTTATGATTTCTTTTTCCTGGATGAGAATCATCTGGCGCTGGTTATGGCGGATGTGTCCGGTAAGGGTGTGCCTGCGGCATTGTTCATGGTGGTGTCCCGGACACTCATCCGCAGTCATATCAGCATGGAGCTGCCGCTGGGGAAAGCCGTTTCGGAAGTTAATAATACTTTGTGTGACAATAACAGGAATGGGATGTTTGTCACAGCCTGGGTCGGCGTGCTGACTCTCTCTTCCGGGGAGCTTGTCTTTGTCAATGCCGGTCACTGCCGCCCGCTGATTAAATCTGAAAACGGGCAGTGTGTCTATGAGACTACCCCCGGGGATTTTGTGCTGGCGGGTATGGAAGACATGGCATACCGGCAGTCCAAAATACGGCTGCACCGGGGAGATACATTGCTGCTTTATACCGATGGTGTGACGGAGGCCACCAGTACCCAAAAGGAGCTGTACGGTGAGGGCAGACTGAAAGCGGTGGCAGAGAGGGCGGGCAGCGTCTCTCCGGAAGGGCTTTTGAAGCTGGTATGGCGGGATGTGGACAGCTTCCAGAGAGGAGCGGAACAATTTGACGATATCACCATGCTGGCCATAACTTATCATGGAAGCAACTTTCTGGAAAAAACGGGAATACCCATCATGGAACATCTTCAGGAATTTGCCGTCTTTGTGGAGGAAAATCTGAAGAAACAGAATATAGCCATGAAGAACATTGCCAAATGCCTGATGGCGGTGGACGAAATTTTCTCCAATATCTGTTACTACAGCGGCGCCACTGAAGTCACGGTGGGTCTGCGGGTGCGGGATGCGGCATGCAAGACGGCGCAGAGTGTGAAAGGTCAAAAGGAGCAGGATGCAGAAGGCAGAAAAGTGCAGGGCACAGTGCGGGAGGTGACGTTGTATTTTGAGGACGACGGGATTCCCTATAATCCTCTGGAGAGGCCCGATCCGGACGTGGAGGAGCTGCTGGAGAACCGCAGGATCGGAGGTCTGGGAATTTATATGGTGAAGAAAAGAATGGACGCAGCAGACTACCAATACCGGGAGGGCAGAAACCGATTTATCCTCACAAAACTGGATTGTCAGTAAAAAGTAATACCTCTTGGTCCGGTAACATGATATAATAGCTTTATTATTGAGAATCCGGGGAGGAAAAGGTGAATGTTTCGGAGAAAGAAAGCAAAAGAATGCTTTGACCGTGAGAATCTGCGTCCGATAATCCGGGCGAGTATCTGCACCGGGGAGCAGGTGGCAGGCTTTAAGGATATTCACACGGGAAAATTTACGGAAGTAACCGTCATCCGGGACGACAGGGACTTGAACGCCTTTCTGGAGAGCTATGGAATCATGGCGGAAGAAATCAAAAAAGAGTGGTAATAGGTTTGTATGCAAAATAAAGATAAAGCTATGACAATTGAACAGGGACTGAAAGCGGAGGTGTTACGGGCGCTGATAACACTCTCTATCCCTACAATTTTGGAAGAGATACTAGCTACGCTGTTACAGTATGTGGACACAGCCATGGTGGGGCGTCTGGGGGAGACAGCCACGGCGTCGGTGAGTGTGACGACTACGGTTACCTGGCTGATCAACAGTGTGTCCTCAGCGTTGGCCGTGGCGGCGTTGTCCTTGATTGCCAAGTCGGTGGGCAGCGGCGACGAGAAACGTATCAGGAGATTATCCAGTCAGGTGCTGGCGTTGGCGGTGGGCTGCGGTCTGACTATGGGCTGTATTTCCATGGCGTTGAGTCCCTATATTCCTGTGTGGATGGGAGCGGAGGAGTCCATTCAGGGGCAGGCATCGCTCTATTTTTTCATCATTAGTATTCCCATGGTCTTCCGATCCTGCAATTCTATTTTGGGGGCCTCCATCCGGGCGACCAAGGACACCAGGACACCCATGCTCATCAATCTCGGAGCCAATGTCCTGAATGTGGTGTTGAATTATCTGATGATTTATATACTGGGACTCGGAGTTACCGGAGCGGCGATTGCTTCGGCGGTCTCTTATGCGATGTCCGGAAGCTGTATGTTTTTTGCATATCGTAAGAACCGCCTGCTGCATTGGGAGTTTCGGAAATTTTCTCTGGATGGCCCGATTCTTCGGGACTGTGCCAGACTCAGCATCCCGGTGCTGGGAACGAATATCGCGTCCTGTCTCGGTTATGTGGTGTTCGCCAGTCTGGTGACAGGAATGGGAAATACGGTTTTTGCAGCACATTCCATCGCTGTCACGGCGGAGACTATATTTTACATACCCGGTTACGGGCTGCGGACCGCCACCTCGGCGCTGGTGGGAATCTCGCTGGGGGAGGGCAATCGGAAGAAATTTGAGCTTGTGGGAGGCCTGAGCGTCATGATGACAATGGGCATGATGGTGCTCAGCGGATTGATCCTGTATTTTGCCGCCTACCCGTTGATGAGCCTTTTTACCAACAGCGTGCGGGTGGCGGAAATCGGTTCTCAAATGCTGAAACTGGTGGCATTCTCGGAACCGTTTTTTGGATTGATGGTGGTTATGGAAGGCATTTTTTACGGCCTGGGGAGAACCAGATATACCTTTTTTGTGGAGACCTTCAGTATGTGGGGTGTGCGGATTTTAATGACCTATGTCTGTGTGCGCATCTGGGGTCTGGGACTGCAGGAGGTCTGGTATTGCATGATCGCCGATAATGTGTGTAAAGCAATTTTCCTGACGCTTCCCATTTTGAACAAAAAATACCGAAAGAAACTGTTTCCCCTCCCCCCTGCTGCATGAGCAGGAGGGAGTTTTTATGAAGTGTTGTTGTGTTTTTTACCCTAAATTGACAAGCATTTTTATCCTTTGCTATAATAGCGGAAAAATGCAGCTCCACTGGAAACAATACTTCACGAGGAAATATCACAATAATGAAGGTATCACATTTTCTTTATCTGATAAAATATGGATTAAAAACCGTTATCTTTCAGGATAAAAAGCCTGTCATAGGGTGCATTATACTGACCAATAAGTGCAATCTTTCCTGCAAGCATTGTTCGGTTTATAATCATTCAGCCCCTGTCTACGGCTACGATAATATCAAAAATGAAATGAGTATATTATATAACATGGGGGTTCGTATTTTAATGCTTTATGGCGGGGAAACATTTCTATGGCAGAGCCAGAACAAAACCGTGCGTGACCTTGTCGTGGAAGCAAAGGAAATGGGATTCTTTATTGTAAATCTCGTTACCAACGGAACCTTTTCCATGAATGTGCCGGAAGCCGACACCATACTTGTAAGCCTTGACGGGGGAAAAGAAAAACATAATCTCGTCAGGGGAGACACCTTTGACAGGATTATGGATAATATCAGAAGCAGCAGTACTTCAAACATCTGTCTGTATATGGCAGTGAACCAGATCAATAAGAGCGATATAAGAACTGTCGGCGACATTGCAAAACGTGAGCCGAATGTTAAGGCAGTTTCCTTTAACTTCCACACTCCTTATCCGGACACGCAGGAGCTTGAATTGAGCAGGCAGGATAAGGAGGAGTGTTGTCGGGTGATAACGGAAATCATGAAAGAGGGTGTACCGGTATTTAATTTAAAAAGTGCATTCCCTTATATTATAAACAACAGCTTTCCTGCGCCCTGCCATCAATGCGTGATTATGGAAAACGGGCATTTGAGCATTTGCGGGAGATGTGTTGACATTCCGGGCTTGTGCGAAAAGTGTGGATTTTTCTATGTTGCCGAATATTCTCTGTTGTTTAAGGGAAAGCCGAAGGTCATTTTGGAGGCGCTGAAAACTTATTTAAAATACATATAGGTTGAGAAAAGCATGAGTTTGATTACAAATCTGACGAGAATGTGGCTTACCCGTTCCGTAAAGCCTTTTATTTTTAAAAGTGAATACAATAATCGGCTGCCATTTGAGGAATGCAGTAATCTTGGGCTGTATGTTCACATTCCTTTCTGCAGAAGTATCTGTAATTTTTGTCCATATTGCAAGGTGAAATATTCCGGGGAAGAATGTAATCGCTATATTGATGCGCTCATAAAGGAAATCCGGCTTGTGGGAAGGCAAAGCGCTGACAAAAAAGAAGTGACAAGCCTGTATTTTGGCGGGGGGACGCCTGCCCTTGCTGTGTCCCGCGTCGGGGAAATCATTCATGTAATAGAGGAATATTTCACCATAACCGGGGGAATCGGCTTGGAGCTGCATCCTGATGATGTTACAGTTCCTGTACTGGAGACGCTGAAATGTGCAGGCGTAACAAAAATCAGTATCGGAATCCAGTCGTTTAGCAGCAAATATCAGGATATTCTCGGCAGAAAGCCCATAGATATTTCCTCAATGGAGGCAGCGTTGAGCAAGGTACGCTTTGAAACCGTGTCAATGGATTTTATATTTGCCCTGCCCGGACAGACTTTTGATGATTTAAGGGAAGATATCGATACCGCCTTTGCAATCGGGGCAAATCACATTGCAATTTATCCCTTGATTGATTTTACCTTTACAGCAAGCAAGGTTAAGACTATGGGAAAAAGGCAAAAGCGCAGACTGATGGATGAAATCACAAATTACTGTCTGGGTAAGGGTTATGCCCGCCGTTCCATTTGGACATTTTCAAGTGAAAAGGATGCGGGATATTCTTCCATGACCAGAGATAATTTTCTGGGATTCGGCTGTTCCGCGACAACGCTGTTAAAAGGACAGTTTAAAATCAACACATTTTCGGTTGAGGAATACTGTAGGCGTATTGACAGCAGGCAGCTTCCCACTTCGCTTACCCTTCATTTTTCCATGCGCCAGAGGATGGTCTATTGGCTTTTCTGGACTGCATACAGCACAGAAGTAAAAGCGAAGGACTTCAAAAAGTTTTTTGGGAAATCCCTGACAAGGATGTATGGGTTAGAACTGAAAATTGCAAGACTGCTGGGATTTATTACTGAAAAGCAAGGCTCTTACTGTCTGACATTGAAAGGAGCGTTTTATTACCACTACTATGAGAATTTTTATACCTTGTCCTATATAGACAAGATGTGGGGCATCATGAGAAAGGAAGCATTTCCCGAAAAAATGGTCATCTGAACCAAATTTTGACAGGTCTTGTACCCCGATGGAATCTATGGTATGATTAGCGTGGGAGCAGCATCACCATACGACGGAGGAATACGGGATGAATTTAGTGATTACCATGAGCCGCAGGTTCGGAACCGGAGCCAGTTTTATTGCTGAAAAATTGTCTGAAAAGTTAGATATTCCTGTGTATGACAAGGCGTATATCGAGCATGAGCTGCAGGAGAACAGTTTTGCCACGGAGACGGAGGTTATTCGGAAGCTGGCAGAGGAGCCCTGCATTATTCTGGGGCGCTGTGCCTCGGAGATTCTGGCCGGGCAGCCCAATGTGTTTAACGTGTATGTGGTGGCGGACAAGGAAGACCGCATCCGGCGTATCATGGAGAAGGAGAAGCTCTCTTATGAGGATGCCCGGAAGATGCTGGAGCAAAATGACAAGGAGCGCGCTGCTTATTATAATGAGCATACAGGAAAGCTCTGGGGCGATGTGAACAATTATCACATGATTCTCGACACTACCAAGCTGGGCATAGAAAATTGTGCGGATATCATGGTAAAATATTTTGAGCGGGCAGAGCTTATCTGATGTGAGGGCTTTTGTGTGAGTCGTGATAGAGGACGGATTGCATTCCGGGATGGGATGCAGTCCGTTTTTGCAGGAAAGTTTGAAGGAGCTGAGGATATGCGGCATACGCATGAATTTAAGTCTGTCGAACGGATTGTCTATGCCGCCGTGGCAGCGCTGATTATCATAGTCTGTGCCGTTTGTTTACAGCGGCAGCAGGCATCCCAAACCTCGTATACGAAGGAGTTGTTTGCCATGGACACTTTTTTTTCGCTCAGAGCCTACGGGCCGGGAGCGGAGGAAGCTCTGGCGGCGTGCGAGGGACGAGTGGAGGAGCTGGAGAGTCTGCTGTCCGTGACGAGAGAGGGCAGTGATATTCAGAGAATGAATCAGGGGGAGCATTTTGCAGTCAGCGGGGACACGTTTTCTGTCATTACATCGGCTCTGGAGCTGGGCGGGGAGACAGAAGGCACGCTGGACATCACCCTGTACCCGGTTCTGCGGGAGTGGGGATTTACCACGGGGGAGTATCAGATTCCACAGGCGGAGACGCTGCAGGCCCTTCTGGAGAAGGTGGATTATCGGACGGTCAGCCTGGACGACAGTGCTCTCACGGTATCTGTGCCGGAGGGCGTAGAGCTGGACTTGGGAGCCGTGGCGAAAGGCTACACGGGGGATTGTCTGTTGACATTGTTAAAAGAGCGGGGCGTGACCTCTGCCATGCTGGATTTGGGCGGCAATATTCAGGTGCTGGGTGAAAAGCCGGACGGCTCTGCCTGGCGTGTGGCAGTGAGAAATCCCTTTGATATGAGCAATAGTCTGGGTGTATTGGAGGTCAGGGACAAGTCGGTCATCACCTCGGGAAATTATGAGAGATACTTTGTCGGGGAGGATGGCAATATTTACGGGCATATTCTGAATCCCTCAGACGGATATCCGGCGGACAGCGGTCTGGCGGCAGTGACGATTGTGGGGGACAGCGGCGTGCGGTGTGACGGTCTGTCCACGGCGCTCTTTGTCATGGGAAAGGACGCGGCGGTGGACTACTGGCAGCAGCACCGGGATTTTGAGATGCTTCTGGTGACAGAAGACGCGCACTTATACATGACGGAGGGGCTGACGGAATGTTTTGCCTGCAGTGAGGATTGGGATGCGGAAATTATTCGTGGAGAGTAAGACGAAAAGCGTTAAAATATTGATGGCAGTCATCGCAGGAATTTTTCTGCTTTCTCTGCTGGGCAGTATTTATGTGCTGCGTCCCTCCGGGAGCCGCAGGGCAGAGGTGGTGCAGGACGGCAGAGTGCTCTATACCTTTGAGCTGGACCGTGTGCAGAATCAAGAGCTGACAATCTATTACGGAGACAGCAGCAATACAATTCTGATTCAGGATGGAGAAATCTGCGTGTTGGAGGCAGAATGCCCGGACCAGACTTGCGTAAAGATGGGGAAGCTCTACTCGGACAGTCTGCCCATCGTATGTCTTCCGAACCATCTGATCATTCGTTTCGCAGAATAGTAAAAGAGGAGAATACATGTCCACAAAGAAACTGACACAGATGTCACTGCTTGCCGCGGCGGCGCTGATTCTTTATATTATAGAGCTCCGGCTGCCCGGCCCTGTGCCGATTCCGGGCGTGAAGCTCGGGCTGGCCAATATTATCACAGTGGTGGCAGTGTATCGGTTCCGTCCCGGAGAGGCTGCGCTGCTGGTGGCGGTGCGAGTGATTGCAGGCGCGTTTTTTGCGGGAAATCTGTCGGCGTTTCTATTCAGCGCCAGCGGGGCAGTGTTTTGCCTGTGCGGGATGATTTTCATTAGAAAAATACTTCCGCTGAAATATCTGCCCATGTGCAGTATTCTGGGGGCCATGCTGCACAATCTGGGACAGATTGCCATGGCGCTGTGGATTATGCGGAGTGTGAGCGTGCTGGCCTATCTGCCGATCCTCATGGTGACAGGATGCATTGCTGGCCTTTTTACCGGATTGTGCGCCAAAGCCGTGGAACGCAGAATTCCTTATTGATTACTGCCTCGACACTGTTTAAGCAGCAATCGCAATAAATGTTACAAAAAAACTTGAAAAATCTGTGAAAGAGCTTTTCATTTGAAGAAAAATGCGCTAAAATATAAAATATTGTGCAGAGAATATCAGGAAGGAGACTGTATTAAATGTCTGATAAAGAAGTAAAACAAGAGAAAGTTGTGACAAAATATGATCGGAAGGTGCAGCGCCGCAAGGAGGAGAAGGAGCGGGAGCAGAAACGCAAAAAGATCAATACCATCATAGGTGCAGTGGTATTGGTGGCTCTGGTTGCTTTTGTGGTGTCATTTCCCGTCCGCGCGTATCTGGCAACGCATGAGACCTATGTGACCATCAATGGCGAGAACATCACTAAGGTGGAGTTTGACTATAATTATAATACTGTGGTCAATGACTTTGTGAGCAGGAATGGTACTTATCTCGGATTTTTCGGCTTGGATGTCACGCAGGATTTTTCCACGCAGATGTACACGGACAAGCTGAGCTGGAAAGATTATTTTGAAGAGATGACCGTGGATAACATGAAGAGAACCAAGGGACTGAAGGCTGAGGCGGACGCTGCCGGTTATGAATTTGACACCGCAGGGGAGGTTGCGGAGTTTCGCAGTGCCATGAAGGACGCCGCAAAAGAGGCCAAGGTCAGCACCAAAAACTATGTGAAACAGATTTACGGAACCTATGCGACACTGGACACCATCGCTGGTTATGTTGCAGAGACTGCCCGGGTGAACGCTTATTATCAGCATGTGTCCGAGGGAATGACTGCCACTGACGAGGAAATTGAGAATTATTATAAGGAACATGCCGAGGATTATGATTCTGTAGATTATTATGTGGAAAGCTTCCTTGCAGAGACCACATCCGAGGCTCCCACCGACGAGGAGATCGAGGCTGCCATGAATGAAGCTCGCGATTTGGCAGATGCGGCAGTAGACACTCTGGCTCAGACAGGCGAGGAGATGACGAATGACAAATACAATGATGTGGAATATGTGCTCGCTGACTGGTTGTTTGACGACAGCAGAAAAGCAGGCGATACTGAAGTAATCGAGGATGCAGATAACAATATGTACTATGCCGTGAGATTTACCCGCCGTTATCTGGACGATACGCCCACAGCAAACTTGCGAGTAATCATGTCTCAGGATATTGATGGACAGGCTGTTCTGGACGAGTGGACCGCGGGCGAAGCCACAGAGGAGAGCTTCGCGGAGCTGTGCAATCAGTACAGCGCAGACGGCGGTGCAGTGGCAGAGGGCGGATTGATTGAGAATGTCACCAAAGACAGCGTAAGCTCGGATATAGCAGACTGGGTATTTGCCGATGGCCGTTCGGCGGGAGACACGACCGTCATCACTACAGAGGAAGGATATACCTATGTAATTTATTTTGTGAGTCAGGGCGATCCGGAGTGGAAGGCAGAGATTGCCGACACGCTGTTGTCCTATGCGCAGACCGATTATATGGATGCACTGTCTGAGAAGGTGATTGTGGAGGACAAGAAGGGTAAGCTCTATTATCTCAAGGTGCAGGCTGAGGAGGAGGCTGAGGACTCCGAGGAAGTCAGTGATGGAGATGCTGGCGATTCCGGGGAGGAAAGCACGGAAGAGTCTGCTGAGGACTCCGGCACGGAGAGCAGTCAGGCACAATAGACGAAAGGATTCGGAGACCATCGGACAGCACCGATGGTCTTTGTCTTGACATAGGAGCAGTTCACAGGGCGTGGTGCTCTTATTCCGGCGATATGGGAGAGACTGTATGGACGAGAAAGTACTTGTACTGGATATAGACGGAACCCTCACCAATTCCCAGAAGGAGATTTCTCCGGCCACGAAGAGAGGGATTCTGGAGACTCTGCAGCGTGGACATAAGGTAATTCTGGCCTCAGGGCGGCCTACCCCAGGTATGCGCCGCTATGAAGAAGAGCTGGAGCTTGAAAAATATGGCGGGTATCTTCTGTCCTTTAACGGCGGACGCATCGTGGAATGCCGCAGCGGGGAAATCGTCTATCAGAGAACGCTGCCTTTGAATATTATTCCGGGGCTGTACGGTTTTGCCAAAAGAAATCAATGCGGTCTGCTTACTTATTTTGGTGACCGGATTATTTCCGCTTTTGAGCCGGACGAGTATGCGCAGCTTGAGTCCCGCATCAACTGCATGGAGATTAAGGTAGTGGACAATTTTAAAGAGTATGTGGATTTTGATGTCAACAAATGTCTGCTGACGGCGGTTCCCGAACGGGCGGAGGCGCTGGAACAGGAATTGGCCGCAAAATATGGAGATATACTCAGCATATATCGCTCCGAGCCTTTTTTCATCGAAGTAATGCCCAAAAATGTGGACAAGGCCACATCTCTGGACCGCATGTTGGAGTCAGTGGGACTGACCAGGGAGAATGCTATATGCTGTGGGGATGGCTTTAATGACATTTCTATGATAAAATATGCGGGAGTGGGCGTGGCTATGGGAAATGCCCAGCCGGCAGTGAAGGATGCTGCAGATTACATTACAGGCACCAATGACGAGGATGGACTTGTACAGGTGATGGACGAGTTTATCTGGAAATAACAGGAGACATAGTGTGTATATCAGAATTTCCATGCCGCAAAAGGCAAACTATATAATCGAGACCATAGAGAAGGCAGGCTTTGAGGCCTACGCAGTGGGAGGCTGTGTGCGCGATTCCATTCTGGGAAGGCAGCCGGAGGATTGGGATATCACCACCTCCGCCAGACCGGAACAGGTGAAGGCGCTCTTTCCCCGCACTATTGATACAGGTATCCAGCACGGAACTGTGACTGTGATGTTGGACAAGGAGGGTTTTGAGGTCACCACCTACCGCATTGACGGCAAGTACGAGGACAGCCGCCATCCCAGCGAGGTTTCCTTCACGCCTAATCTGAAAGAGGATCTGCGCCGCCGGGATTTCACCATCAATGCCATGGCTTATAATGAGAAGAGCGGTCTGGTGGATATCTTTGGCGGATTGGAGGATATAGAGCGCGGCGTGATCCGTTGCGTGGGGGACGCCAAAGCCCGTTTTGGGGAGGACGCCCTGCGTATTCTCAGAGCAATCCGCTTTTCCGCGCAGCTTGGCTATCATATTGAGGAGGAGACCAGAGAGGCCATCCGGGAGCTTGCTTCCACATTGGAGGCCATCAGCGCGGAACGCATTCAGACAGAGCTGGTGAAGTTATTGGTGTCTCCTCATCCGGATTACCTGAGAGATGCATATGACATGGGTGTCACAAAAGTGATTCTGCCGGAATTTGACATTTGTATGCAAACTCCGCAAAATCACCCCCACCATATGTATAATGTGGGGGAGCACATACTGCATGCTCTGACGGGCATAGAGGCGGATCGCATCCTGCGGCTGGCCATGCTGTTTCACGATATAGGAAAGCCCGCCACCCTGAAGACAGACGAGGAGGGCATCACACATTTTCACGGTCACAATGTGGCAGGCAGGGAGATGACCGATCAGATTATGCGGAGGCTGCGTTTTGACAATGATACAATTCATAAGGTCTGCAGACTGGTGATGTATCACGATTACGGAAATTCAGTGATTCCTGATATGAAAATCGTGCGCAGGGCCGTAAATCGAGTGGGAGAGGATATATTCCCGCTGCTGTTTGTGATAAAGCGGGCGGATGTGGGAGCGCAGAGTGATTATCTTCGTCAGGAAAAACTGGAACTCATAGATAAATGGCAGGAATTATATGAAAAAATCGTTGCGGAAAAGCAATGTGTGTCTCTGAAAACTCTGGCTGTGACGGGCCGCGATCTGATTGCCTGCGGATGCAGGCCGGGACCGGAGCTTGGGGAGAAGCTGCAGGCCCTTCTGGAGCTGGTGCTGGAGTATCCGGAGTACAACACAAAGGAATGTCTTTTGCAGGAGCTGAAAAAGCTGTAGCATAATTTTCATAACTGTCTCATAAAGTAGATTAGCACTGATGTCAGGAGGGTATGAGGGTGAATGACAGAGCGGTTAATTTACTGGAACAGTATGAGGTAGAGGTGCTTAAGACCCGCAAGGGCCGAGGAGCCATTCTCTGCGAGACATCCCGGGGCTGCCTGATTTTTAAGGAGTATACGGGAAATGAGGAGCGGCTCGCCGCCCAGAACCTTCTGCTCACGCATCTTCAGAAGACAGCCGATATTCAGGTGGAGCGCATTATTCCCAATAAAGAGGGAAGCCTGTATGTGAAGGATCACGATGGGGTCATGTATCTTCTCAAGACTTATGAGGAGGGGCGTGAGTGTAATATCAACGACCGGGCTGAATGTCTGGAATCCGTGAGACTTCTCTCAAAGCTTCATTCTTATATGGAGTTTGAGCGCGAGGAATTTTTGCCGGAGGCGGATTGCACAGGGGAAGATTCGGCTGCGGCATCCGGCCGGAGGTATGTTTTCTCTCCCGGCGCGGAATACGAAAAGCGCAACCGGGAGTTAAAGAGGGTGCGCAGGTATCTGAAACAGCGCAGCCAGAAGACATGGTTTGAGATCCGTCTGCAGCAGAGCTTTGATACTTTTCTTGAGCAGGCATTTACCTTATCTGAGGAGTGGGCAGAATATGAGAAGCTGCGCGACAGGGAAAACAATCAGGAGAGAAAATTCACCTATTGCCATGGGGATTATCAATATCACAATCTCCTGAAGACGGCAAAGGGATGGTTTATTATCAACTTTGAGAAATGTGTGCCGGACGATCCGGTGAGAGATTTGTATCTTTTGATGCGAAAGCTCCTGGAGAAGAGTAACTGGTCGGTGACTCTGGGCAGGGAGCTTTTGGCTGCCTATGAGGAATTGAAACCTTTATCCGCCCTCAGCCGCATCGATTTATATTATAGACTGGCATATCCGGAGAAATTTTGGAAAATCGTGAATTTTTATTATAATTCCGGCAAAGCCTGGATTCCCGGGCGCAATTTGGAGAAACTGGAAAAGGTAGTGGAGCAGGAGGCCGACAAACAGCATTTTCTGGACGCACTGTTCCGCACTGTGGACACAAAATAGAGATGTAGAAAAAACGTAGAATAAATGGAAACCGACACAGAAGAGGATGTGGGATACAGGATATGAAGCAAGAAAAAAAGCGGGAAGATAAACAACTACAGTTTAAAAAAACAGATGCGCGAAAATGGTGCGGGTTTGCCTTTACGGCGGCCCTTTGCCTGACGCTCTGCGCCTGCGGAGCAAGAGCCGGGCGGCAGGAGACTCTGCCCCAGACGCCGGATAGAGTGGACACAGGATTTGTGCTCACCGGCCCCAACAGCTATGACTCCGCGGACACTGCCGTTTTGGTGGCGAAGGATAAGCAGGAAGGCAGCGCCACCTTTTTGAATCTGAATCGGAATAGATACTATACTTTGTCTATGGACGGCACTACGCATCTCTATGACAAGTATGATGAGAGTGTCTCGCTGGAGCAGATTCAGGTGGGAGACATTGTGGACGTCACTTTTCTGAAGAGCACAAAGCATCTCACCAGCATGAAGCTTTCCTCTCAGGCATGGAGAAATGAGAGCGTGGCCCGCTATGAGATAGATTTAATCCGGGGCGAGGTGACGATTGGGGAGGACGTCTACAAGCTGGCGGATAATACACAGTATCTGTCCATGGGCCAGCCTATTGAAAAAATGGATTTGAACGAGTCGGATGTGCTGAATTTTCAGGGAATCGGCAATCAGGTGCTCAGTGTCAGTGTGGAGAGGGGACACGGGTATCTGCGGCTTTTGAACGATGAGAATTTTGTGGGCGGATGGATCGAGATCGGTGAGACCGCCATAAAACAGATTACGGAGGATATGCTTCTGGTAGTGCCGGAGGGCAGTTATCAGGTGGATATCAGTCATAGGGGCGGCGGTGGAGTCAAGAGTGTAATTATCAACCGCAACGAGGAGACAACGCTGGATATCGGCGACCTGGAGGTGGCTGAGGAGCAGACTGGCATTTTGCTCTTTTCGGTAAGCCCTTCCGGCGCCGCTGTCTATATCGACGGCAGCGAGACCGATATCTCCGGGCCGGTGACGCTTAAGTACGGTATCCACCAAATGATTGTGAAGTCGGAAGGATACAAATCCATCACGCAGTATCTCCGTGTGGGACAGGCCTCCGCGGCCGTGAATGTGGTGCTGGAGCCCGTGACCACAGACAATGATAAGAAAGACACCAATGTGAAGGATGTGTCCTCCAATTCCTATAAAGTATTTGTGGATGCGCCGGAGGATGTGGAGGTTTATCTGGACGGCAATTATGTAGGTATTACTCCCTGCTCCTTCAAGAAAGTGGCCGGAGCCCATGTGCTTACGCTGCGCAAGACCGGTTATACCACGCGTAGCTACACGGTGCAGGTGGACAGCGAGGACAAGGACATCACCTATTCCTTTGCGGACCTGGTGAAGAAGGATAGTGTATCCGACGACGATTTAGAGAGCGCGCTGAACTCCAGCGATCTGGTGAAGGATATTATAAACAGCGTTTTAGGAGCATACTGATGAAGAATAGTTATACTTATGAAGATTTTCTGGAGATTATCAAGACCCTTCGCAGCGAAAACGGCTGTCCTTGGGACAGAGAACAGACCCATATGAGTCTGCGCCCCTGCATGATGGAGGAAGCGGCGGAGGTTCTGGCCGCCATCCGTATATATGACCAGACAGGGGAGTATGAGAATCTGCGTGAGGAGCTTGGGGATGTGCTGCTGCAGGTAGTCATGCATGCCCGGATAGCTGAGGAAGAGGGGATTTTTACCATGGAAGATGTGGTACAGGAGGTGGCGGAGAAGATGGTGCGCCGTCATCCTCATGTATTCGGAGATGTATCTGTGGATGGTTCCGGTCAGGTGCTGGAGAATTGGGAGGAGATTAAAAAGAAGGAAAAAGCGGACAAAAAAACGGCTGAGAGCCCGCTGCGGGAGATACCCCGGGAGCTTCCCTCCCTCACCAGAGCCACAAAGGTGCTGAAAAAGGCAGACAAGCTCTATGCGTCGGGCAGAGATTACCCGGCCTGCGTGAAGTCCTTGGAGGAGACCGTAAAAAGCCTGGCCGATTTGAAGGACTGTAAACCTGCCGATTATGACCAGGATGTCGCAGATATGGTGGGCGATGCTCTCATGGCACTCGCCGATGTGAGCCGTATATTCAAGCTGTCTCCGGAACAGATTCTTATGGACAGAATCGATAAAATGATAGAAGATTGTGACGTTTCGGACTAAAAAACACCCAAAAAGCCTTAATTATCAGGAAAATGCCTTGACAAACTTTGGAAAAACCGATATATATATGTATAGACGTTTCAAAAGAAGCATCTGAAATGCAATACACAATGTTGCGCAAATAAGTAAACCTATTTACAGGAGGAGTTCAAAATGAACAAAACGGAATTGATTGCAGCTATGGCTGAGCAGGCTGATCTTTCTAAGAAGGATGCAGAGAAGGCTCTGAAGGCTTTCACAGATGTTGTTACAGAGGAGCTGAAGAAGGGTGGTAAGGTTCAGCTGGTTGGCTTTGGTACTTTTGAGGTATCTGAGAGAGCAGCTAGAGAGGGCAGAAATCCTCAGACCGGAAAGGCTATGCCTATTGCAGCTTCCAAGTCCCCTAAGTTTAAGGGCGGCAAGGCTCTGAAGGATTTG
The DNA here is from genome assembly GCA_029055435.1 of Acetatifactor sp. Taxonomy (GTDB): domain Bacteria; phylum Bacillota; class Clostridia; order Lachnospirales; family Lachnospiraceae; genus Acetatifactor. Next base: position 69,330 of record JAIDDH010000093.1, read on the forward strand.
CTGAACGCATAAGCAATTACTTACGGAAGACTGAGAGAACCTGTAACAGGGTTCTCTTTTTGCTTTCAGCCTTGACTGGAAAGGAGAAAATTATGTCAGTACTTTACACAGAACCTAAAGATGAGAAGGACTATATTTCAATACAGGAGGAAGGACAAACTATATGGATGGACATTGAAACATGGTTTAATCCGTATATAATATATAGTGAGGATTCCATAGAGAAATTGGTGCCGGAGCTCAGGGAATTCATATTGAGATGGCGTGAGAATGCAGAAAAAGCAAAAGAGACATTTGTGCCGTCCTGTCCGGAAAAAAATGCGGGAACCAAATTTATCTATAAGGATAATTTTTATAAGATACCCGGAATGCCGGGAGTCGACCACGAGCTATATGCATACTTAGCGCTGGATATGGAGAGAGAACTAAAACAAATGGGATGCAAATGGATTACTTATACCGGGTCAATTGATTAAATATCTGCTATGGGAATTTATTTGACAAGTGATTTGCATGGGGATTTAAAACATTTCCTGAAATTATTAAATTTAATAAAGTTCGACACCAATAAAGATTTTATGTATGTTCTGGGAGATGTCTTAGACAGGGGCAATGAAAATCTTAAGCTTTTAAATCATGTCAGAAAATACATTGATGCGGGAAATATGCTTCTGCTTAAAGGCAATCATGAATTGTTTGCGCAAATGTATCTGCAAGGTCGGTTAGATGCAGGGCAGTGGGTATTATGGGGTGGAAGGCAAACGCTGACGGAAATCAATCAATTGAGTTCCGTCCAAAGAGAAGAACTGGAGACCTTTATCTGTGGCCTGCCATTCTATCAGATTATTTCGACAGCGGATAAACCCCTGTTATTGACACACTCCGGATTGGATGCGGATCATATCATTGAGTCTGATAGCAGACTGGATGTCGAAGAATCAATCAAAACGGCCGCTGCAAAAAATGAATTTAATTTTTTAATTTCAAATGACATTCACTATATGCCATGGGGCCAGATAAAGAAAATGGATTATTACGTTGTCGTGGGACATGTTCCGGCTATGCGTCTGAATGAAGATGCTTCCTGCAGGATTGTACATAGAGAAAAATATATGTGCATAGATACCGGCGCAGGATTTAGAGATAGTGGAGGGAAAATGTCATGTTATCGTTTAGACGATGGCAAGGAGTTTTATGTGTAGGCAGTAATAGTATCGCAATCGCGTAAATTTAGACTATGTAGAGGGGAGTCATGATATGAGACTGGATAAATATTTGAAGGTGTCGCGTTTGATCAAGCGGCGAACCGTGGCCAATGAGGCCTGTGACAGCGGAAGGGTCTTGATCAATGACAAGCCAGCCAAGGCTTCCGCAAATGTGAAGGAAGGGGATATCATCACCATTTCCTTCGGCAATAAGGAGGTAAAGGTGGAGGTGCTGGATGTGCAGGAGACTGTGCGCAAGGAGGAGGCTAAGGAGCTGTTCCGCTATCTGTAAGATAGACTTGTGAGGCACAGGATTCAGGTCTATTTTGCGGCGCCATTCATATACTTAATTAGAAGCGTATGGAGGTGTCGTTTATGGAAGATTTGAATTCCACTGTCCGCATGCACAAGCTCACCATGAGCAATCGCAAGAACTGTACTTTGAGCGGTGTCAACGATGTGTTGTCTTTCGATATTCATGAGATTCTTCTGGAGACAGAGCAGGGTATGCTGATGATAAAGGGAGAAGACCTTCATGTCAGCCGACTGACGCTGGATAAGGGCGAGGTGGATGTGGAGGGCAAGGTTGACAGTCTGACCTACTCGGATGTAGGCGGTGTCGGACATAAAGGAGAATCGCTGCTTGCCAAGCTGTTCCGCTAAGGGGGACAGCTGATGCTAAATGAGAATGAATTTATGCTCCATGCCTTTTGCATGGGCATTTATATCACTTTTGTCTACGATATCCTGCGTATTCTGCGGAGAGTGTTTCCGCATGGCGGTTTCTTTGTATCGCTGGAGGACATCTGCTTTTGGATTTATTGTGCCGTGAAGGTCTTTTTGCTGATGTATCATGAGAGCAATGGGACGCTGCGCTGGTTTGCGGTCTTTGGGGCAATCGCCGGGATGGTATTATACATGAAGCTGGCGAGCCCTTTTTTCGTGAAGTATGTGTCCCTGCTTCTACAGAAGATAGTGGGTATTATAGGGAAAATAATCAGGTTTTTGCTGCGTCCTGTACGGTATCTGCTGCGCAGGATGCGGGAGAGGGCAGTGCGGGCTGCCAGGAGACGGGCTGTGAAGCGGCAAAAGAATAGAGAGCTCAGACGCGGGATTTTAAAAAAGAAGTTGACGTTCCTGCGAAAAGTGCTTAAAATGGACTTATAGGATTCTATGGGGGAAGGTTATGGCAAAGAGGAGAAAGAAAGCAGCATACCGGAGGGGGAATCAGAATCGTTTCAGTATGGTTCTGGTTGTGATGGTTGTTGCTTTGATTACTGCCGCCGTGGCCATGCGCAGTATGGAACTGTCCCAGAGATTGGATGTCTATGCGGAGCGGGAGGCCGAATTGAATCAGCAGATTGAGGCTGAGGAACGGCGAGCGGAGGAGATTGAGAATTTCCGTAAATACACACAGACCAAGCGCTATGTGGAGGAGGTCGCCAAGGAAAAGCTTGGACTGGTGTACGAGGGCGAGATTTTATTTAAGGAAGAGGATTAACCGGAGCGGAACAGAGGCTCCGGTTTTTTTGTCGCAAAAAATTAAGGCAGCCTGTCCCTGTTTTGACAAAAACTGTAATTGCCGCTGATTATACTATACTTCACGGGTGATTATGTCCCACAAACAATCATAGCTGATATAAAAGCGCGAAGGGGAGTGTGAAATGATAGCAGCGGTAAAAGGAGCAAAAGAATATTTATACGGCCGACGAGAGAAGGAGAGTATACAGGACCATATTCGTGTGCCGGAGCTGTGCAGACAAAAGCTTCTGCATTATGCGGAGAGCTTTCAGGAGCTCGCCCGATGTATGGAGACGGGAGGAGAGGAGCAGACGGCATGGCGTGGGGAGACTTTTGCTGAAGAGACATCGGAGGACGTCCGGCAGCCGGACAGGCGGGATGTGCTGGAGGAGAGACGTTCTCAGGAGAATCGACTGCTCATCAGTCACAATCTCTGTGAAGTGGCGCAGATCATGATTCGTCTGGCGGACGAGTTGTTCCGCTGCCGTCCCATGGAGGAGCGCTATCGAAAGCTTCTGCTGCATGCTCTGCGGACGGAGAGTATCTATGCGGATCACTTTTGTTATCTCACAGAGAAGGCGGATGATACCCATGCCATCAGCATGACCCTGTCCACAAATCGGAAAGGAGGGTGTCCTGCCGCTCAGGTGGCGGACATGCTTTCCGTGCTCCTGAAGCGTCCGCTGCAGCTTTCTGCCGCCAGTCCCTATCTGGTGGAGCAGGAGCCTCACAGCTTCGTCTTTATGGAGGAGGCCAAGTATATGGCTCTCACGGGATTTTGCAAGGTGACGAAGGAAAACGAGACCATATCGGGTGATCACTATGCCATTCTGGAGTCCGAGAAGGGCAAAATGACTTTGCTTTTGTCCGACGGGACAGGCTCGGGGGAGCGGGCCAGCAAAGACAGTGAGAAAGTGCTGGATTTGATGGAAAAGCTGCTGGAGGCGGGCTATGACACAGAGGCGGCGGTGAACATGGTCAATGTGGCCTTTTTTGCCGGGGGTAGAGAGTGCAATTATCCCACACTGGATATTTGTGATCTGAATCTGTACGACGGGAGCTGCAGCTTCTGCAAGATAGGAGGAGCTGCTTCTTTCTTAAAACGGGGCGACCGGGTAGAGCAGATCAGCCAGTGCAGCTTTCCTCTGGGCATCTTTCGCAATGTGGAGACCAACAGAATCGACCGACAGCTGCAGGACGGCGATTACGTCATCCTGATGACGGACGGCGTGCTGGACGCCCTGGGGGAAGGCAATTATGAGGAGGCTATGGAACGGGCCGTCGCAGAACTGTCCGAGGTGAGTCCCGGAGAAATTGCAGAACGCCTCCTGGAACTGGCCCTGTGTGCCTGCGGAGGACATATCAGAGACGATATGACGGTGCTGGTGGCGGGAATCTGGGAAAATGCCGTTGCAGCTCAGTCTAAAATATTGTAATTGCTGCATTGAGGCAGTAGCGAGACAGGAGGTATGGGGATGGATTTGCAGGCATTGGTGTAAATTGTAATATTCTACAACAGCACTATTAGAAAACACCCAACCGAAACCAGCCGGAAATCCATCCTCATACCTCCTGTCGATACTGATTAAGCAGCAATTACAGTATTTTAGCTTGATTTTTGTTCGGAATTGGGATAAATTTACTGTATATGAAAGAGATGCAGGAAAAATATTTTTACGAAAGAAGCTTTCACGAAAGAGCCTTTCGTTTTATAAGAGAACACAAAATGCTTCTGCCCGGAGAGCGGGTGGCAGCCGGTATTTCCGGAGGGGCAGACTCGGTTTGCCTCTTATTTGTGTTACTGGAGTGGAAGAGACGGTACGGGCTGGAGTTGGCGGCTGTCCATGTAAATCATGGTATCCGTGATCGGGCGGGGGAGGATGCCCGCTTTGTGGAGGAGTTGTGCCGACGGCTGGAGATTCCTTTTTTCCTGCGGGAGACAGATGTTCACAGACTGGCTTTAGAGAGAAAATGCTCTGAGGAGGAGGCCGGGAGAGACTTTCGCTATGAGGTGTTCCGGGAGGTGGCTGCGGAGTTTGGTGCAGACAAAATCGCGGTGGCCCACAATCTCAACGACCGCAGTGAGACCATGCTCTTTCACCTTTTTCGCGGGACGGGAATTAGAGGACTTACCGGAATGCAGCCCGTGCGAGACGAGATCATCAGGCCCCTGTTGTGGGCGGAACGCAGAGAGATAGAGGATTATCTGAGAGAAATCGGGCAAGACTTCTGTAAAGACGCCACCAATGAGGAGGATATCTACACCCGCAATCGCATCCGCCATCATATTCTGCCCTATGCGGAGCGGGAGGTGGCTGCGGGCTGTGTGCAGCACATGGGACAGACCGCGGAGCTTCTGGCGGAGACGGAGGATTATCTGGAGAGGCAGACACAGGAGGCGCTTGCGGGCTGCGCGAAGCGAGAAGGAGAAACCTGCTATATTCTGGACTGCCGCGCTTTCATAACTTTTCATCCGGTTCTTCAGAAGCGTATGATTTATCAATTGGTCAAAAATCTGTCTCCGGGGGCTAGGGATATTTCCCGTGTGCATGTGACGGATTTGTGCAATCTTTTTGAGAGAGAGGGGAATCGCCGTATCTGCCTGCCTTTTGGTATCTCAGGACGCCGGGAATACGATAAAGTTATTCTGGAGAGGGGGCAGACAGAGCCTTTTTTGGAAGCGGGAGCTTTTCAGGAAGCCGCTCAGGAATCTTTTCATGCGGACTTTTCGGTGCTTTTGGTGGAGGATTTGCCCAAAAATGAAGAAAATACCCTGATTTTTCCACAAAATCAGTATACGAAATGGTTTGATTATGATAAAATAAAAGAACTGCCAGTGTTTCGGACCCGCGCCGGAGGAGATTATCTGACTATCAGAGACGGACAGGGCAGATTGTGTCATAAGAAGCTGAAAGATTATATGGTGACAGAGAAGATACCCCAGAACAGGCGGGAGCTAATTCCCGTGCTGGCGGAGGATTCCCATGTGCTGTGGCTTGTGGGATACCGCATCAGCGAATATTACAAGGTCGGGGAGAATACAAAACGGGTTTTACAGGTACAATTAATAACGGACTGCGGCAGCAGTAGTACGGAGGAGAAAAATGGCGGAACATGTGAGAGTTCTCTTATCTGAGAAGGAGGTAGACGACCGCATTCAGGCAATAGGCGATCAGATCAGCAGAGATTATGCGGGAAAGCAGGTACATCTGGTATGTGTGCTCAAAGGCGGGAGCTTTTTTATGTGCGAGCTTGCAAAGCGTATCACCGTTCCTGTATCTCTGGATTTTATGTCTGTCTCCAGCTATGGAAAAGACACGAAATCCAGCGGTGTGGTGAAGATCGTGAAGGATTTGGATGAGTCCATCAAGGATAAGGATGTCCTGGTGGTGGAGGATATCGTAGACAGCGGAAGAACCCTGAGTTATCTGCTGGAGATGCTGGGAGACAGAGGGCCCGCGTCGCTGCGTCTGTGTACGCTGTTGGATAAACCGGAGAGACGTGTGGTGAATGTGAAAGTGGACTACACGGGCTTTGAGATTCCCGATGAATTCGTCGTGGGATACGGATTGGATTACGACCAGAGATACCGCAACCTTCCCTATATCGGTGTTGTGGAGTTTGACCAGAAAGAGCAGGAGTAAAAATAAATTGAGACAAAACGGTAGAAATTTAAATTCTTATCTTATTTGGATTGTACTTTTGGTGATTATGATTATCGGTCTGAATTTCTTCAAGACCAGCGGGGAGGACTACACCCGCAATGCCTTTCTGAGGGACATGGAGGCCGATAATATAAAAGAGATTGTCATACAACCCAACCGGGAGACGCCCACCGGCTATCTGGATGTGGAGCTCAAAACCGGTTATGAAAAGCGGCTGTATGTGACGGATATCACGGAGATGGAAAAGCTGATCCGGGAGTACGGCTATGATCCCATGACGGAGGACGTGCAGAGGGAGAGCTGGCTGCTCACAAGTCTTCTTCCGCTTCTGATCGTGCTGGCGGTGGGAGTCTTCCTGTTCATGATGATGAATGCCCAGAATGCAGCGGGCGGAAACGGCAGCAAGATGATGAACTTCGGCAAGAGCCGGGCTAAGCTGTCCGTGGGCGACAAGAACGCCGTCTTTGACCAGGTGGCCGGTATGCAGGAGGAGAAGCAGGAGCTGGCGGAGATTGTGGACTTTTTAAAAAATCCCGACAAATATACCAAGGTGGGAGCCAGAATCCCCAAGGGAGTGCTTCTGGAGGGCCCTCCCGGAACAGGTAAAACTCTGTTGGCAAAGGCTGTGGCAGGCGAGGCCAATGTGCCGTTTTTCAGTATTTCCGGTTCTGATTTTGTGGAGATGTTCGTGGGTGTGGGAGCTTCCCGTGTGCGTGATTTATTTGAGGAGGCCAAGAAACATTCACCCTGTATCGTATTTATAGATGAGATTGACGCAGTGGCCCGTATCAGAGGCACCGGCATGGGCGGCGGCCACGACGAGAGAGAGCAGACTCTGAACCAGCTTTTGGTGGAGATGGACGGATTCGGCGTCAACGAGGGCATTATCGTGTTGGCGGCAACCAACCGTGTGGATATTCTGGACCCTGCCATACTGCGTCCCGGGCGTTTCGACCGTAAAGTTGCCGTGTCTGTCCCGGATGTGCAGGGACGGGAGGATATCCTGAAAGTGCATGCCAAGAACAAGCCTATGGCGGAGGATGTGGATTTAAAGCAGATAGCCCAGACTACAGCGGGTTTCACCGGCGCGGATCTGGAAAACCTTCTGAACGAGTCGGCCATCAATGCGGCCAAGGAGGGACGGGCCTATCTGTCTCAAGAGGATATCAAACAGGCTTTTGTAAAGGTAGGTATCGGCACAGAGAAGAAAAGCCGTATCATCTCAGACAAAGAGAAGAAGATTACAGCTTATCACGAGGCTGGCCATGCGATTCTATTCCACACGCTGCCGGATGTGGGGCCTGTCTATACGATTTCCATTGTGCCCACCAGCTCCGGGGCTGCGGGCTATACTATGCCTCTGCCGGAGAAGGATGAAATGTTTTTGTCAAAGGGCAAGATGCTGCAGGAAATCATGGTCGCTCTGGGAGGCAGGATTGCGGAGGAACTGATTTTTGACGATATCACTACCGGAGCCTCCAGCGATATCAAGCGCGCCACCAAGACCGCTCGCCGTATGGTTACCCGATACGGTATGTCCGAGAATATCGGCGTCATCTGCTATGACGAGGACGGCGGCGAAGTGTTCATCGGCCGCGACCTGGCCCACACAAAGAGCCACAGTGAAGCAGTCTCCGCGGAGATTGATAAGGAAGTAAAAGCTATTGTGGACGATTGCTATGCCAAGGCAAAAAGCATTATCGCTGACCACATGAATGTGCTGCACAGCTGTGCGAAGCTTCTTTTGGAGAAGGAAAAAGTGACCCGAGAGGAGTTTGAGGCGCTGTTTACTGTAGGCGTGGGAATCAGTATTTAATCAGAATTAGACATAATGCATAAAAATCAAAGTGCATTTTTGTAAAGTTTGTGGATTTTGGGAATGGTCAAAACAGGAGGGCAATGCTATTATAATATGCGTAACCCCCCAATACATTATAGTTTTTTGCTATACCCCATAAGTAAGAAATACCTTCTCTAAAAAAGACAGCCGAAATGCTGTCTTTTTTACTGTGCACATTTTGTTACAGCTCAGCCTTAAACTTTGTGCTTGCTGATAAGACAGTGTCGGCAGACGGGGGAGCGGGACAGTTTGGCAGTCGGTTGCGGTTGGGTGTTTTCTAATAGTGCGGTTATAAATGTCGTGATTTTACGGGTCGGTTCTAAGGTGCTTCCATGCACCATAGAACCTGAAATGCGCATCCATGCGCATTTCACCCTGGTCTCCGCCCCGCACTATAAGAAAACGCACCAACCTCCACCAATGTCTGCCAATCTGTCCTGCTCCCCCGTCTTTCTCGATACCGTCTGAGCGTAGCAGTCACAAGGTTTAAGGCTGAGCTGTTACCACATTTGCACATGTTAAGTAAAATATATAAAAAACCAGCCCTATTGTCTGGCAGGGCTGACTTTATTTTGAAATTAATGGAATGTAGCAGTTCAGCTTTAATTATTGCGAGGGCTGTATTCAGTCGGTGTCGAGGCGGAAGAAGAGCGGGAGGGCCTGGCAGGCTCTGGCGGAGGTTGGTGCGTTTTCTTATAGTGCGAGCAGGAGGCAAGGGTGAAATGCGCACGGATGCGCATTTCAGGCTCTAGGGTGCATGGAGGCACCTTAGAGCCGACCCGTAAATTGCAAGATACTATAACCGCACTATTAGAAAACACCCAACCGCAGCCCGCCTGCCAGGCCCTCCCGCTCTTCTTCTGCCGACGCTGTTGAAACAGCATTCGCAATAATTAAAACTGAACCGTTACATGAAATTCTAATAAATGTCGTAGGGTATTGAAAAAATGAATGGATTTAGGTACAATATATAGTATGGCGTTATATACATAGCCGGCGCCGAAATCTGCCGAAGGAGATAATGTTCTTTGGCACAGGAAGAAAGGGTAGCGAGAATATGGATATGGAATATTTGAGACGAATTGACTATACCCAGCAATATATCGCGGGTATGCGTCCTGTCTTTAACCGCAGAGCCATCTTTTCCGATACGACGGCTGAATATGTCACTCCCGCGGAGCCTTCTGCTTACGACATGGTGACTGTCCGCATCCGCACGGCCAAAAATAATGTGGATCGGGTATTTTTTGTGCATCAGGGTCAAAAATATTTGATGAACAAGGTGGACAGCACGGAAGAGTTTGATTATTATGCACATGAGCTGCAGTTGGACAATGAAAAAGTATCCTATCACTTTGAGCTGCAGACGGGCCGCATCACCGGTTATTACGATGTGCGGGGGATGGTGCAGGATATAAACGATTATTATAATTTTGTCATTATTCCCGGGTTCAAGACGCCGGATTGGGCCAAGGGTGCAATCATGTATCAGATATATGTGGATCGTTTCTGTAACGGCGATCCCACCAATGATGTGTTGACTGACGAGTATTGCTATATCGGCGAGCCCGTACACCGGGTGGAAGACTGGGAGCGCTACCCGGCCCAGATGGATGTGCGGGAATTCTACGGCGGAGACCTGCAGGGCGTGCTGGATAAGATGGATTATCTACAGGATCTGGGTGTGGAGGTCATCTATTTCAATCCCTTGTTTGTGTCGCCCTCCAATCATAAATACGACATTCAGGACTATGACTATATCGATCCCCATTTTGGCAAAATTGTGAAGGACGAAGGAGAGCTTCTGCCTCACGGTCAGAGGGAGAACCGGTTTGCATCCAGATATATCAACCGTGTCGCTGACAAGGCGAATCTGGAGGCCAGCAACGAATTTTTTGTCAAGGTGGTGGAGGAGGCTCACCGCAGAGGTATGCGCGTTATTCTGGACGGTGTGTTCAATCACTGCGGTTCCTTCAACAAGTGGATGGATAAAGAACGCATCTATGAGGAGAAGGAAGGCTATGAAAAAGGCGCTTTTGTCAGCGCGGAGAGTCCCTATCGCCAGTATTTTGATTTTTATAATGACCATGCGTGGCCCTATAACGGCGGCTATGACGGCTGGTGGGGACATGACACGCTGCCCAAGCTCAATTATGAGGGCTCCAGGGATTTGATGGAATATGTGCTGCAGATTGGGCGCAAGTGGGTGTCGCCGCCCTATAATGCGGACGGCTGGAGACTGGATGTGGCGGCGGATTTGGGCCACAGTCAGGATTTCAATCATCATTTCTGGCAGGAGTTCAGAAAAGCGGTGAAGGAGGCCAATCCCAACGCCATCATTCTGGCGGAGCATTATGGCAACACCAGAGACTGGCTGCAGGGAAATGAGTGGGATACCGTCATGAACTATGACGGCTTTATGGAGCCCGTGACATGGTTCCTCACCGGCATGGAAAAGCACAGCGACGATTATCGGGAAGACCTTCTGGGCAATGCGGAGAGCTTCTGGGGCGCCATGCGTCACCACACCGCCAGCATGACCATGCCCAGCTGGCAGGTGGCTATGAACGAGTTGTCCAACCACGACCACTCCCGTTTCCTCACCCGCACCAATCATAAGGTAGGCCGTGCCAACACACTGGGGCCTCAGGCCGCGGAGCAGGGTATAAACAAAGCAGTTTTCCGGGAGGCTGTGGTGATCCAGATGACATGGATTGGAGCGCCTACCATTTACTATGGCGATGAGGCTGGCGTATGTGGTTTTACCGACCCGGACAACAGGCGTACTTATCCCTGGGGCAAAGAAGATAAGATGATGATTCAGTTCCACAAGGATATTATCCGCTTGCGCAGAGAAAATGACGAGCTGCGCATCGGCTCCATCAAATATCTGGGCGGAGATTACAATTTCCTGGCTTATGCCCGTTTCCGCGGGAAAAACAGTTGCATCATTCTCGTGAACAACAATAACGGTCCTATCACCAGAGAGCTCTCTGTATGGGAAGCGGGAGTCCCCAGAATGAGCAAAATGAGAGTTCTGCTCCAGACGGCGGATAAAGGATATATAATAAACGGGCAGGAATATGAGGTCTATGCGGGAAAAATAAAGTTGGAGCTGCCGCCTACCTCCGCCACTATCCTGAAATGGGGCTGTGAGGAGATTTGAGAGCTGACGGATTATAAATGACGGGAGAAACGTATGCAGACCATGATTTTTTGCCTGATGTTTCCGGTGATTCCTCTGCTGATATGGCGGAGCTATCAGGAAAATCAACAGATTTCCGGGAAAGAATTGCTGATAAGATATGCGGTTTATGCGCTGGCGGTCAATTTGCTCACCTCGCTTGCCATGGTGGTTTTCTGTGATGAGGGAACCTCTTTTCAGACTAAGATAGATACTGTGCCTGTGTTTGTATTAAAGTTTGCGGCGGTTGAGTTTCTGGCGGCAGCGTTTATAGCGGCGGCGGAGTGGATGTATGTTACCCGCAAGTTTGCCATTACGGTGGCGTGGCAGGAATACCGGGATAGCGGCGTTGGGAAATTTGTCAGAAAAGTGCTGTTCCCCTGCGGAATCTATCTGATTGCGGCAATGGTCATACTTTTGAATATCAGTCTGATGTTTGACAATGTGCTGTGGGGAGATGAGTGTTTCTCCGCCAACACGGCGCAGAAGGATGTGGACGGTATTTTGCAGGTGATGTATTTCTGGGATAATCATCCGCCCCTGCACTATTACTGGCTGAAATTGTTTGGAGAGATATTCGGACATACGGGGCCGGTGTACCACTTGGCTTCCCTGACGCCGTTTGTGATAGGCATTGTGTTGGCGCTGGTGTTTCTGCGCAGACATTTCGGGAATATTCCCGCAGCGTTTTTTATCATTATCACAGGCGAGGCCTCCTCCTGTCTGCAGTATAATTTGGAGATTCGCATGTATTCTCTGGCGTTTCTTGGGGTGGTCTGCTGCTATTACTGCGCGTACCGGGTGCTGAGCGGCGAGAGACTCGCGTGGTTCGGCATGGTGTTCTGGGCGCTGGTGGGCGCCTATTCGCACTATTATGCCATGATGACGGTGGGAATCCTGATTTTCATTACCGGTGTGGCTGCCGCTGTGCGCTATGGCGGAAAGACCTGGATAAAGGGAGTTCTGGCATTGCTTGCCTTCATTGCGGGTTATGCGCCATGGTTGGGATATTTATTTCACGCCACAAACAATGTCAGCAATAACTGGTGGATGTCGGAGATCATGGGGCTGGGAGACAGTTTGCAGATGCTGCTGTGCGGCCCGGAGTTTCAGAAAATTGTGCTCTGCCTGCTGATTGTATTTATTGCGGTGCTGTTTTTGACGGAATCTTCTTTTTTTCACATTGCGAAAGATAAAAAGAATTGCACGCAGCTTTCCATACACAAGCCTTCACTCAAAAACTGGTCGGACGAGGCCTATGGGGCGGCTGTGGGGATACTGACTGTGGCGGGTACGCTGATCGCTGCCTATGTGCTCTGCCTGATCGTGGGGCCGGTGCTGATACAGCGATATCTGTATCCTGTGAGCGCGGTGACGATTCTTCTGCTGGTGATTTCCGGCAGCGGCTGTATGGCGCTGGTGAAGAAATGGGGCGAGAAGTTCCATAAAGCATGGCCGGAAAAGCTGACAAAGACAGTGCTGGCAGCGGTGCTGGCCGTATTGCTGGTCATCGGACTGAACAATTACAGAACCTACAGCAGTCAGGTCCGTGCGGAGAAGGCGGTGACGGAACAGGCATTGTCTCTGATTGGAGAGGTGCCAGAGGACACGGTGCTTGTCAGCAACAATGTAAAGCATCTGGCCTGGACCGTGCTGTATTACTATTATCCCGACAGAGAGATTATCACAAGCAGATGCAGCGATAACGCTGCGGAGTATGACAAATTCTGGTATTTTACGCCGGAGCCTGTCAGCAAAGGAGAGCTGCAGGAGATGTATGGCATGGGCTTTACCATGGAGGCTTATGGGGCGCAGCAAATAGCGGCCTATCCGTTTGAACTCTATTATTTTGAGCGGAACTGACTGAAATGGAAGGAAGTTCAGCCCGGCTCTAATTGCCGCTTGCATTTTGTATGGATATATGATAAAATTTCACATTGTCAGGAGCTTGTGCGATGCATGAGCTCTTTATATGGATGGATTCCCGAGTGGCCAAAGGGGACAGACTGTAAATCTGCTGCAAATTGCTTCGGTGGTTCGAATCCACCTCCATCCATTCAGGTATCTGCCGGTGTGGCGGAATAGGCAGACGCAAGGGACTTAAAATCCCTCGGGGGCAACCCCGTACCGGTTCAAGTCCGGTCACCGGCACTAGATGATATATAATGATATGTATATAGCAGTGTATGTACAGAAGAATTCGCTTAAGTCTAAGACGGGAGCGAATTCTTTTTTTAGTAAAACTGCTCAAATTTTGGATCAGAAATTTGGTACTTATTTCGGGATTTATTTTGGTGTGCAGTGTAAAATTTGTGCTAAAATGCTGTTGAGTATCATCAATTATTATGGGGAATTTTCGCACAGCAAATCTATTAAGATATATGTTTTACTGGTAAAGGAAGGGATATAATGAGAAAAGCAAAAAATTTTAGCAGCAGATTGATGGCAATGCTCCTGAGTACGACGATGATATTTGCGCCAATATTGGAGAGCATGCCGGTGTATGCGGCAGAGTTGGGTGCTGCGACGGAGAGGATCGGTACGCTGTCGGAGGAGACATCTCATGAGATTGTCAGACAGACAGGAACCGGCGATGCAGATGACATAAAATTATTCTCGGATCTGAGAGGAGCATTATTCGCGGCTTCCGCATCCGATTTTTCAAATGTCGGAGGCTGGAATGAGAGTATCTACGCGGAGATAGCCGGAGTGAAGGACGCTGATGTCACGGCGGTTAGTTGGTCCGGCGCCATGACAGGAAGCCTTACAGGAGACGATCTGACATATCTTGTGAGAGACAATGGGAACGGCGGTGTCCGCATCGACATTCCGGGACTGAAAGCGGGTACATATACGCTCACGGTAAAGGTAGGCAGCAGTACTCTGACAAAGAGCGATATTGAAGTCTATGCATATGACCGCTCGGGATATGCGCATTTTAATTATACGGAGGGCGTCGGCGCATATAATGATGACGGCACCTTAAAGAAGAACGCCATCGTTCTATATGTTACGGATGAGAATAAAAATACTGTTTCGCTTAGTTATGGAAAGACTACTGTGACGGGTATCGGCAATATCCTGAATAATAGCAGCATCTTCAAAAACCTTGCCAAGGATGGCAAACCTTTGGCAGTCAGGTTCATCGGCTGCGTATCGGAGACAGAGCTTTATGAGCGTGGACCCTATGACGCTAAAGATGCTGGTAAGATTGACGGTCTTACGGATTATGTAGCTGGTAATGATAACGGTCATATGGCCCGTATTCAGTCAGGTAAGGATATAACGCTTGAGGGTATCGGATATGACGCCGTAATCGACGGCTGGGGATTTCATTATGTGGCCAAGAGCGACAGTCCGGAGTACGGAAAGAGCTTTGAGGTGCGAAATCTCACATTTATCAATACACCCGAGGATGCTATCGGTATGGAGGGTGTGCAGAAGACAAGTAGTGATGTGAACTCAGATCTTTCGGCCAGTGTCGAGCGGTGTTGGATTCACCACAATGAGTTTTATTGCCCTGAAATTATAAATCCTGCAGAGGATGATAAAGCTGAGGGAGACGGTTCTGTAGACTTTAAGAGAGGTCAGTACTTTACCTGCAGCTATAACTATTTTGACGGATGCCATAAGACAAATTTGGTAGGTGCGGATAAGAACAGTCTTCAGTATAACCTGACTTATCATCACAATTATTGGTATATGTGTAAGGCGAGAGGGCCGCTTGCGCGGAATGCCAATATACATATGTATAATAACATTGTGGAGAAGCAGAGAGACTATTTTCAGAATCCAAGAGCAACTTCATATATTTTTTCGGAATATAATCTGTTCTATGCGTGTTCAAATCCGCAGGATACAACTAATGCGAAAGATGGCAACGGTGTCATCAAGAGTTATCGTGATTCTATCGCCAGCGTAATAAACATGGATAATCCGGCGGAAGTTGTTGAGAATAAAACGGATTATGTGGCGAACAATTGTCAGTTTTCGGCGAGAAAGATTAAGTACGATAAGTTTGATACCGATCCGAGTCTGTCTTATATTCCGGGCAATAATTACAAGCTGGATACAGACTTTACAGAGCTGAGAAAAGTAGTTGCCTCTCAGACAGGCGTGCAGAAGCAGAATCCCAAGCGGCCGGAGAAAATTACGGCTGGCGAGTATTCGGTAGTGCCTGAAGGTACAACGATTAACAAAATCGATGCGCCGTACAAAAATCCCTCTTCGGTCAAGGTTAGACAGTATGCTTTCACCGTAAATGAGGCCTTTGATCTGGAGGTTGCTTATAAAAGCGTAGACACCGCACCGGGCGTTCTGGTGAATGAGGCGGGCGAAAATCTGCTGACGGGAGACGGAAGTCTGACAAATCTCCCCGCAGGCACTTATATGATACAGGCTAAAAATTTCCAGCCCTGGGTTCCGGCTTCGGGAAATACGGCGGAAAAAGCTTTCTCCTTTAAGGAGATTACCATCAACACCTTAAATATTACGAAGACGACGGCACATGTTCACAAGTGGGTATTGGATTCTTCCAAGTCTGTTGCTGCAACCTGTACAGCGGCAGGTAAGAAATTCTATACCTGTGAGGCAGATAAGGACGGGCAAAAATGTAATGAGACCAAGGAAGAATCTGTTGAAGCGCTGGGACATTCCTGGTCCGGATGGACGATAGATAAGCCTGCTACAGAGACCGAGACCGGTCAGAGGAGCCGCTCCTGCACCAGATGTGACGCTAAAGAGACAGAGACGATTCCTGTTATTATTCAGAATATTAGCTGGGATTTTGCTGAGCTGAATCCTACGACGGATATCAAGACCATCGGTGGTGTCAAGTATTATGCCGAATTAGCACTGAGCGGCAATGTCAGTAAAAACAAAGACTATCTACTTGCAAACGGGGACTCTACGATTACGATTCCGAATTTGAAGAAGGGTGATAAAGTCATAGTTAAATACTGTTTTGCGGCGTCATTTACGCTTGGTGAGACCACTGTGGATGCGAAGTCCGGAAGTACAGACCAGATTGACAAGGTTGAACATATTGTTACGGCAGACGGTCCTCTGGTAATTAAGAACAACTCAACGGGGAAACTTGCAACACAGACCTATTTCTGTAGTATCGAGATAGTGAAAGCTGAGAACCTGACGCCTTATACTCCTGTTTTGTCTGTAGGTCAGGATAAGGATTATAAGACCATCGGTGACGCGCTGGCAGTAGTGAGAAAGATGACAAGAACCACGGATCAGAAGGTTACTATTATGATTGATCCCGGAAACTACGAGGAAATGCTTGTCATTGATATGCCGAATGTTACATTGCAGAACGCATCTGCGACGCCCAGCATCGGGTTAAAGAACAAGGGTGTGGATATTGATGAGAATGCCGTGAGAGTAACCTGGTATTATGGTCACGGATATACTTACTACAGCATGGATTCCAACTGTAAGTATGATGCGGGAGTGCTTGCAGCAAACAAATCTAAAGGATCTGCAAGCTTTGTCAATCCCGGTGCAGGAACAACCAACGGAAGTTATTGGAATGCAACCGTGGTAATTTCTGCAGATAACTTTACCGCGAAGGGTATTATTTTTGAGAATTCCTTCAATCAGTATGTATCAACCAAGTCTCTGGAAGATGTAATTGAGGCGCAGAGCGGAGCAAAGGAAGGCACTGCAAAACGTGCTGTTATGAAGACCTTGGGCGATACTAAGGTTCAGGAAAAAGAATATGTAGAGAGAGCGGCGGCTCTGGCAATTACCAATGATACCAAAGAGGTTTATTTTAACAACTGTAAATTTGTCGGCAGACAGGATACCTTATATGGCGGAACCGGTGTAACGGCAGGTTTTGAGTACTGCTCCATCTATGGCGGAACTGACTATATCTTCGGCGGAATGACTGCGGTGTTCAAGCAGTGTGACCTTGTGTTTAACACAAATGATCAGACAGAGCAGGGACTGAAGAATGATGTGGGTTATATCACAGCGCCTCAGCAGGCCGCAGGCAGAGGGTATCTGATGTATAAGTGTACGGTCACCAGTACCGTTCCCGGTGTAGATACAGCTTCTGCACATACATCCAAACCGGGCTACCTGGGAAGACCCTGGAAGGCAAATACCGGTGAGGCTGTATTCTATAAGACAACTATTGAGAAAGCGGATTCGTTCTGGAATACGGGTAGTTATTCATATGGCCAATCTTTGATTCGCGGTGAGGGCTGGGGTAGCGGGCTTGGCGGTCAGTCGGCACTGTGCGGAGAATATGGTACGATTGAGGAATCAGGTGTTGACAATTCTTCGAAGAGAGCAAGCTGGTCAAAAGTATTTACGGAAGAGAAACTGGCAGATGGCACTCCTATCTCGATTAAGGGCTTCCTGAAAGACTGGGAGGTTCCGTTCGATTCAGATGATTCAAATGTGCCGGTACCGAAACAGTATACCATCACGATTGACAGGCAGAACGGAACGGATCTGGTGGTGAAGACAGTAGCCGAGGGCACAGCGCTGACAAAGACTGACCTTCCCACTCCCACCAGAGAGGGATATAATTTCGCCGGCTGGGTAGATAGCAGTAACAAATCTGTGACCTTGCCCTATACACCTACGGCAAATGTGACCATTAAGGCGCTTTGGGAAAAAATAATAGAAATTGATCCTAATGTACTCTACAACAAGAAGCTGATTTCATTGGATATTCCTACGGGAACCTACACCTCTGATTTCCAGAAAAACGGCTTTACCATCACCGCAGGCGAAGGTGCAGACCAGAGCGTGGGTGTTGATGTGGGAAGCGAGAAGACCATAGGTGGTACAAAATATACCGGAAGACTTAAGACCGGTGGAATCGGCACGAAGGATTACAGAAGCATTAAGGTCACCACAGAGGATGCGGCAACATTGACCATGGCATGCGTTGTCGCCACTACAGGCGATGAATGTGAGCTTGGTGTAGCTACGTTAAATGAAAAAGGTGAGTTTGTAGAGATTACTACAGGTATCACAGTAAAGAATGAGACAGATAATACGACCACGACTCCTGATAAGATTATTCTGAGCGGCAGCAAGGGCAATCTTGTCACTGTGAAGCTGCCTGCAGCAGATACTTACTATATTTATTCCAAGGGCAGTACCAAGGGAGGAAACAATTCGGGCGGTGTGAACTTCTATGCCATCAACGTGACTTATGCAAATGGTGTGGATCCTGCGTTCTGCACAGTCACTTTCGACAGCAAGGGCGGCCTCAGTGTGGAGTCCCAGAAGGTTCAGGCGGGCTATGCCTGTATGGAGCCTGCGGAGATTCTGAAGAGCGGTTATACCTTTGACGGCTGGTATGCAGACTCTGAATGCACGCAGAAGTATGATTTCAGTGCCCCTGTAAAGAGTAATTTTACCCTGTATGCGAAGTGGCTGGCAGGGGAGCCTGACAGCGAGTATCTGGTGCTGGATATGAAGGATCTACCCGCCAGAGATTATAAAGAGGTATTTATACGAAATGGCTTTACCTTTAAAGCGACTTCTGACAAGAATCTGTCTGTTGATGTCAGTGCTGTGACTGTGGATGGTGTGGATTATACCAGAAGATTGAAGCTGAACGGCGCGGGAAGCACCAGTGACAGAAATGTTTCCTTTACGATTGAAGCGAATGCCACACTCACACTGGTGGCTGCAAGTGGAAAGAGCGGCACGGGCAGGGCGCTTAAAATAACAAACGGAACTAAAACTTACGATATTTCCAATATTGATGCAGCAGCAAAATATACACAGGAACTGACGGAAGGTACATGGCAGATTTATGCTGCCGGGGATGGAGTGAATATCTACTATATCTCTGTGAAGGGTGAGAGCGTGAAAGCGCAGTATGTCATCGCCATTGACAGACAGGACGGCACGGAGGCAGTGGTGAAGACAGTAGTCGAGGGGACACAGCTGACAGAGGCGGATCTTCCCTCCACGCTGACGAGAGAGGGCTATACCTTCCAGGGCTGGGTAGATGAAGAGGGTAATGTCATTACCGTACCTTATACGCCGATCAAGAACATGACCATTACGGCAAAGTGGGAGGCAAAAAAGCAGTATACCATCACGATTGACAAACAGGACGGTACGACAGCAACCATGAAGACAGTGGTTGAGGGCACAGAGCTGACGGAGACCGATCTTCCTTCCACGCTGACGAGAGAGGGCTATACCTTCCTTGGCTGGGAGGATGAGAACGGCGAGACCATCACGGTACCTTATACACCCGCCAAGAGCATGACGATCAGAGCGAAATGGCGGAAGATCGTTGCAGAAGACCAGTATGCCATCACGATCGACAGACTGGATGGCACGGAGCCCGTGGAGAAAGTAATCGAGGCGGGCACAGAGCTGACGGAGACCGACCTTCCTGCCACCCTGACGAAAGAGGGCTATACCTTCCAGGGCTGGGTAGATGAAGACGGCAATGCCATCACCGTACCTTATACGCCGACCAAGAGCATGACAATCAGAGCAAAATGGCAGGAGGTAGTTGCAGAAAATCAGTATACCATCACGATTGATAAGCAGGATGGCACAGAGCCTGTGGAGAAGGTAATCGAGGCGGGCACAGAGCTGACGGAGACCGACCTTCCTTCCACACTGACGAGAGAGGGTTATACCTTCCAGGGCTGGGTAGATGAAGATGGCAATGCCATCACCGTACCTTACACACCGACGAGAAGCATGACAATCAGAGCAAAATGGCAGAGCGACAGCACTCAGCCTGATCCCGGCCCTGGCCCTAACCCCGGCCCCGATGACCCTATCGACCCGGAGGAGGTGGGACTCCATGTGAGACTGAAAAATCCCGACGAGACCTACACCTACACCGGAAGTGCCATCAAGCCTGCCATCGTAGTGTCCAACAACGGAAAGCGTCTGGTGGAGGGTAGTGACTATACCGTAAAATACAGCAACAATGTCAAAGCATGTGAGTGGGGCAAGGAAGGAGACGCTGTCAAGGACGCTCCCAAGAATGCACCCAAGATCACTGTTACCGGAAAGGGCAATTTCTCCGGCAGCACCTT